>NZ_CP011025.1:3200695-3520764 GCF_000238395.3 Pseudoalteromonas arctica A 37-1-2
TTTATACCAGGGTTTCTGTTCGTCTACTATTGTGCAGGCTCGGCATGTACCGAGAAGCCTACGGTAAACCGCAGATTCCCGCCCTGAAACCTTCTGGTTTCAGGACTGAAACCGAGTACCGTATCTTGGGGAACACCTTTTTAGCAAACCCTCGCCTTTAAAAGGCTTTATCAAAAAAATTAACCTTCCTGTTTACTCTTATATTTATCTAAATTTTTTATTCACTTATCTTCAATTGTCTAATATTACTTTTTAGCTTATAAAAAAAGCCGCAGGTAATTACTTACCTACAGCTTTAATAATCACGTATTTAAGAGTGAAGTTATTTAAACCAACTTTGAAAACGCTCCATTAGCATGTAGTTTATTGGTACTAACAATAAAGTAATGAAAGTTGCAAAAATAATCCCAAACCCTAAGCTCACCGCCATTGGTATTAAAAACTGTGCCTGAGTCGCTTTTTCAAACAGTAATGGCATTAAGCCAATAAAGGTCGTTAAACTAGTTAGCATTACAGGGCGAAAACGTGATGCACCTGCAATTTTTATAGCATCGAGAACTTTACCACCTTCACTGCGCTTTTTATTAATAAAATCAACGAGTACAAGCGAATCATTTACCACCACCCCGGTTAGCGCAAGCATACCGAGTAAACTCATAATAGTTAAGTCCATTCCCATAATCCAATGCCCTACTACAGCACCTATCATGCCAAATGGGATTACACTCATTACTATGATTGGTTGTAAGTAAGATTTAAGCGGTATTGCTAATAGCGCATAAATAATAAAAAATACAAACACAAGTGCCCAAGCCAACGAACCAAACGACTCTCTTTGCTCTTTAGCCTCACCTTCTAGTTTGTAATCTACTCCAGGATATTGCTGCATTAACCCATCTAAATACTCCGTTAGGTCAGCCTGCAGTATGGTCATGTTGGTATTATTTTTTTCGATATCGGCTGTTACGTTTAATGTGCGGTAACGGTCTATTCGATTAATAGTTGATGGACTTTGCCCAGCAGTAAGTGTTGCCACGTGCGATAAAGGCACTGAGCCTCCATCAGGCGTATTTATAAGTATGTTTTGTAGGTCAGCTACAGAGCGGCGCTCATCTATAGGTAAGCGTACCATTACACGTACATCGTCTCTGCCTCGCTGAATACGTTGTGCTTGCGAGCCAAAAAACGAGTTACGTACTTGTCCAGCTACATTGACTCTATTTAAGCCCAGCGCCAAACCTTGTTGCGTAAGCTCTATTTGTAACTCTTCTTTACCGTCGGACATACTATCGGCAATATCAAATACCGTTGGATAGGTCGATAAACGGGTTTTAATGTGATCAGCCACGTCTTGTAAAATAGTCAACGAAGTGCCGCTAAGCTGAACATCAATTGGGTCTGAACTTCGGCCAATTTCGGCTCTAAACGTTAAACTTTCGGCGCCTGGTATCACACCAATTAAATCGCGCCATTCGCTGGCAAGTTCTCGTGATCCTATGTCTGATTCACGCTTTTCAGCCGGTGTTATTTCAAAGCGTACAGAGCCTGAATTAGATACACCACCACGCCCGCCTGTTGTGGCTAATATATTTAAAATAACGCTTTCGCCAGTATCTGGATCGCGGTATTTTTCTTGTAATTGCTGCGCCTTTTGCGACATGTCAATTACGTATTTATTCGTTACTTCAAACGGTGTACCTGTTGGTAGTGTTAAGTTAACGCGGACTGTTTCGCTTGGTATGCGCGGGAAAAATACAAACTTAGTCCAACCGCTGGTGATCATGGTTAAAATTATAACAAATACACCAATAAACAAGCTTACCGAAGCCAATTTATGGCGCAGTGCTAAATTTAAAGTGGGTTGATAGTATTTTAAAATCGCGTTTTCAAATCCATCTGCAAAACGCTGTTGAATAACATCAAACTTTGAAGGTTCGCCTTTTTCGTGGCGTAGTTTTATATATTTTAAATGTGCTGGTAGTACAAATTTAGATTCAATCAATGAAAACAATAATACCGGAATAACCACTACCGGTATTTGTGCAAACAAGGCACCACGCGCCCCTTCAATAAAGGCCAAAGGTAAAAAGGCAGCAACGGTAGTCAACACACCAAATGTTACTGGTGTTGCTACTTCCTGAGTACCTAAAATTGCGGCTTGCTCGCCCGACTTAGCCGTTTTTAGATGGGTGTAGACGTTTTCACCGGTAACTATGGCGTCATCAACAACAATCCCCAGTACCAATATAAAGCCAAATAAGCTCATAATATTAAGGGTTACGCCAAAAATAGGCATCGCTATAAACGCGCCCATAAACGAAACCGGAATACCAATAAATACCCAAAATGCAATTGCAGGGCGTAAAAACAAAGTAAGTAAAGCCAGTACTAAAATACCGCCTTGTAAAGCATTGGTAGTAAGGGTCGAAATACGACTTTTAACCAGCTCCGAATCATCATCCCAGTAACTTAGTTCAAACCCTTGCGGGAGAGAGCTTTGTTGCTCTTTTATGTAGTTTTTAACATCGTCAGCAACTGTAATCGCACTTTGTGGACCAATTCGATATACGTCGATAAATGCAGCTTGCTTACCATTAAAGCGAGTACGTACTGGTGTTTCTTCAAAATCATCTTTTATAGTCGCTATATCACCTAAGCGAATAATAGTGCCATCGGCTTGGTTTTTAACAACAATACTGGCAAATTCATCTTTACGATATGCTTGCCCTTTAGAGCTTATAAGTACGTCTCCGCCTTCTGTTTTTAAGTTACCAGCAGAAATATCTGAGCTTGAGTTAGAAATAGCACTCGATATTTGTGCCAAGCTTAAATCGTACTGACGAAGAATATCTTGGCTTACTTCAATGGCTATTTCGTAATCACGAACGCCACTTAGCTCTACCTGCGTTACATTAGGTAAACGTAGGATTTGATCGCGTACTGTTTCTGCGTATTCGCGGGTTTCTTTTTCGCCATAGTCACTCGATACGGTAACCGCGATAACTTCACGAATTCGCTCAGCAAGCGCTACTATCGGCTTTTCAGCATCGGCTGGAAAAGTGTTAATTGCGTCTACACGACTTTTTATATCAGCTAAAAGCTCACGAGGGTCGTAGCCGCTTTCCACCTCTATTGTCACAGAGCCTGAACCTTCAGAAGAGCGACTAAATATTTGCTTTATGCCCTCTAAATCTTGCACTGCTTCTTCTATTCGTATAGTTACACCTTGCTCTACATCCTCTGGTGTTGAACCACGCAAACTTACATTTACGCTTATCATGTCAGTTTCGAATGAAGGAAATACCTCAAGCGGTATTTTGCTTGATAAGCTAAAAAGTCCCGACAGTAACAGCGTTACTAGCAATAAGTTAGCAGCAACATGGTTTTTGGCAAACCAAGCGATCATGGCTTATCTCCTTGCTTTGCTGCGCGGCGTTTTTTTAGCTCTTCAACACTAATACCCTGCTCTTTTGCTTTTTGCTCAAGCTGCTCTGGCGTCGGGCGCTTTCCTTTACCTTGCCCATTAGCTCCTCGGCTTTTAGGTTGCTCTGTGCTTTGTTCGCCTAAAATACTTACCTGAGTACCAGAACTCACTTGCCCTAGTGGAGTAATAACCAGTTTATCATTTGGATTTAATCCCGTTTTTATCATCGCTTGTGTCGCATTTTGCCAAGCAAGTGTAATGTCTTTACGCTTAAGTACACCCTCTTCAACAACATAAACATACGTCCCTTGATATATTGTACTGTTAGGGATTATAAGTGCGTTAGGAACTGTTTTACCGGTAATTTGCGCCTTTATGTATTGCCCTATTTTTATCGGGTACTGGTTATTAGCCGTTGCTTTATATGGGTCGTTAATTTTAGCAACTACGTAAAGCTGTTGTGCACCTTCATCTATAGCACCTTCGGTACGCGCTAGCTGCCCTTGCCACGTTTGCTCACCCACTAAGTCAGAGGTAAATTTAACAATTGAACCTGCTTGATTTTTGGCGCCATCACGATATTGCTCAGGTAAATTTACGAACGGAAGATCTTTATTTTTAATCGGTAAACGAATCTCTACGCTATCGATTGCGTAAATAGTGGCAAGCTGGGTATTGTTAGTAACAACTTGCCCCAAATCAACACTACGGCTAAGTATACGACCCGCATATGGCGCGGTTACTTTAGTGCGCTCTAAATCAAGCATGGCTTTTTCAAGTACTGCTTGCGCCGATAAAACTTCTGCTTCGGCTGCTGCAAGTTGTGGTTCACGCAGTACTAGGCTGCTTGCCTGATTTGAGCCGCCAAGGCGTTTCCAATCAGTAATAGCTTGTTGTCCACGCGCTTTTTCTTCTAATAAGCCTTGCTCTGCCGTTAATAAATTGGCTTGAGCAGATTTAACTTCAGCTTGATGATCTCTATCGTCTAGCTTTAAAAGTACGTCGCCCTTTTCAAAAAAGCCGCCTTCTCTAAAGTCATCACTTACTTCAATTATTTGCCCAGATGCCTGAGCAACTAATAAACTTTGTGTACGTGGTTTTACCGTACCGTAGCTATCAATCATCACTTGGTAATTTTGTGGTTTAAGCTCAAGCGCAGCCACACTTATTGATGCTTTAGGAGGTGAGCCAAAGCGTTTAGCCTCTGGCGGATTACCTTTAATAAACATAACAATTAAAATAGTGGCAATAATAACCACCGCTGGAATAATAATTTTTGCTGTTTTAGTTTTCATCATTATTGCTCTTTAGTTCACTTGAGGGCTTTGCAAAATCACCACCAAGGGCAACGTGTAAGTTAATTCTGTTAGCTATTAATTGGTTTTTAATGTCGATTAAGGAGCTTTGTGCATCGAAAGACCTATCTTGTGCGTCAAGCACCGTAGTGTAAGTTACCAAGCCACTTTGATATTGCTCAAACGACAACTGCTCTGCTGCAAGTGCGTTTTCTTGCGCCTCAAGGGTGCTGCTATATTGTGATTTAAGAGACTGCTGCTGTGAAATCGCATTTTCTACATCACCAAATGCATCGTAAAGCGTTTGCAAATAAAGTTGCTCTTGCTTTTGAGTATTAAGGCGCGCTATTTCTTCATTCGCTTTTAAGCGTCCGCCCTCAAAAAGTGGTGCTGAAATACTACCTAATAACGACCATGCAAGGCTTGATGGAGAAAACAAGTCGCTTACTCTGTCGGTGCTATCACTTAGTGAAGCTGTTAAATCTAAACTTGGAAAGCGTTGTTTGTGCGCATACGCCAATGAAGCGTCGGTGGCTAAAAGATCATACCAACTTGCTCGCAGCGTAGGTTTACGTGTTATAAGTTCAGAAGGTAAGCCTAGTGGAATATCGGTATTAATAACGGGTAAGTCGCTACTAGCAGTAATGGCACCTTTTGGGTATTCACCCAGTAAACGCTCAAGTACACGTGCTGAAGCCGATAGGTTTGCCGTTTGAGTGGCAATGCGAGCGCGTTCAGTATTGAGCTCATTACGGGCTAAATATACATCGAGTGCTTCGTTTATACCTTGGCGATAGCCAGACTCGATAATATCTAGGTTTTGCTGTGCGTTGGCTTCGCGACGTTTAAATAAATCGAGTAATTGTTGCGATGTAACAACATCAAACCAGCCTGTTACCACATCAGCAACGAGTTGCTGTTTAGCTTGCTCAAACCGTGCCTGTTGCGCTAAATAAGTAAGGTTAGCTTCACGCTTTGAATCAGAAAGCTTGCCCCATAAGTCCACCTCATAAGTTAGCTCTAGACTCACTGAACTTGCATTATCGTAACTCACTGGGCGGTTGTCTTTACTACGGCTAGTACGCGTTGATAAATCGAGGCTAGGCCAAAGCGCAGCACCCGATACTATAAGCTGTTGTTTTTGAATTTCTACATCGTAACTAGTTTGTAAAAGCTGTTGGTTATTTTTAAGTGCTTGTTGTACAAATTTGTTAAGCGTAGGGTTTTGTAGTTGTGTAAGCCATTGCTCTTGTACTTTTAATACCGAGCTTGATGCTTCTTGCTGCCATTGATGTGGCATATTATTAGGCGCTTGCATGCGCTGCGACGAGTTAAAATCACTCGCACAGCCGCTAAGCAGCATCACACTAATTGCCAATAGGGTTGGCTTGCATTGCCAAATCATAATTAAACCTAAATTACTGCTATTTATGAACGTAATTCAAGCACTTTGGCAACTTTTGCTCAACCTACTTTACATAACATTACATAGCTAGCGATGAACTAACATAATAGCCAGTTATACGGTAAAAATGAGCAAATGATCAGCAATTTTTAATAATAAAAAATTAACTTTTTGTAGTGTGTCTAAGAGATTATACCAATTCGCTTAATTAAGTGATCTATTTTGAGGTAAGAAAATCGTGTCGATAACAAGGCAAAAATTTCGTTATTTTTGTCCTATATCAGAAATTTTTAACGCAGTTAACGGCAGATTTAATCACTCAAATTAATTAAGTATTATTGCGGATTGGTATTAGACATATAGAAACAGAAAAGCCCCGCTATAAGCGAGGCTTTTGAATAAATGGTGCCGACTAACTAAGTCGAACGGATAACTTATACAGACTACTGATTACAAGTCAGTTGCTTTGCTCTTAACTATGGGTATTTTTAATTCTCAAGTTGAAAACAAAAAAGCCTCGCTATAAGCGAGGCTTTTGAATAAATGGTGCCGACTAACCGAGTCGAACGGTTGACCTACTGATTACAAGTCAGTTGCTCTACCAGCTGAGCTAAGTCGGCACACAAAACTGTGTGCTAAGGCACGTTCAATTTTAAAGATTGAGAACTTTTATAAAGCACTTAAAATAAAAAAACCTTGCATAAGCAAGGCTTTTCAATAAATGGTGCCTCGACGCGGAATCGAACCACGGACACGAGGATTTTCAATCCTCTGCTCTACCGACTGAGCTATCGAGGCACATAAACTGTGCTAACTAAAAATAAAATAATTATTTAACTTTTAGCTTTATAAATGGTGCCGACTAACCGAGTCGAACGGTTGACCTACTGATTACAAGTCAGTTGCTCTACCAGCTGAGCTAAGTCGGCACACAAAACTGTGTGCTAAGGCACGTTCAATTTTAAAGATTGAGAACTTAAAGTAAATGGTGCCTCGACGCGGAATCGAACCACGGACACGAGGATTTTCAATCCTCTGCTCTACCGACTGAGCTATCGAGGCACATAAACTGTGCTAACTAAAAATAAAATAATTATTTAACTTTTAGCTTTATAAATGGTGCCGACTAACCGAGTCGACGGGTAATTTGAACAGACTACTGATTACAGCTTTCTTTTCAAACTACTTTAAATAAATGGTGCCGACTAACCGAGTCGAACGGTTGACCTACTGATTACAAGTCAGTTGCTCTACCAGCTGAGCTAAGTCGGCACACAAAACTGTGTGCTAAGGCACGCGTAATAATGTTTAAACTGTTGATTAAACACCACTACTTTAATAAATGGTGCCTCGACCCGGAATCGAACCAGGGACACGAGGATTTTCAATCCTCTGCTCTACCAACTGAGCTATCGAGGCACTTAAACAGTGCTAATTAAAAATCTTAAAGGATTTTTAATGCAATCCCCACTCATCTCTAGCGACTGAGCTATCTGGGCGTGCGGCGTATTAAACGAGTTTTGCCCTTACAAGTCAACTTTTTTTTTCTTCTTTATAACTGTTTGAACGGTTTTCAGACAACTCAGTACGTTTTTTATTAATAACGTTCATTTTTACCACAAAGCAGACTATAGCTATAAATAAATATAACTAAATCAGACTAAAAACGTAGTGAATTATTTTTCGTAAATGTTACGATTACTGCAATAATACAATAAAGACTTATTGTATTTAAATATACCAACCAGGGAACGTTAAATGCAGAGTAAATTCTCTTCACCGGTAAAAGGCCTACTGCCTCTTTTTTTGATCATTAATATTGCTGTAACAGCACTTGCTATTGTTGCCCATTCATTCTACGCGCAAACTGAAGTTAGCACAGCGCAACCCAAACCACCTGTTAATATCGTAACGCTCGCCGATAGATTAGATTTGCCTATGGTTGATGCATTAACTATGTATGGTCAAGGTAAAGTAAAACAGTTACTTGATTTAACCTCCTTATTAGACGCTGATTTTGAATATACTCTATATCGCTTCAATGCTACATCAGATACTCAGTTGGTATATAGCAGCAGTAAACCAGCCACCGCTTCTATTAAAACTGAAAGGCACTTAGTAGAAGAAGGTATCCTGCATCACCTACTATTGTTAAACGATCAGCCCATTGGCGAGCTTATCATTAAGCAAAATTTACCTGCCACACCTTTAAGCACTCAAGATTCTCAAGTAATTGCTTATATAATTGCTATAGCGTGTGTTGCTGCATTATTTATACTTACTTTAATGTTTAATATGTACGTTAATACTCGCTTACGTAAAAGTACTGACATTCTTACGCAAGAGCTGCAGGCAATCACCGACGATGCTAATTACAATAGTAATGTTGACGAGCAACTCGATATTGGCTTAGGTGTAGTTGCAAAACACATCAATCTATTATTGCAAAAAGTACAAAGTGCAATGAGTGAGAGTGATGCTGCACAAAAAGAGCTTTATAAGTTACAAAATAGTCTAGAAGGCGAAGTACAAAATCGTACTTTAGCGCTTGAGCAAGCCACATTGAAAGCTGAACGAGCAAGCGAAACTAAAACAACCTTCCTCGCAACAATGAGTCATGAAATAAGAACGCCGATGAACGGGGTTATAGGGACTATTGATTTACTGCGCCAGACCGAACTTGATGGCGCCCAGCATCGCTTAAGTACGATTATTCGTGAATCAGCATTTTCGCTATTGAGCATTTTGGACGATATTTTAGACTTCTCTAAAATTGAGGCTGGAAAGCTAAATATTGACCCTATCCCGTTTTCGGTAACTGATACTATTGAAGAAGTTGCTCGTGTGCTCTCATCTGTTGCTAAAAAACGTGAGCTTGATTTAGAGCTAGCAATAGCGCCAGATATTCCTATAAACCTTACCGGTGATAGTGTACGTGTACGTCAGGTTCTTTATAACCTATGTAGCAACGCAATTAAATTTACGAGCACTGATGAAAAAACTCAAGGCCATGTAAAAATATCAGTAGAGGTGGTACATAATACGACCGATCACTTTACTTTACGCTTTTGTGTAACTGATAATGGTAAAGGTATGTCGCAAGCACAACTACGCGAAATATTTAACCCGTTTATTCAAGCCGAAAATTCGATTACCCGAGAATATGGAGGGACAGGTTTAGGTCTTTCTATTTGTAAAAGCTTAACTGAGCTTATGCTAGGTACTATTCATGTAACTAGTCATACAGGAATTGGCAGTGAATTTACTGTTGAATTACCATTTAGTACATCGGGAAAAATTAAGTACGCACACAAAGGTTCATTAAATGGTAAGAGGATTATTGTAGTTAGTAATCATCTAGAACGTGAAAAAGTAATGTACCGCTACTTATCGTTTATGGGCGCTAAAATTACTTATGTACATACTGAAGAAGAAGCTGAAGAATATCAGCATGCGCAAGATATTATTTGGGTGGCTGATGGCATAGACAATATGGATAAAACAAACGCGCTGCTAAGACGTTTATTTTATTCATTAGAGGATTATAACCAACAAGTTGTTGTACTAAGCAAGCTTGATGAAGCGGCTATAAATCATAATAATATTTTTTATATTAACGCTTCTCCTTTATGTAAGTCTAACTTTATGCTGTCTATTTTAGTCGCTGCTGGTCTGCATACTCCTAAACAAATTAAAAAAACCAAAACACTTAATAACTATTTAAATGTTGAGCAAGCTCGTAAATCAAATAAATTGATTTTACTGGTTGAAGATAACCTCCTAAACCAGCAAGTGCTGACCGATCAACTACACATACTAGGTTTTGGCGTTGAGATAGCAAACAACGGTGAAGAAGGCTTAGATATGTGGAGAAAAGGTGATTACTCACTTATTTTAACCGACTTACACATGCCTAAAATGTCGGGTTACGATATGGTCGAAAAAATCCGTAACGAAGCAGAGCTATTAGAATCAATTGATGCACAGCCTTACATTATTGCTGTGACAGCAAACGCACTTAAAGGCGAAAAAGAGCGTTGTTTAGCCGTAGGTATAAACGACTTCATTACCAAACCTATAGAGCTAAACGCGTTAGAGGACACCTTAAAACGCTGGAGCGATAAGCAAAGCCAAAACCCAAATGTAGTTATCCATCAAACCATGGCGCTACCTATTGATATGGAAGCGGTTGCTAAATATGTAAATGGTGACGAAGCTAAACAGTTACGCTTTTTCAAAATGTATTTAGAACAAAGCCAAGGGCTAATTAAGGGGATTAATTCAGGCGTTATGGTTAACGATTTAGATGAGATTATTGAAGGGTGTCATCAATTAAAATCGATCTCTAAAACAATTGGTGCCCAAACGGTGGCTGAACTTTCAAGTGCATTTGAAGATAAATGTAAAAAAGGTGAACTCACTACCGATGAATTAATAGACTTAAGAGATAAGTTAGAAATTGAATACTCTAAGGCAGCTCAATTTTTAAAAGAACAAATTAAAATCTCTGAGCAAGAAGATGAGTTAAGTGATTAAATAATCGCACATAAAAAAAGGGCTATTTAGCCCTTTTTTAATGTTTAAAATATTATTTTTCAGGCGGTCGATAACCTTCAATTTCCACATCTTTGTTTTCAAACAAAAAGCCAACCATTTGCTCTTCTAAAAATGTGCGGTGCTCTGGGTCCATCATATTTAAATGCTTTTCGTTAATAAGCATTGTTTGCTTATGCTGCCACTGACTCCACGCTTCTTTAGAGATGTTATTAAAAATCTTTTCACCAACTTCACCAGGGTATAACTGAAAGCCAAGCCCTTCGGCTTCTTTTTGTAACTTTTGACAAAATACTGTACGTGCCATGATTGATTCTCTCTAACGCTAAATATGGGGCTATTCTATACTATTGCTGTAATTTGTTTAACCAACTTTTTAGTTGGCGCTGCTAGGCCAACCTCTATTGATTGATCAAGCGGATACCACACTAATTGTTTGTCATTTACTACATCAGGAATTTTCTTAACATTAAGTACATGCGGATTAATCTTCAGCTCAAAATGTGAAAACACATGAATAAACGCTTCAAGCTCTACTAAGTTGGCTTCTAATCCTTGCTGAGCTAAAAATATTTGAAGCTCCTCGTACTCATTAAATTCAAAAAAGCCAAATAGTCCTCCCCAAATACCGCTGTTAGGGCGTTTTTCCATAAGCACTTTATCGCCACACTGAACAATTAACTGATGACAACTCTTCTTCGGCACTGCTTTTTTAGGTTTAGAATGTGGAAACTCTTTTACTTTACCTGCATTAAAAGCACCACAACCTGAATTTAATGGGCAAGCCTCACAATCAAAACGACTGCGTGAGCAAACACTCGCACCTAAATCCATCATAGCTTGATTAAATTCGGTGACATTATTTTTAGGTGTTAATTGCTCTGATAAATGCCAAAGCTGGTTTTCGACTTTTTTAACACCGTACCAACCTTCTATCATAAAGTAGCGCGCTAAGACTCGCTTAACATTTCCATCTAAAATTGGATGATGCTGTCCAAGCGACAATGATAAAACAGCCCCGGCAGTAGAGCGCCCTATTCCCGGTAAATCCATTACTTCATCAAGCGTTTGCGGAAATTCGCCTTGGTACTTGTCACCTACTATTTTAGCTGTTTTATGTAAGTTACGCGCACGAGCGTAATACCCTAAGCCAGTCCAGTGATGCAGTACTAAATCTTCATCAGCATCGGCTAAAGCAATAATATCTGGAAAGCTTTGCATAAATTTTTCAAAATATGGGATAACAGTAATAACTTGAGTTTGCTGGAGCATCACCTCAGACACCCACACTTTATAAGGTGTTTTACCCAACTGCCATGGAAGTGTTTTACGCCCATGAAGGTGATACCAATCAACGACTTGATTAGAAAACGAATTAGACTGTTCTTTATTTAAATCCAACATATTGTACTTTTACTGATGCTCAATGGCGGCTCAGTCTATTGTAGTTAATAAAAAGATCAAGCTATAGGGCGTGTAAAACCAGCTAATACTTGTGATTGCGGGCTCGGTCAGGGATAATATGCAACCATTTTTAAACACATTGTTTTTGTCAGGCCAATAATATGAGTGAATCAAGCAACACTAACCTTGAGCAAGCTAAGCAAGAAGGTAAATACATCCGCACCATTCGCAGTTTTGTAAAACGCGAAGGTCGATTAACCAAAGGCCAAGCCGCTGCAATCGAAAAATGCTGGCCAACAATGGGTCTAGAGCATAAAAACGGTATGCTTGATTTAAGCGAAGTTTTTGGCAACAACAACGATGTAGTAGTAGAAATTGGTTTTGGTATGGGTAAATCGCTTGTCGAAATGGCAACAAATGCCCCTCACCTAAACTTTATTGGTATTGAAGTACACCGCCCAGGCGTTGGTGCTTGTTTAATGGATGCCGATGAAGCAGGCATTACTAACTTACGTATTTTTGAACACGATGCAGTTGAAGTACTTGCAGACTGTATACCTAATGAAAGCTTAACAACACTACAGTTGTTTTTCCCTGATCCTTGGCATAAAAAGCGTCATCATAAACGCCGCATTGTACAAACTGAGTTTGTTGAAAAACTAAGAGCCCAACTGAAAATGGGTGGCGTTTTTCATATGGCAACAGATTGGGAAAACTATGCAGAGCATATGCTCGAAGTAATGAATGTAGCTCCTGGTTTTAAAAACCAATCAGAAACAAACGATTATGTTCCACGTCCAGATTTGCGCCCGCTTACTAAGTTTGAGCAGCGCGGACATCGCCTAGGTCATGGCGTGTGGGATTTAATGTTTGAACGTACTGAGTAATTTGTAACTTTAAGCACTCACTTTTATTTTTGATAAAACTAAACATACTGTAAGGCAAAGCCATTTATGAGCGTACTAACCAACCCAAGTTTACTGTTACTTCGTAATAGCGAGGCACTAACGGGCAAATCTATCTTGGTGGTCAACTTTGTTCAAGATGGCTTTTTAACAGAGCTTAAAAAACTTAACCCGCAAAGCAAGGTAACTGCATTTAGCTACAACCATGCTAACGGTGAGTTTGCTAAAAACACCAAAGACGTTGAGATTTGTGTAAATCACACAATACCTGGTAACGGCTACGATTTAGTTATTCTTTACTATCCTAAATCAAAACCTGAGTTATTAATGGCGCTTGATAATATTCGATCTGCTATTACTGATGATGCCGAACTATTGGTGGTAGGTGAAAATAAAAGTGGTGTTAAATCAATTGAAAAGCAATTAGCTGGTAAAGCTGAGTTTAGTAACAAAATTGATTCAGCTAAGCACTGCGTTCTTTACTCATTTGCTGAGATTACCCAGCACCCTGACTTTGATATTACGACCTACCATAAAAAGTTTGTTGTTAATGTTGCCGACACCGAGTTTACAGCTATTAGTGTCCCAGGGGTGTTTAATCACGGTAGTTTAGATATGGGAACGAAAGTTCTACTCGAAAACGCACCGACAATTAAGCAAGGTAGGGTTCTCGACTTTGGTTGTGGCGCAGGTTTAATAGCAACCTTTTTAGGGCTGCATAATCCAGCACTTGAGTTTGTGTGTAGTGATGTAAGTGCGCTGGCAACTTACGCAACACAGCAAACTCTAAAGCTTAACGGCATCAAAGGCGAAGCGATATTAAGTGACGGCCTTAAAAGCATTACCGGTAAGTTTGATTTAATTATTAGCAATCCACCTTTTCATACAGGTATTGCAACCGACTACACAGTAGCAGAAACATTTTTAGCAAATGCAAAACAGCATTTAACTAAAGTAGGAAAGCTGAATATTGTTGCTAATAGCTTTTTAAAATACCCGCCTATTTTAGAAACGCAATTTGAAAGCTACCAAACGGTATTTAAAAATAACAAGTTTGCCGTATATAGCAGCTAGTATTATTTTTAAAAATGCTTGAGTGCAAACGCGCTCAAGCTAACCTTCGCATAAATATAAGAATTAATTTAGCTTTTTTCCTTCATTTTCTCCCGTCTTTGCTAAACTAAAACTCTAAATAATCAAAATTAATTCAGGCGATAACGAAATAATGCCTAAAAAAGTTCATCAAAGTAGCATTCGCAAAGCACTCATAAATTTAATTATGCTTATTACAGCTATTTGCTTGTCGCTATCTATTTCGATATCTACTTATTTAAGCGTAAAAGAGCAAAAGCAATTAATCATTAATAAACTCGTCATACTTTCTGAAATTGTAGCTTTTGATGCTGGTAAATCAGTAGTTGAAGATGATAGAAAAACAGAAGAAAAACGCCTCAAGTCATTTGAAAATATCCCCCTTGTAAAAAACATACATATTTACTCAATAGAAAAAGCATCCCAAAAGCCTGTTTTCTTTATTAGCTTTAATGCTAAAAAAACACCTCCTGTGCCACTGAGAATAGACAGTGTTGATGAGCTAAAAACACCACGAATTACGAGTGACCATATTGAGCTAGCCCGCCCTATTTACGATAACGAACAAGTAGTAGGTTATGTGTATATGCGAGGGAGCCTCGAAAGTTTAGAGACTTATATTGAGAGAAAAATATTAATAGACGTGCTATTAACTCTATTAATTTTAATCGTTGTTTACTTTATTGCTATAAAAGTTCAACGACGTATAGCCAAGCCAATAGAACAGTTAAGCATGCTATTGCAGGATGTATCTAAAAATCATAACTATGATGCACGCGCGCCAATAACCGATGTAAAAGAAATAACCGCTCTTTCAAATAGTTTAAATATCATGCTTACACGTACCAAAAAGCAACTTGAGCGCCACGAAAAAGATAAACAAGAAATAAAACAACTAAACCAGAGCCTTGAAGAAAAAGTAAACCAGCGAACAATCGCTCTCAGAGAAGCAAATCAAGAGCTTTTATCAACCCTTGAGCGAATGCATCAGTACCAAACGCAAATTGTTGAAAACGAAAAAATGGCATCGCTTGGGCAAATGGTTGCTGGGGTTGCCCATGAAGTGAATACACCAATAGGGCTAGGTATTACAGGCTCTACATTACTTCGAGATAAACTGGCAGATATACAGCAAAGCTTTGACGATAAAAAACTTACCTCAAGCCATCTAAAACGCTTTATAGATGAAGGTATTGAAAACTTAGACTTAATTTATCGTAATCTAAATCGTGCCGCAGACCTGATATCTAATTTTAAAAAAGTGGCCGTTATTCAAGATGACGGTGTTAATACCTATATTAATGTACATAAATTAATAAGTGATGTTTTAACATCGATTCAATCTGAACTACTGCCTAAAAAGCCTGTCGTTATTATTAACTGTCCGACCGACTTGGCTATTCATAGTAAGTCTGAACCTCTGCAACAAGTATTTCAGCAGTTGCTTATGAACTCTGTGATTCATGGATTTATAGGTAAAGAAAATAATGAAATTCGCTTTGACGTAGAACTGATAGGGAAAAAATTAACAATAGTTTATTCTGACAATGGTCAAGGCGTTGATAAAAACATTAAAAATAGAATTTTTGACCCGTTTGTAACTTCAAAGCGCGGACAAGGCGCAAGCGGCTTAGGCATGCACTTGGTCTACAACCTAGTAACACAAGCACTTGGCGGAAGAGTTATGTTTGATCTTGAAGAAAAACACGGTGCTCGCTTTATAATTACTATTCCTTAAATAAAGATCACTAAAAAGTGCATATATTTAAAATTTATCCTTGAATTAGCATTTAATGACCTCATTAATGAGGCATGTGATAAGCGCGTAACATTATTTAATTACCTTAAATAAATATTACTAAGCGATTTATGAACTTTTTTATCTTTGCTGTATCACATATATTGATGAAAAGTTAGAAAGTGATATAGTTTTGCTTTGAATTAGTCTGATTATTTTAAATACCTTGTTTGATTGAATGATGTATCAATTATTAAAGGAAAATGGCTTCGACTTTATGATTCAAATGACTACATCTACGTATATATCAATTAAACAGTAGTTTTTGCACTGCCCTTTTTAGTAGACTTTGGACACCCTGCTGTTTTATTTTTATCCAATTTGTTTTTTCCTTGTTAACAAATGGGTATAATCCTATAATCTCTAGTAATCGGTTATAAGTTCATCACCGGTTTTTTATAAATAAAATATTCCAAAAGGTTAATTAATAATGCAAACGCCAGTCATTCTAATCGTAGAAGATGAAGACGTAACTCGACTGAACCTAGTTAGTTTATTTGAAGCTGAAGGGTACAAAGTTATTGAAGCCATTGATGGCGATGATATGCATGACAAGCTTACAAATAACGATGACGTTAATCTTGTAGTTATGGATATCAACCTTCCTGGTAAAAACGGTCTTATTTTAGCCCGTGAATTACGCCAAAAGCGTAAAGTAGGTCTTATATTCCTAACGGGTCGTGACAACGATGTTGACCGTATTTTAGGTCTTGAAATTGGCGCAGATGACTACGTTACTAAGCCATTCAACCCGCGTGAATTAACTATTAGAGCTCGCAACCTTATTACTCGTACTGCTTTAGGCGGTGAAGAGTCAGCACTAGAAACAAATGGTGTTATTACGTTTAACGGTTGGGAACTTGATGAAAATAGCCGCTGTCTTACTTCTCCAAATGGCGACGCTAAACGTTTACCAAAAGGTGAGTACAGAGCACTTCGTTTAATGCTTGATTCTCCAGGTCGTATCTTTAGTCGTGAGCAATTAATCAAGCACATGACAGGCCGTGAGCTTCGTGCAAATGACCGTACTGTTGATGTTACTATTCGTCGCATTCGTAAGCATTTTGAGAGTGATAACTCAACGTCAGAGTTAATCAGCACCATCCATGGTGAAGGTTACCGTTTCATTGGTAAAATTGACGCTTAATTAGAGCTAATTAGTTTTACTCTAATTGTTGTAAAAATAAATGAAGGGCTTTTTGTCCTTCATTTATTTTATCTGCTAAAACATCTAACCACTGCTTTAATACTTCATCAGATTCATCAATTGCACCATGCTCCATTATTTTGGCATGAAGCTGCACATCATTTAAACCTACCGAGCCAGCCGCACCTTTGAGTTTATGCGCTACTGATTCATACTCGTCCCTATCGCCGGCATTTAATGAAGTAAGTAATTCTTGCTGATATTGTGGACTTAGCTTTTCGAATAACTGACTACTGCGTCTAAATACAACCAAGCCCATCGAATTAACAAAGTCTTCTATTGTTTCAATATCTAATAAGTGTGCATCAATGCCCTCTAGCGCTTCTTCACTTACTTTTAGCTGTGGCTCTGTGCATTCGCTTTGCTTAATGCCAAACAGGTCAGCTAGCATTTTATCAAGCTTCACAGTGTTAATTGGTTTAGCCAACGCACCTTGTATTGATATACCTTCAAGCTCTTTTTCAGCACTGCGTACATTGGCAGTTAGAGCAACAATAGGTAATTTATCGAAGTGGCTATCTGAACGTATTTGCTTAGCAACCACGTCACCGTTTATATCTGGCAATTGCATATCAAGTAATACTAAATCTAAGTCATCTTCGGTTTCGACAAACGAGAGTGCATCTTCACCGGTTTCAGCCCATAACACTTCATGGCCGCGTTGCTCTAATAGGTTTGTAGCAATTTCGGCGTTAAGAGGCACATCTTCTACTAGTAGAATATACAAACCACGGCCAACATAACTTTGCTCTGTTGGTGCAACACATAAACTAAGCGGTATTTGCACTGTAAAACAACTTCCTTCGCCTTCAGTACTATTTACCGTAATTATCCCTTTCATTGCACTTACAAGTGCCTTAGTTACAGCTAAACCAATACCTGAACCTATTGCGTTAGTGCCTTTTAAATCCGGCGCTTTGTAATACATATCAAATATATGGGCAAGTTGCTCTGGTGGAATACCTTGACCGGTATCCAGTACCTTAATAACTAACCATGGGCCTTCTACGCGATTTTCTCTGCTGCATTCGAGTGTTACTTTGCCTTGCTGAGTAAACTTAACGGCGTTGTTAATTAAGTTCCAAACAACTTGGCGTAATCGAGTCGGATCGAGCTGCGCGTAAACATCAAGTATGCCATTGCGCTTAATATCAAACTCAAGCTCTTTTTGCTCTGCTATTAAGCCTGCAAAATTAACTACATCGTTTATAAAGTCTGACACATTAATAGAATTGGTTGCTATATCGAGCTGATCTCTATCTATTTTATCTAAATCTATAATATCGTTAAAAATATTACCGAGTGTTTCAGCACTCGAAAAAATAGTATTGCCCCAACTTCGCTGCTGCTTATTAAGCTCTGTGTCTAATAACATACGCGTTAAACCAACAATGCCATTTAAAGGAGTACGTAGTTCATGGCTCAGCGTAGCAATAAACTTACCTTTGTCTTTATAGGCAGTTTCGAGCGCTTGTGCTGCTTCTTTACGGCTAGTGATATCACGCCCAAAACCCAGTAAACCAATGTAGTCACCGTCATCATTTATAAAAGGTAATTTACGCAGCTCAAACCAACGTGTTTCACCATTTACTTCATAACCCACATCGATAGTCAGCGCTTTATGGCTTTGCTCTACTTCTTTATCGGTTGCCAAAACTTCAGCTAAAAAATGACTCGGGAATATCTGCTCAACCGTTTTCCCTATTAACTCACTACTTGATTTTCCCATTACCTCTTCAAACATTTTATTACAGCCGGCAAATACACCGTTGTTATCGCGGTAATAAAATAGATCGGGAGATGAATCAACGATTGAGCGTTGCAACATACTTTGTTGGGCAAGTTCTTGTTGTGTTTTTTTACGCTCAGCAATTTCTCGGCGCAGCTCTTCAATAGCGCGATGCTTGGCATGAAATGCCATTTTACGCTCATCAATTTCAATATTTAAACGACTAATGTTGTCTTTTAGGGTTTGGTTTAAGAGCTTCTCCTGCTTGGTTGCGCTATCTAAATAAGCATACGAGGCATCTAATTGACGAATTGAATTAAGTAATACACTTATAATTAAAGGAGAAACTACAGCCGTAAAAAATACCACAGCCAAAATATCAACAAGGTGTAATTCGCCTATCGCAACATAATAAAACATGCTCGATAAAATAAGAGATACAGTTAAAAATAAAGTGTAACAAATAGCTGCGGTTTTAAATTCACCAAATCGCGTTATTGAGCTGGAAAGTACCCGAGCCCAAGGGCTCAAAGAATAATCGGTCATACGTAATTTTATCTCTTAGCTGTGTGCTTAAATATAAAGAAGGCAATGCGCATGTATAAACATACCATTTTCCCAGATTTTAGCATTTTTCTCCTACCACTACCCATGTTGTGCGATAAAAACAGAATTTTTCATGTTTGATTTCGCTCATCTATTAAACTCATCATTTCAGCAATAAATTATTTAGTGTAAAATGCCCCGCTTTATTATCTCCAAAATACGAGTAGCGCACATGCAAACCAATATGCCAGATATAGCAGACACTGCACCCGCTTTACAAACAGGTAAATTAGACTGGGTTGGCATGGGCGAAATCGAACTGCCATTTATTTTTGAGTCACGAGACTTATCTCCAGTTACAGTAAATGCCAAAGCTTGTGCATTTGTAAATTTGCATAAAGAAGATGCCAAAGGCATTCATATGTCACGTCTATTTTTAGCACTTGACCTGCTTTCAACTGAGCAGCAAGTCAACCCGCAAACAATAGCGCAAGCACTCGATACCTTTATAACTAGCCACGAAGGGCTGAGCAATAAAGCACAAATTGAATTTAAATTTGAATTACCGCTACGCCGTAAATCACTATTAAGTGGTAAAGCGGGCTGGAAAAGCTACCCAGTTGTACTTACCAGTACAATTGAAAATAACATTATTAGCTACGAGCTAACTGTAGATGTTACCTATTCTTCAACGTGCCCTTGCTCTGCAGCACTTGCACGCCAGCTTATACAAAACGCGTTTAACGAAAAGTTTAACCAAGAAACCTTAAGCCAAAAAGATGTGCACGAATGGCTAGGCACTACACAAGGCATAGTTGCTACACCTCACTCGCAGCGCTCTATTGCCAACGTAAAAGTAAAGCTTGATAGCAATATTCAAGAATTTGACGTAGTGACTCTAATAAATACCCTCGAAGCTGAACTTAAAACGCCTGTACAAGCGGCAGTAAAACGCGAAGACGAGCAAGAATTTGCCCGTTTAAATGGTCAAAATCTTATGTTTTGTGAAGATGCAGCGCGTAAAATTAAAGCTTTATTAGAAACAGATAATTATAGCGATTACTGGCTGCAAATAAACCATTATGAATCACTCCATGCACACGATGCTGTAGCTATTGCGGTTAAAGGTATTGAAGGTGGATACAAAGCTTAATAGCTACATAGTTTTAGCTTTTATAAACAGTTGGTAATTATTTTATAACTCATACTTTTTAGGCACGTAAATTGCTTTATTTGAGCAGTGTCAATTTGTTGTTATGGAGTTACCGTATGGAATTCGCTTTATTATTAATTCTAGTATTAGTTGTCGGGGCTTCTGTTGTTGCGTCAAAATTTAATGACGATGGCGGAAACCCGTATCCTTTTACCCGCAAGCAAACTGTTTTTACGCAGGTTGAAGGCGCTTTTTTAAATCTTCTCGAGCGTGCTGTAGGCGATCAATATAAAATTGTTAGTCGCGTTAAGCTAATTGACGTTATTGACTGTAAGCAAGGTCTTTCTATTAAATCTAAACGTGCTGCTTTAGCTAAAGCTAAAAATAAGCAACTCGACTTTGTATTAATCGATAAAGAAAAACTAACTATTGTTGCGGCCGTTGACCTAGTTAACAATGCCAATAAAGATGGCCACAAAGCTCAACGCGACTGGTTTGTAAACGGTGCACTAGAGTCTGCGGGCATTCCACATATTCGTATGAAAGTTAAATCGGGCTACCGTCCTTCTGAAGTACGCGATGCAATTATGTTTAAACTTGGTAAGCCTGCAGCAACACAAACGCAGCGCCCTGTTCGTAATCGCTCACATAAGCCAGCGGTACTTTCACCTTCTCAAGCCAAAGCACAAACAACTGCTTTAGCTGAAATTTAAAAACCAAATTAAATACTCTCCTAAAAAGTATTTAAAGCGAGCTCATAAACAAGCTCGCTTTTTTGTTTTTTATTGCTAACTTCACGTATAATCAAGTGATTCAAACTCAGGAATTAAACATTATGAATGTTGGTATTATTGGCGCAATGGAGCCAGAAGTTAAAATTTTACGTGAAGCGATGCAAAACCCACAAATTTTAACTAAAGCAGGTTTCACTTTTTATACTGGTGAATTGGCTGGTAACACAGTAACACTTGTTCAATCTGGTATTGGTAAAGTAGCATCAACAATTGCAACTACCTTACTGATTGATAACTTCAAACCTGATTGCGTAATTAACACAGGCTCTGCCGGTGGATTCGATCCTTCTCTAAGTGTTGGCGACGTAGTAATTTCGTCAGAAGTACGTCATCACGATGTAGATGTTACTGCTTTTGGCTACGAAATTGGCCAAGTACCACAAATGCCAGCAAGCTTTACAGCTCACCCTAAATTAGTTGAAGCTGCACAACAAACAATCGAACAAATCAGTGATGTTAAAACACTTGTTGGCTTAATTTGTACTGGTGACACATTTATGTGTGACCCTGTGCGTATCGATAAAGCACGCAGTGATTTTCCTACAATGCTTGCCGTTGAAATGGAAGGCGCTTCAATTGCACAAACGTGTTTTACGCTTAACACACCATTTGTTGTAATTCGCTCAATGTCTGATATTGCAGGTAAAGAGTCACCACAATCATTTGAAGAATACCTAGAAACAGCATCAATCAACTCATCTAAAATGGTTGTCGCACTTTTAGAAAAGCTAACTGCAGTGTCTCTGTAAATGCTTAGCAATATTGTTCAAAATCACTTGGACTTTATTGCCTTCATACTAGCGCTCCTTGCTGAGCGCTTTATTCCCCTTATTAGCTGGTATCATCCTAATACAGCGTTAAATGCTGTTTTTAGTGCTATTGGCAAGCGCATATACAAAAGCAAAGAACCTAAAAGCTATCAATATTTGGCAGCTATACTCGCAAGCACGCTCATTTTAAGTGTCATTCTCATTATTGTAGTGCTACTACTCGAGTTTGCTTTTTATCCTGAATTACTCGCTGGCCTTATTTTATACTTATGCTTAGAAAGTAAGAGTATTGATAAAAAAGCACTTCGCATTGCAAAGCTAACTAAACAAAATCAAAAATCGACAGCACGCGAATTACTAAAACCACTGCTTGCCCGTGAAGTTAATAGGCTTTCATCTCCTGGTATTATCAAAGCATTAATTGAAAGCTTAATACTGCGCACTGCTCGATACTATTTCGTAGTTATATTTATATTTTTAGCCTTTGGCCCTATTGCGGCCCTCGCCTATCGATTACTTACTTTAATACAAGAAGCATGGCGTAGTGATATCCCCCCAAATAGCTACTTTTTAAAACCGCTTAAAACTCTGTTGTTTATTATTGAGTATATTCCAATGCGCTTACTCGCTTTAACTATTGCAGCAAGTAGAGCGAGCAAACAAAGCATGCATTACATAAAGCATTATGGCAGACATTTTTATCAAACAAATACAGGTTGGCTACTAAGCACATGCTCTGCATCACTTGGCGTGCAGCTGGGCGGGCCTGCAGTTTATTTAGGTACTCGCTTTAATAAAATGCGTATAGGTACTGATAGACTACCTACACCCGAGGATGTACCTGTAATAATTAACAGATTAAATCAGGCGCGGGTATTTTGGTTGTTAGTAATTGTAAGTATTGAAATATTAAAAGTGATTTAGTGACTATTTAGTGACTACCTCGTAACTATTTACAGACCCCAAAATACGAGCACAAAAAAACCAGCCTAGGCTGGTTTTTTAGTTTTCAAACAGTATTTAAGCTACAGTGATGTTTGCAAACTTACGTTTACCTACTTGGTAAATAGCCGTTGTGCCTTTTGCTATTTCAAGTTTGGTGTCAGTGATTTTATCTTCACCGTTAAGTTTAACTGCACCTTGCTTAATCATACGCATTGCTTCTGATGTACTTACTACTAAATTTGCTTCTTTAAGCAAGTTAGCAATTAAAATAGTATCTTCTGCAATAGTGATTGTCAGCTCTGGGATTTCATCTGGTAACGCTTTTTTCTGAAAACGCTGAATAAAATCATCATGTGCACCTTGTGCATCAGCTTCACTATGAAAACGAGCAATTAACTCTTTAGCTAGTTCTATTTTAATATCGCGCGGGTTAGTACCTTGCTCAACACGTTCTTTTTGAGCTGCAATTTCTTCAATAGAAAGCGCGCTTAATAAATCGTAATAACGCCACATTAGCACATCACTAATTGACATTATTTTACCAAACATATCGTTTGGCGCATCAGTAATACCAATGTAGTTACCAAGCGACTTAGACATTTTTTGAACGCCGTCAGTACCTTCAAGTAATGGCATCATTAATACTGTTTGCGGCTTTTGGCCTTCAACTTTTTGTAGCTCACGACCCATTAGCAAGTTAAAGCGCTGATCAGTACCACCTAGTTCAACATCTGACTCTAGTGCAACCGAATCCCAACCTTGTACCAGTGGATATAAAAACTCATGAATTGCAATTGGTTGACCGCTGCCGTAACGCTTTTTAAAGTCGTCTCGTTCAAGCATGCGCGCTACTGTTTGGTTAGCAGCAAGTTTTATCATACCTGCAGCGCCTAACTTTTCCATCCAAGTAGAGTTAAATGCAACAGTGGTTTTAGCAGGATCTAGAATTTTGAATACTTGTTCTTTATATGTTTCGGCATTGGCTAGTACGTCTTCGCGAGTAAGTGGTTTACGCGTTACGTTTTTACCTGTTGGGTCACCAATCATGCCAGTAAAGTCACCAATTAAGAAAATAACCTCATGACCTAAATCCTGAAAGGTTTTCATTTTATTAATTAGTACAGTGTGCCCTAAATGTAAATCAGGGGCTGTAGGATCAAAGCCAGCTTTTATTTTTAGCTTTTTGCCCGACTTTAGTTTTTCAACTAGTTCGTCTTCAATTAATATTTCTTCTGCACCGCGTTTTATCTCTGCTAGAGCGGTTTGTAAATCCACTTTGTGTTACTCCAAAATTCTGCCTACGAAGGGGCGGACTAGTTACTTGTAATCACGGTTTAATATAGGTTTAAACCGAATATATATATGTAGCTAACATAACAAATTTCTACCTAATTAAAATAACTTTTTAAGTTATTAATGCAACTAAACAAAATGAATTGAGTCTTAGTTAGATAGGACGTTAAAAAAGGCTTCTTAACCCTGATTTTAGCGTAGTTTAAGGTTAGTTTAAATCTACAAAGCACTAGTATTCGTACATTATTAAGTATATCCTGCAATATTATGTATTTATTATCTTGACAGCAGAAAAAGGCACGTTATGGTTCACGTGGTTAACACTCTCCCAAAAAAACACAAATTGCTTATTTTAGGTTTAGTTTCTGCTATTGCCGGCTTGGCATTTCTTCCTTCTGAAAAAGCGACTGCTTCTAAAGACAATAATGCAGATGCATTAGAGATAGGCAAGCGCTATGAGTTACAAGTTAAAGTTGATGACAACGAAAAATTAACTGAGTTAAATTCAGAGCAAGCAGCAGAAAAATTACCAGAATACGACTTTGTCGATCATAAAGTTAAAAATGGCGACAATTTAGCAATTATCTTCAAACGTGCTGGTTTTTCAGCTCAAACGCTCCATAAACTAATTAACACTAACGCAGAAACGCGCAAGCTAACTAAAATTCACCCCGGTGAAATACTTAGCTTTGCGACAGCTGAAGATGGCTCTTTGGCTCAACTGCGCTATGTGATTTCAAAAACCGATACTTTATTTGTTACCTTAAATGAAGAAGGTAACTACGATACAGCTATTGATAGTAAAGAAATTGAAACGCTAACCAAAACCGCTGGCGGCGAAATATCTAACAACTTTTGGACTTCAGCAATAGCGGCAGGTTTAAGCGAACGTCAAATAATGAACTTTGCTGACATATTTGGTTGGGATGTTGATTTTGCAAACGACATTCGTAAAGGCGATGTGTTTGGCTTAATTTACGAGTCTCATTATGTTGATGGCGAGTTTATTGGTACCGGTAAAATTATTGCCGCTGAATTTGTAAACCAAGGTCAGCGCTTTGCAGCGATTCGCCATACCGACGGCAATTTTTATACGCCTGAAGGGCGTAGCATGAAAAAAGCATTTTTACGTGCACCTGTAAGCTTTAAATATATTAGTTCGAGCTTTAATCCTCGTCGCTTACACCCAGTTACTGGGCAAGTTAGAGCGCACCGTGGTATCGACTTTGCGGCACGCACTGGCACACCGGTGGTTGCATCAGGTAACGGTAAGGTAGTTAAAGCGGGTTACAGCAAGTACAACGGTAACTACGTATTTATTAGCCATGGCACACAATATGTAACTAAGTACTTACACCTAAATAAGAAACTAGTTAAAACGGGCCAAAAAGTTAAACAGGGCCAACAAATTGGTACTGTAGGTTCTACGGGTCGTGTTACTGGCGCGCATTTACACTATGAATTTTTAGTAAATGGCGTTCACCGTAATCCTAAAACAGTAAAACTTCCTAAGTCAGAGCCACTACCTCGCTCAGAACTTGCTAAGTTTAAACCGATTGCAGATAACTTTATTGCCCAACTTGAGCGCAATCGCGAGCTACAGTTAGCACTTAAATAAAGTTTATTAATAAACATTAAAAAAGCCTTTGCAGGTTAAACCTGCAAAGGCTTTTTTGTATACGCTAAAAACCATTAATACATTAATACATTAATACATAAATGAGCTGAATCACTAAGGACACCATCACTAATGGCCAAATATATTTGCTGTATTTGGTTGCACCGTTGAGCCCTATTTTACTTTGATATTTTTCAAGCAGTGGAATAAGTATCGCTAGCGCGACAAACAAACCAATTAAAATAACGAATATATTCATATCAATGCCCTACTTATGGTAGCTCATGGCCTTTAGCGCTTACATAAAGTGCATACCAATGCTCACGAGTTAGTTGTACGTTTACAGCATCACAAGAGGCTTTAATACGCTTGGCATTAGTTGTTCCAATAATAGGCTGAATAGATGCGGGATGGCGCAGTAACCATGCAATAACAATAGCCTCAGCAGACGTATTATAAAGTGCAGCCAGCTTATTAACTAAAAGACTGGTGTTTATATCAGCCTGCGATGCGTTTGATAAATCACTGCCGCTGTATAATCCTTGGCATAAACTGCCCCAGCTTTGAATTTGAATTTCAAAATGGCGACAATACTCAATACTACCGGGCGTAAAATTAAGATCCTTACCGTCACTATTACCGGCATATACACCCTCATCAACAAACTGATGTTTTTGTAAACTTGCCTCAATTTGATTAGCCACAATCGGCATATCAAGCGCATGCTGTAAAAAATTCATTTGATGTTGCTGCATATTCGATACTGCAAAATTGCGCACTTTACCGCTTTCTTTTAAGCAACTAAATATACGAGCAATTTCGTTAACTTCCATGAGTGGATCAGGACGATGTAGCATAAGTACGTCTAAATAGTCTGTATTTAATCGCTTCAAGGATGCTTCAACTGATTGCTCAATCCACTTTGATGAAAAATCATAGCGCTTTGGCCCTAAGTCATCTTCAAAACGAATCCCACACTTAGATTGAATATACATGTGCTCTCTAAGCTCTGGTCGCTCACTTAATGCTTTACCAAAAACCTGCTCCGCTTTACCAAAAGTATAAATATCAGCATGGTCAAAAAAGTTAATGCCACCTTCAATAGCGTTATCTATGCATTCATGAGTTTGCTTAACATGTGCATCAGTGATTGCGTCTTTATTCCAACCGCCGCCCAGACCCATGCATCCGAATACAAGTTTACTAACATGAGGTAAGTGCTTTGCTAAAGGTGTGTGAAGCATGATAACTATCCTTAAAATTTTGAAGAGCTGTTACTGTAAACAAAAAGCGCTGAACAAGAAACTATTTAGCGGTGAACAAATTAAGAACAAAAAAAAAGCGCAGTAAACTGCGCTAAATCATTTATTAACTACCACGTTAATTATTAGCCAACAAGTGCTAATAAAATACCCGCAGCAACTGCACTACCAAGTACACCCGCTACGTTGGGTCCCATAGCATGCATAAGTAAAAAGTTATGTGGGTTACTTTCAAGGCCAACTTTATTAACTACTCGTGCCGCCATTGGCACAGCCGATACACCTGCCGCTCCAATTAATGGGTTTATAGGTGTTTTAGATATGCGGTTAAGTCCTTTTGCCATAAATACGCCAGATGCCGTACCAATTGCAAAAGCCAGTGCGCCAAGCACTAAAATACCAATCGTCTCAACAGTTAAAAACTTATCTGCAGCAAGCTTTGAACCTACAGCTAAACCTAAAAATATAGTTGTAACATTGATGATTTCGTTTTGAGCACTGTTACTTAATCTATCAACAACACCCGACTCTCGCATTAAGTTACCTAAACAAAACATACCTACAAGCGGTATAGCAGCCGGTAAAAACATAGCCGTTAAACTAAGCACCATAAGAGGGAAAATAATCTTTTCCTTTTTAGATACTTTGCGAAGCTCTGGCATCTTAATTTTACGTTCTTCTGGGGTTGTTAACGCACGCATAATTGGCGGTTGAATAATTGGCACAAGAGCCATGTATGAATATGCTGCTACCGCTATTGCACCAAGTAAATCAGGAGCCAGTTTTGACGCTAAAAATATTGCAGTCGGTCCATCTGCACCACCAATAATGGCAATAGCCGATGCGTCCTGTAGAGTAAACTCAAAACCTGGCACATAGTTAAGTAATATAGCGCCAAACAATGTAGCAAAAATACCAAACTGTGCAGCCGCACCTAATAACAACATACGTGGGTTTGCAATAAGCGCGCTGAAGTCGGTCAGCGCCCCTACTCCCATAAATATTAATAACGGAAAAATCCCCGTATCAATACCCACGTAATAAACGTAATACAATAGCCCACCTGGGTCTGACAAACCTGCCACTGGTACATTTGTTAAAATTGCACCAAAACCAATTGGTAATAGTAATAATGGTTCAAAACCTTTAGCTATCGCTAAAAACAGTAATAAACACCCTACCGCAATCATAATTAACGATGGGATTGTAAAGTTAGCAATGCCAGTAGCATTCCAGAGGTTTAAAATACCTTCCATCCTCTATTTACTCCTAAGCTAATGCAATCATAGCGTCGCCGGTAGTTACAGCATCGCCTTCACCAACTAACACTTCAGCAATTGTTCCGGTATGCGTAGCGCGTATTTCAGTTTCCATTTTCATGGCTTCCATAATAATCACTACATCACCTTCGTTAACAACTTGCCCAGCTTTTACCTTAATCTTAAAAATATTACCGGCTAAAGGTGCGTTAAGGGTTTCACCTGATGCAACTGAAGCAGATTGAGGAATGTGCTCAGAGTCTTTTAATGTTACCTCTTTTAGCTCACCACCTTGCGCCACTACTACGTCGTAAACTTTACCATCTACTTTTACGCTGTATTGCTCAGCTTTAACGCTACTATTATTTGATCCCGATTTTGGTGCTGCCTTATTGCTCTTATCTTCAACGGTAGGAATAGGCTCAAATGCATCAGGGTTATTACGATTTTTAATAAATTTCAAACCAACCTGCGGAAACAATGCATAAGTTAGTACGTCATCAATTTGCTCATCAGCAAGTGTTAAACCTTGCTCTTGCGCTTCTTTTAATAACTCAGCTTCAAGCGTTGCAAGCTCTGGTGCAATGTTATCTGCAGGGCGACAAGTAATAACCTCTGCTCCATCAAGCACACGCTCTTGTAGCTCTTTATTCATTGGTGCTGGTGTTAAGCCATATTCACCTTTTAATACGCCAGCAGTTTCTTTAGTAATTGTTTTATAACGCTCACCCGTTAGCACGTTAAGTACTGCTTGAGTACCTACGATTTGCGACGTAGGTGTTACTAAAGGTAAAAAGCCAAGATCTTCACGTACACGTGGGATCTCAAGTAAAACTTCATTAAGCTTATCTGCCGCGCCTTGCTCTTTAAGTTGGTTTTCCATGTTTGTAAGCATGCCACCAGGTACTTGAGCTAGTAAAATACGACCATCAACCCCTTTTAAGCTACCTTCAAATGCCGCATATTTTTTACGTACATCTCTAAAGTAAGCAGCAATTTCTTCTAGATGGTTTAAATCAAGGTCAGTATCGCGCTCAGTTCCTTCAACTATCGATACAATAGTTTCAGTTGCTGTGTGTCCGTAAGTCATACTCATAGATGAAATAGCGGTATCAAGCATATCAATGCCTGCATCAATCGCTTTTTGATAAGTCGCAGTACTTAAACCAGTTGTAGCGTGGCACTGCATAGCAATAGGAACCGACACGGTTTCTTTAAGTGCTTTAATTAGTTTTTCAGCATCGTACGGCTTTAATAAACCCGCCATATCTTTAATACAAATTGAGTGACAGCCTAAATCTTCTAATTGCTTAGCAAGAGTCAGCCACATATCAAGCGTATGAACAGGACTTACTGTGTACGAAATAGTACCTTGAGCATGCGCGCCTACTTTTATAGCCGCTTTAATCGCTGTTTCTAGGTTACGTACATCGTTCATTGCATCGAAAATACGAAATACGTCAACGCCATTTTTATGTGCGCGTTCTACAAACTTTTCAACTACATCATCAGCGTAATGGCGGTAGCCTAATAGGTTTTGACCGCGTAATAGCATTTGCTGTTTAGTATTAGGCATCGCTTTTTTAAGCGCACGAATACGCTCCCAAGGATCTTCGCCTAAATAACGAATACACGAATCAAATGTAGCACCGCCCCACGATTCAATAGACCAATAACCTGCATCATCTAGCTTGCTAGCAATAGGTAGCATATCGTCTAGGCGCATACGTGTTGCGAGCAATGATTGGTGCGCATCGCGTAATACCAATTCTGTTAATTTTAATTTAGCCATGTGTGTGCCCCTTATTTATTATTTGATTTGTACTGAGCAATGGCAGCACTAATAGCAGCGATGTGCTCATTAGGCACACCTTGAGATTTAAAAGACGGTGATTTAGCTGGTGATGCCTCTGGTTCGCTATAGCGCGTCACCAAATTAGACATAAGCGTTACTGCACCAATTAATATCGACAGAAATACAAACACCCCAACCATACCAGTTAGCATTAAGCTACCAGCCGTTGTGAGTAGAGCACCTATATCCATTTTTCTCCCCCTTGAAACCCATATCGAAAATAAAAAATCGATTTAATTAAATATTTATTCACTGGATAATAACAAAACTAGTCGCTTTGTCTACATCTTGTAAATTGGTAAAACCAATTAAACTATAAACAACATAACACTCAACAAATTTACATGCCATAACCCAGCAATCATGCGCCCTACAATACATACAGAAAATAACGACTATAGCTAATAGTTATATGGAAGTTGTTAATTAACTATTCAACTTAATAAAAATAACCGCCAAATTTTATAATAAGTACAAAAACACACATCAATTGTTAATTGGTCTTACCAAAAACATTATTTTTAGTGAATATTTACCGGTAACTTGTAACAGTGTGAATAACTTACATAACAAAGCGTAAAAATTACTAACTAACTAATAACTAAAAACACAGTTAAAAACCATAACTACATGATATAAAACAAAAATAAACTTTGGCATATAACTGGCATTAGTTATTGTGAGCAAATTTGATAACCAAGGAGAAAACAATGTTACGCTGGACAATTACATTTTTAGTTATTGCTTTAATCGCTGCAGTGTTAGGTTTTGGTGGCATCGCAGGTGCCGCAGCTGGTATAGCAAAAATTATATTTTTTATATTTTTAGTACTTTTAGTGATCTCATTAGTTTCAGGTGCACTACGTGGTAAATCACCCAGGTAGATAAAGCATTCAACTAACAAACACTAAAATTTAATTAATACTTACAAGGAATTACATTATGAATTCAACAACTGTAAAAGCAGCACTAATCGGTCTATTCGCAAGTTTCTTCATCATGGGTTGTGAAGACAATCATGCAGAAGACGCAGGCGAACGTATTGACGAAGCAGTAACTGACGTGCAAAACAAAGTAGAAGATGCATGTGAAAATGTTAAAGAAGGCGTAAACGCTGAAGAAACTAACTGTTAATTCTTCTTGTATCGCTAAAAAACGGCCTTAGGGCTAACACCATTCAGTTAAGCATGCTTTGACTTAATGGTGTACCGAGTTTTTGAAATTCGAACGGTCCTACTTTTGGGCCGTTTTCTTTTTTCTGGAAGAATATAACGTTTCACTCGTTCTCGCATTGCCCTTAATTTCTTTGGAATTGAACCTGGCGAAGCGATGGCACACCAGAGTATTTCATCCTGTATATCCCGCAAAGCCATGACAAAACTAATTCTCAGCGGGGAGACTTTAGCCTCTTTGGCTATTCGACTTATCTCTACTCGAATTAAATTGTAGGCTAGCAATATACCCCATAGCTCTTGATTGACTCCATCCATAGTCTGACTACGCAAAAGAATACTATCCTCAAGCATCTGGTGTTTTATTTCTCCATAGCTATTTTCAATTTCCCAGCGCTCGAAATAGACATCAAGAATGGCCTGTGCACCAAAAGCCTGTTTATCATCCAAAGAGCACAGCAGACCTTTTATTTTTCCAGGCCCCATTGGCTCAGGATAAAGAACCAGTCTGGCCTGCCAGCACTCAGGAAGCGAAGGGTCTTGTTTTCTGGCATGCGCAGATACACTCATTTCTACTTTGAAGTCATGCTCAGAGTAAGATTCAATGACGGTGTATTGCGTGTTGCTTTTAATCGGGACCATCCAGTGCGACTGTGGGTGTTGCTTACGCCAATTAATCAGTAGCTCAGCGCTGAGATAACATCGGTCAAAAATAGTTAGACTGTTATCACTTACATGACTAAATAACTGCTTTGCGTAGTTCACCTCACCTTGATAACTGGGCCCGAAGGCAACGTGGTGTATCAACCGGCTACGCAAGGAGCTTAAGGCGCATAGGCGTACAATAGGATATTCTGTATGACGGTTTTTACTGTGCTTAATATAGTGAAAGTGCTCAGCAAGAGCAGGTGTATCAGGTGCACGAAATTGCGTTCCATCGACAGAAAATAACCGGAGTCCATACCACGTATCATCAGCATCTTCTTCTTGTGTCCAATGGGCCGCACATAGGTGAAATAAGGCTTGGAGGGGGTCGCTACTCAGGCGCTGTCTCGCTTGAGGAATAGCACTTGGAGCAACCGTATCGCCCAGGGTATCAGTGAGTGTTAAATCTAACTTCTCAACAACGTCACTAATAGAGCGGTCGCGAAAAAGACCCATTGCAATGATAAGCCAGACGACAAGCTCAGCAGGTAACTTACGTTTGCGAATACTTGCTTTATCGGTCTGCTCGAGCACATTAGAAATCCACTCAAGAGGGATATGTTTCTGAAATGTAGATAAAGAGTCAGGAGTGGCGAATATATCCGTATCAAGTAACCAATGACTAAGCATAAAAATACCCTCATAATCAAAAGATGATAAGGGTATTGTGAAGCAACCAAAAGATCGATCAACCGATCAAAAATACCTTAACTGATCGGTGTTAGCCTTAGGGCCGTTTTTTTGTGCCTGTAATAAAATCACTGACTATAAAGCTGCTCATTTAGCGGTTAGCTTGTTAAAATAAAAAAAACGATATTTAAAGCAAGGCAATATGGCATTTACAACAACCTACACACTAGATAAACCTTACTTTTACGAGTGCTTTGATGAGTCACTCCCCTACAGTAAGCGCGCTAAACCTAAGTACTTTTTACTTGTACTCCTCGTTGCGCTTGGTTTATTTGGCATTTATGTTTTAAACGATCATTACTTAGGATCGTTTATGATCATGCTAGGTGTACTAGAGTGCGTCGCTTTTTACTATCGCAGACCTTGGTGGGTAACCAGACAAATGCTCAGCAGAGCGTCAGGTTCAGAGGTAACACTTACCTTTGATGAAGAAGGCATTAAATCGGCTAATCATTACAAAAGCTTTCAGCTAACTTGGCAAGACATAAGCGAAGTAATAGATACTCAGCAAGGTATTATTATTAAAAATAAAAGCGGAATGCAGTACATTTCAAAACAAATACTAACCCCAGAAACACTCGTTTTTATAAACAAAAAAGCCACTCAGTGAGTGGCTTTTTGACTAGTTGAGTTAATTACTCAACTACGTATACGTGTTGATTAAGCATTGCCCGGATTAGGGTTCGACTTTTCAGCTTGTATGCGCATGTAAATCTCTTCACGATGCACTGATACGTCTTTTGGTGCATTAACACCGATTCGAACTTGATTTCCTTTAACACCTAGAACAGTAACTGTTACTTCGTCACCAATCATTAGGGTTTCACCTACTCTACGAGTTAGTATTAGCATTCTCTTGCTCCCATGTTCCAATAAAAATTATAAGATTCCGCTTAAACATACTAATGAAAATTAGACTGAAAAGTAAGTAAAAACTCTCAATCTATCCATTTTCTGTTAAAAATGCTTTGTGTAATGCACGAACTGCCAACTCTAGGTACTTTTCATCTATTAAAACTGAAATTTTGATCTCAGAAGTCGAGACTAAAACCACATTAATATTTTCCTGCGCTAATGCATCAAAAAATAAACTTGCTACACCAGAATGCGATTTCATACCCATTCCAACAGCAGAAACTTTAGCGACTGTTGGTAATCCGCTTATATTTTGAGCACTGAGTTGAGCTTGATCTTCGCTCAATAATTCAAGTGCTTGCAGATAATCATTCGAGTGCACAGTAAAAGCATAGTCTATTTTTTCAAAGATATGATTAACTTGATTAATCATATCTATTTCGATGCCATTATCAGCAAAAAGTTTCAATATTTTTGAAAGATATTGCGTACCGCTTGGCACACCATCTACTTTAATTAAACATTCGTCACGATTAAACGCAATCCCCGATACCACCTTGCTTGGCATATCGTTCTCCTCAAAACTTATTAATGTGCCTTCATCAGGATTAAAACTAGAAAGCACCCTAAGTGGCACATTGTGTCTACCTGCAGCTTCTACCGAGCGAATATGCAAAACTTTCGCCCCTAAACTTGCCAGCTCTAGCATTTCGGCAAAAGTAACTTGGCTCATTCTGCGCGCGTTAGGCTCAACACGAGGATCTGTAGTATATACGCCATCAACGTCTGTATAGATCTGGCATTCGTCGGCTTTTATAGCCGCTGCTATTTCTACAGCCGATGTATCGGTGCCACCACGGCCAAGGGTTGTAATATTGCCCTCAATATCACGCCCCTGAAAGCCAGCAATAATAGCAATACGATTATGCTCAAGCTCATGCTTTAAGCGCGTAGCAGCAACCTCAGCAATACGAGCTTTACCAAACATGTTGTCGGTTAGAATATTGACTTGATCGGCTAATAAGCTTACAGCTGAATGACCACGTTTGATAATAGCCATAGCAAGCAGTGATACAGAAACCTGCTCTCCGGTGCTAATAAGTACATCTAGTTCACGGCTACTCGGGCGAGTATCAATTTGTTTGGCGAGGTTAATTAAGCGGTTGGTTTCTCCCGACATAGCAGAGAGAACCACAACCACTTGATGTCCTTGTTGTCTGGTTTTAACAACAAGGTCGGCGACTGCTTCAATTCGCTCTATTGAGCCGACCGAAGTGCCACCGAATTTTTGAACAATAAGCGCCACTTAGGCTTAAGTACGCTCAGTTAACCAAGCTGTAACGCTATCTAGTGCAGCAGCAAGGTTTTGTGGCTCACTACCACCGGCTTGTGCCATATCTGGACGACCGCCACCTTTACCACCAACTTGACCTGCCATGTGATTAACTAATTCACCGGCTTTTACTTTGCCTGTTAAGTCTTTCGTTACACCGGCAATTAGGCTTACTTTATCGCCACTGGCAACACCCAGTGCAATAACACCTGAGCCAATCTTGTTTTTAAGGTCATCAACCATACCGCGAAGCGCTTTAGATTCAGTACCTTCAACGTTTGCTACAAGTAGCTTAACGCCATTAATTTCAACAATCGAATCAAGTAAAGACGCGCCCGCTGCACTTGCTAGCTTATCACTAAGCTGTGCAATTTGCTTTTCAAGGCCTTTAGATTTTTCAAGCAACGCAGTTACTTTTTCAAGTACCGATGCGCTATCGCCTTTAACTAAAGCTGCAACATCGCTAAGTTGTTGCTCTTGCTCGCTAACGTACGCTACAGCATCTGCACCGGTTACGGCTTCAATACGGCGAACACCTGCGGCAATACCACTTTCAGATACAATTTTGAATAAACCAATATCGCCAGCGCGCTCAACGTGAGTACCACCACAAAGCTCAATAGAGTACTCGCCAATAGTAACTACACGTACTTCGTCATCGTACTTTTCGCCAAACAATGCCATAGCACCTTTCGCTTTAGCATCATCAATAGCCATAAGCTCAGTATTAAGTGCAAAGTTACGACGAATTTCGTCATTAACTACACGCTCAATTTCACGTAGCTCATCTTTAGTAACTGCTTCAAAATGCGAAAAGTCAAAACGTAAACGATCAGGCTGAACAAGCGAGCCTTTTTGGCCTACATGGTCACCTAATAGTTGGCGTAGTGCTTCGTGTAAAATATGCGTAGCTGTGTGGTTTTTCTTGATGCTATCGCGGCGCGTATCATCAATAGTTGCGTCAACTTTGTCATTAACACCAATACGGCCTTGTACAGTACCGTGGTGAGCAAAAGCATTACCAAGCTTAGTGGTATTAGTAACATTAAATTCGCCACCAGCAACTGTAATAGTACCCGTGTCACCCGTTTGACCACCTGATTCAGCGTAAAACGGTGTGCGGTCTAGTACTACAATACCTTGTTGACCATCTTCTAATAACTGAACAGCTTCGCCACCGGCAAAAATTTCAATAACGGTCGCGCTGTAATGTGTACTGTCGTAACCTTTAAAGTCAGTGTGTTTATCTGATTTTAATTGGTCATTGTAATCTGCACCAAATTTACCTGCTTGCTGCGCTGTTTTACGTTGTACAGCCATACACTCTTCAAAGCCTTGATGATCAATAGTCATCTGGCGCTCACGCGCAACATCGGCCGTTAAATCAGCTGGAAAACCATACGTGTCGTAAAGTTTAAATACTAAGTCGCCCGGTATAATATCGCCTTTAAGGTCGCTTAGGCTTTCTTCTAAAATAGCTAAGCCACGTTCAAGTGTTTTACCAAACTGTTCTTCTTCAATGCGTAATACTTTTTCGATAATTTCTTGTTGCTTAGCAAGCTCAGGGTACGCTTGACCCATTTGCTCAATTAGCGCAGCAACTAATTTATAGAAAAACGAACCTTGTGCACCTAATTTGTTACCGTGGCGCACAGCACGACGAATAATACGGCGCAGTACATAACCACGGCCTTCGTTAGATGGCATAACACCGTCTGAGATTAAAAACGCACACGAACGAATGTGATCGGCCACTACGCGTAGTGACTTATCGTCCATGTCTTGTGCATTAGTAACACTTGCAGCAGCAGCAATTAAGCCTTGGAATAAATCGATTTCGTAGTTTGAATGCACGCCCTGCAAAATAGCAGAAATACGCTCAAGGCCCATTCCCGTATCAACAGATTGCTTAGGTAGAGGCAACATTGTACCGTCGCTTTGACGGTTGTATTGCATAAATACAAGGTTCCAAATTTCGATGAAACGGTCGCCGTCTTCCTCAGGAGAGCCCGGAGGACCGCCCCAAATATGCTCGCCGTGATCATAAAATATTTCAGAACACGGACCACACGGGCCAGTATCGCCCATAGACCAAAAGTTGTCTGAGGTCGCAATACGAATAATACGATCCTCTGGTAAGCCAATTTCGTTAGCCCAGTAACCAAATGCTTCTTCATCATCATGATAAATAGTTACTAAAAGTTTTTCTTTAGGTAGGCTTACTACCTCAGTTAAAAACTCCCATGCAAACTTAATCGCGTCTTGCTTAAAGTAATCACCAAAGCTGAAGTTACCTAACATTTCAAAAAATGTATGGTGGCGAGCAGTGTAGCCTACGTTTTCTAAATCGTTATGCTTACCGCCAGCACGTACACAGCGCTGCGAGCTTGTCGCACGTGTATAAGGGCGGCTTTCTGCGCCTAAAAATACATCTTTAAATTGCACCATGCCGGCATTGTTAAATAACAACGTGGCATCGTTACCCGGTATAAGCGAGCTAGAAGGTACTATTTGATGTTGCTTGCTGGCAAAAAAGTCTAAAAACTGTTGCCTAATTTGTGCGGTAGTCATGTGCTGCATTTGAAAGTCTCACCTGTATTTACTGTGCTTGCATTGCAAAATTAATTTCATCGTAGCTAAAACCCCGATACATTAAGTAGCGCACGCGCTTAGCTTTATCTTTGTAATCGAGATCGGCCGGTGTATTCGAATATTTTTTATTGTACGCATCCTGCGCAAGCTCAAACCAATCTACTTCAAGCTCTTCAACTACTAATTCAAGTAGCGAACGATCAATCCCTTTGCCCATAGCTTCGCTTTGTATTCGCTTAAGCCCGTGGCATTTAAATATGTGTTTTCTTACAAAGCCTTCACAGTATCGCTGCTCGTTAATAAAATTATGCTTTTCGCACCAATCAAGCAGCGTTTCAATAAACTCTTCTGTCGCTTCTTTTTGCTGTAATTTGAGCGTTAACTCTCGACGCGAATATTCTTGGCGCCCTAGTAACCAAAGTACATAGTTTTTTAGTTTTTGCTTTAATTTATCATCCATTAAGCGTCAAAACGCCCGCTTGTTTCACTGCTAAGTGGCTTAACATTAATGTCGTCACTTGGTGGTACAACAGGCATAAAAATGGCTTGATAAGATACAAAAAAGCTAATGTAGCAAATCGGCATTAAAATCAACAGTGGTAAGAACGATAAGAACATCGAAAGCGCCATAAATAATGCGCAAATAAGGCCAAAAACGCCAAGTGGCAAAATGTTATGATAAAACACCATTAACGATTTTTTAAGCGCCGTTAAAATACGTGTTTCTTTACTAAAATAAACAAGCGGTACAGCGTAAGCAAACGCCGTTAAATAAATTAGCATTGCCATAAAAAACAAAATTACATTCGCGCCCGAAATACTCTCAAGCATTTGTTCAAGTGCTACGTTTGGATCTAGTCCTGGTTGGCTCATAACAGCTACTGCATCGGCAAACAAGCCATTAGCAAGTAACGCCATTAAAATGCCCGCCCCCATTTGATAAAGTGCTAAACGCAATAACCCTAAGCGATTTCCCTTAGCCGTAAATGGCTTGAGAATATCGGCTAGCATAATTTTTCCGCCCTGCTGCTTACTAAGCACCGCTTGGTAAAACCCTGCGGTTAAAAATGGCGTAGCTAGTGCTGCTACTACTTGCAGCAGCGGTAAAAATAAAGACAGCAGCCCTACAATACCAATAAATAAATGCATAAAAATAAAGGTTGCTGGCTGGGTTTTAAAAATAAGCCATCCGGCTTTTAACCACTTTAGCCCTGCATCGGCTTTAAAAATTCGTAATTGTGTAGACATACTTGCTCTTAATTTAAAACGAAACACGCCAAGTATAACTTGGCGTGAGGGGGTATTAATAGACGAAACGTAATTAAATGATTAAGGTTTTTTAATTTTCTTAATATCTAACATATGCGCGCCATGCTTAATTTTTGTTTCTAGGTACGATTTATTACCCGCAACACCCGCTTTAATGTGCGCATGCGTGCCCACAACCGAGTCAACATTAATACCGGCATCTTTTAGTGCGTTAAGCTTTTTAGGATTATTGGTCATTAATTTAACGTGGTTTAAATTAAGCGCATTAAGCATTAACACAGCATCCGAAAAGTCACGTAAATCATCAGCAAAGCCTAAATGATTATTAGCTTCGTAGGTGTTCATACCTTGCGATTGCAATACGTAAGCATCAATTTTGTTGTATAAACCAATGCCACGACCTTCTTGGCGTAAATACAATAAAATACCGCCTTGCTCGTGCATCATTTCAATACATTCATTTAGCTGCTCGCCGCAATCACAACGCGATGAGTAAAATACATCACCTGTTAAACACTCTGAATGCATACGAATAAGCGGTACATCTTGCTCTGTATCAGCGTTGTTAAACACCATAGCAATATGTTCTTTACCATCTTTTAAATCAGTAAATGAGATTATTTCTGCAGGGATATCACTATTTCTGCCAACATTAAGCTGGACTCTTGCTCTTACTTGCGCCACGACAAATCCAAATATTTAAATAACTACGACACGACAATAAAGTGATAATATCACAAAATAGGATAAATACACCGTAGTACAAGACTGTTTATGGCAATTATATGGCGACGACAGGCGTTATTTTCAATGATTGTTAAGCAATTAATAACCCGAATATTACAACTTCGCTTGTTTACTTTAATTTACCTAAAATAATGACAGGCCTTGATAGTTTTGGTAGTTTTATGGGCTAATAAATAATAGGGATTATTATGAAGCACCAACAGCTCGCCATATCAATAGGATTAAGCTTATTAGCCTTTGCTAACTACACTTTCGCAAACCAAGTAAATAGCATTCAAGTTGTATCTGCAAACGCCGAAGAAACTGACTCAGCATTTGTTGCAGCCAAAGAACAAGCTGAAAAAGAAGCACAACTTGCCTATCAAAAAGGGCTCGCTCTATATGGAGAAAATAGCAATGAAACAGCAAAGCTTGCTATTAACTACGCCGAAGCCATCAATAATTATACTTCAAAGAACATTATGGTTATAGGGAATGGCAATGAAGAGAAACGGTTTGATTTGTATTCACAGGCCCACCGTATTTTAGTTAAAAACTATGGTGAAAACTCAATAGAGACTATGGATACGCTACTAGCCAAAGCCACTCATACCAATAAATCACACATCGCAGTCAAAAACTTTAAGCAACTCATTAAAATCGCTGAATTACAAAATAACCCAGGCCTTGTCGCCAACATGCAATTTGAAGCTGCAGAAACATTACTTTATAGGTTTAGCCATAGCGAATACTCTTTAGCGAAAATATACGCTCAAGATGCAGATAAATATTACCAAGCCCAGCTACCTGATAATGCAGTAGAGCGTATAAAGTCTGACCTTTTAATGGTTTCATTTGAGAGTGGCCGTAAAGATTACGACAAAGCAACTAAAAGGCTAAACCGTATAGTTGGCTTATTTGATAAATATAAAAATTTAGATCAAAGCTTTGAGCTTAATGCGCATGTAGGCTTAGTTCAGCTATATGAAAAACAAGATGAAAGCGATAAAGCGACTAAACACGCCTTAGCCTTTGCTAAAAATACGCAGTGGGAAAATACCTCAGAGCAAAATCCACTCTATATAATCGATCCTATATACCCTCGCGGAGAATATAAAAGTCATGTAATAGTTATATTAGAGATTACTGTTGATACCCATGGCTTTGTGAAAAATCCTAAGGTTATTAGTTCTGAAGGTTCTAAAGCGTTTGAAAAATCAGCGATAGCCGCTGTTAAACAATGGCGTTACGCTCCAAAGTTTAAAAATGGAAAACCTGTAAATGCAACAACTCAAGCTGAACTGTATTTTGAACGCCTTTAAGTAGTTTTACCATTCAGTCAAAAATTATAATTAATAAGAAAACGATTGTAATTACGTCAACCTAGTTTCAATTTAAAAGTTAATAGGGATTATTATGAAACGTCAGCAACTCGCTTTATTTACAGGCTTAAGTTTGTCTGTTTTAAGCGCAACAACTTTAAGCACTACAGCACTTGCAAGCCAAGTAAAAGATCCTCAAACAGTATTTAGCCAGGCATATCAAAGCTATTTAGCAGCAGTTAAAGCAAACAAAAACGTACAACAAACTGCCAAGCTTGCTTACACATCGGGTAAAACTGTTTATGGCGAAAGCTCAGATAACACCGCTAACTTAGCTATTAACTACGCAAAAGCCATTAAAGGCTACGGCGATGAGCTAAACGAGCAGCTTTATACCCTTTATAACGAAGCCCATACTATTTTAGCTGCAAACCACGGCAAACAATCAATAGAAACAGTAGATGCACTGCTCGGCCAAGCTAACTACACAACATCGGCATATCAAGCAGCTAACTTTTTAGAACAAGTAATTGAAATAGCTAAAACACAAAATAATCCTAAGTTTGTAGCCGACATGAAACTAGAAGCGGCAACGCTATTGGCTAAAAAGCATAGCCACAAAAAATACCGTGAAGCTAAAAACTACCTAGAAGAAGCCGACGAATACTACCGTGAAAATATTCCGAGTAGCTCGGTAGAGCAAATTAAAGCCAATTTTTTAATAGCCTCATTTGCCGAAGGTAGCAAAAAATATAACCGAGCAATTGAGCGCTTAAATAATATAGTTACGGCATTTGACGATAACTTAAGCTTTGATCACAGTGCTGAGCTAACTGCTCACTCAAAACTTGTAGGTCTGTACGAAAAACAAGGTAAAAGCGAAGAAGCAACTAAACATTGCCTAGCTATCGCTCAAATGGTGCCATGGAAAGAATCACAAGAGCAAACACCACTCTATCGTGTTAATCCTAAATATCCAGCGCATAAAGCCCGATTTAGTACCGATGGTAGCGTTGTTATGGAGTTTGAGGTAGACACCGCAGGCTTTGTAAAAAACCTAAAAGTGCTTAGTTCTGAAGGTGGCAACGCATTTGAAAAGTCAGCCCAAGCAGCTGTTGAGCAATGGCGTTACGCACCAAAGTTCGAAAATGGTAAACCCGTTAGCGCTATTTCTCAGGTACAACTCGACTTTAAAATTAACCGTCACTAAAAGCGGCTCATTAAAAAAGGCGCTTTGCGCCTTTTTTAAAACTAACTAATACAAAACTCACGTAGTTAAAATTCATAACTTACGCTAATACCGCCATCAGCTCTTTCTTCGTTGCTGTCGCTTGTTTTGCCATAGCCCACATCTAGCTCTAATCTAAAACCAGCACTGTTCAACCCGTTAAAGTTATAACTGTACGTAAGCCCTATGCCGTTTGTTGTTTCTTCATCAAAAATACCGCCAATTACACAACCTAGCGTATTCGCAAAGTCAGTTGCTACATCATTAGTTGAACTTTCACACTCTTGGTCTGTATCTCTTGCACCAATAGCGCCCACAAGTACGCCAAATGCATGCTTTTTATTATCGCTTACTGCTTGTTCAAAACCGGCAGAAAATCCATCATCAAGGCCTAGTTTATAGTTTGCATACCAGCGTTGTGTGTCGTCGTTAGCCGACAAAGACACTTCAGGAATAACTAAGTAAGGGTAGCCACCCCCAATCGAAAAACTAACATCGTTAGCAAAAGTAGAACAAGAAGCGATAGATAAAGTGAGTAGTAATATTTTTATTTTCATAAAGTTCCCTTTGAGTAAGCATAAAATGTACTTACTTTAGGAACATCATGCAATACGACAAAAAGCTCGTTAAATTTAGCTTTAGTAATAAAATAGGGATTAAATTTTAGCGAGTATTTTATCGCTAGCCGCTTCTATTAAATCGAGCACATTTTCAAAGCCATCATCGCCGCCGTAATAAGGATCGGGAATAGCGCTTTGGGCTTGCTCGCCATATTCTAAAAATAGCGCCAGCTTATAGCGTAAATGCTCAGGGCATTGCGCTGTTAAATCAGCTAAATTTTGCGTATCGGCCGCTAAAATTAAATCAAACTCAGTAAAGTCGCTTGTACGTACTTTACGCGAATAAATACCTTTAAAGCTATAACCACGTTTTTCGCCTGCAGCCATTGAGCGACTATCAGGCGTTTTACCTTCGTGGTAACCAATAGTCCCTGCCGAATCCACTTTAACGTTAACGCCTAGCTTTTTAGCACGGGCTTTTAATACCGCCTCTGCAGTTGGCGAGCGGCAAATATTACCTAAACAAACTATGAGTACTTTTTTCATTAAGGCTCCTCTAACTAATTTAAAAACCTATGTTTTAAAACTGTTTTAAAACTGTTTTAAAATACTTTCTTCGTAATCTTCAACGTTAAGCGTTACGTTATGTTGCGCTGCAACAGATTCAAGCTCAGCTTGTTTAATGGCTAAATCGTCCATAGTGATTAGGTTATCGTCTAACTGCCACAATAACCGAGAGCCCGCGTAGCTATAATGAATCGCTAATAACGCATCGGCATTACCTTCACGGCCAGCGGCTTTTAACTTAGCCATTTTACGGGTTATTTTATTAAGTGCTTTTTTAAGCTCCCACACATAAACAACTTCTGTCATAAACGTATGTGTACGATATTTATGAAGTAACCACGCAAGCCCAACGCTAGTAATAGCAACGCCTATTAAGTTCCAATGAAAGTGGCTACCACTTTCATCAGGAAATAAAGCAATCAGCGTTTGCGATATAGCCAAGCTGCCTACCGCCAAACCAATACCACATCCTGCAATAACACGGTTTAAATGTTTACGGTAACGTGCTTTATTTATTTCAATGAGTTGCATAACAGCCTAAAAAGTTAATAAGTAAAAGAATGCGAATGGCTATTGTAACTAAACCCCACATTTTTTATAAAATTATTTCACCCCTTTTTGATTTGCCACCCGTTATAGCTTTGGAAACACCCTAATTGTAGTGGTCAATAAAACTTGGAGCGGCTTATGCACACACTTGAAGTACCTAACAACCCAGTATTTATTAAAACATCGACTGCCGTTATCGGCGGCGCCGCAATGACCTTTGCAGCTTTTGCGTTTATGCAATACTTAATAAGTGGCGAGCAACGCGCACCGGTTAAACCAGGGGACGATATTATAGTAGAGATTTTTCACCTCCCTGAGGATTCAAAGCTAAGGCATATACAAAAAATACAGCCGCCACCGCCAATCCCTAAAGTGCCGCAAAAAGCTCCACCGCTTGATACATCAGCCGATCCTGTGTTGGCAATTAGCGACTTTACGCCGATTACAATTGACGATTTTGGTGGCGACATTAACAACACCATTAATCGCCCAACAGGGGATGCAACACCCATAGTGCGCATTAACCCTAAATACCCAACCACAGCAGCGCGCGATGGTATTGAAGGTTGGGTGCAACTAAGCTTTAGTATTTCGCCAACGGGGGAAGTAATCGACCCAGTAGTTATTAACGCAGAGCCAAAACGTACCTTTGACCGCGAAGCAATAAGAGCCATTAAACGCTGGAAATATCGCCCCAAAGTAATTGAAGGTGTGGCACAATTACAAACAGGTCAAACCGTACAGCTCGATTTTAAATTACAACAATAAAAGCGATGAGCCTATGCTACTAAGTATTAAGTCATGGTTATTTGAAACGCCAAGCAAGGACTGCATGGCAAGTTACGCAAAAAGTGGCGACAATCGTTACTTAGAGCAGCTTATTGCCCTCTACAGTAACGACTTATACCACTATCTTGTTACGCAATCTAATACGCATTTAGCATACGACGTAAGTCAACAAACATGGCTAAAAGTAATCGAAAAACGCCACCTTTACCAAGCCCAAACCACACCCAAAGCGTGGCTGTTTAAACTTGCCCGCAACACACTAATTGACGAATACCGCAGGCAACAGCACTTTGTAGAGCTTGACGAAAACACGCATTTAGCAGCACAAAATGATAAAAGCGAAAACGACTTAACTAGTGGAAACTCGCATATAGATAACTTGAATATAGGCAGCTCAAACATAAGTTATAAAGCGTTCGACGCCGCCCTAAAACAACTCAGCTTTGTACAGCGCGAAGCCATTACATTACAACAAGAAGGCTTTTCGCTCGCCGACATAGAGCTTATAACGCAAAGCAGCCTTGAGACCATTAAAACAAGGCTGCGCTATGCCAAGCAAAACCTTAAACGTTTATTAGGAGCAAACAATGAACAAGCCTGATGAGCCGTTTGATCAAAAGCTCACACAACATTACAAAGAGCGAAAAGCGCGCACTACACTTACAAGCGCTCAGCAAAAAGCGCTACTTAATAAAGCCACTAACACAAAGCCTAAAAAGTTCGGCTTTACGCTGCAGCTAACCAACCTAGCCTGCGCACTCGGTGTGTTCGCCTTTATTGTGTTTGATAATAACAACGTAATAAATACAGAGCCTAAAACCGTACTTAACAGCGTATTTAACACTATAGACATTCACGACTATTCAATTATTAAAACACACGAAATAAACCAAGCTGGTAGCTACGCAAGCTCTATCACAGAACAAAAACACGCGCTTGATAGTCAATTAGCTAACGATTTACGCCGCCACCAACAACGTCACATAGAATACGGCACTCTAGTGAAGGTAGATAACGACTGGTACATAGCCAGCTGTAATGACGAGGTACTCGTACAAATTAAGCATTCACTGTTAAGTGATTTAAAAGGTAAACACGCGGTCGAAAGTAATATAAATACGGGTGATATGCTCGCTATGGCACATAACGGTAAAGGGCAAATTATAGCGCTTAAACATGCGGGTGCTGGGGTTAGGCAATGTGGGGCTTAGATTGGTTTTAATTTTAGTCAATAAAAAATCTAAATAAAATCTTGTGGAAAAAATACCAGGCCATTTGCCTAGTGAGATATTCATTTTAATCTAGCTAGTTTTATATTTAAGTAGTGAAGTATGTAAGCATTATACTCCTTGAATTTATCGTTAGCATTCTTACTCTTATAAGTCTCGATCACTTTCTGTATCTCAGCCTTATTTCGCCGACCTGCTTTCTTATTTAAAAAGTTTTCTACTCCCTCTAAAGCTTTTATTCTATTTGTAATTAATCTCGAAAAATTTAAATTTAAAACATCATTAATTTGCCTGTTAAAAATAGTATCAGATGAACTTATTTTTCCAGACGTAGTGCTATATTTTATTTTACTTTCAATATTATATGCTTGGTTTGCGGGAGAAAAGAGTATGCTTTTAGAACCTTTCCTAGTATCGCATGTTTGATTCCTTGGTTTATTCCCTTCACCACCTTTACAACAACCAAGTAAGTTTTTGTAGTTCAACTGTTCTTTATCATTTTCTGTTTGACATAAGAAATGTTCAACTTTCATTTCTGATATTTTGACTCTCGCCATGCAATATGCACACAAGTGGCCTTGCTCTTTAAGTAGTTGCTTTTTAATATCATTTTTTACAGAAGTAAAGTTAGGACCATCATATATCGCACCTGGCTTACTTCTGTACTCAGTTAACTGTCGTGGCTCACCTAGTTTTTCAATCTTTTTCACAGTCTTCTAACCAATCTTTAATTAATTCCATCTGGGTTTTTGCTTTAACTAATTCGGGTATATCGCCATGAAGCAACTGCTCTAAATTATTTATTTTTCCTTTTGCGCTATTTAAAGCTGTAGCTGATTCTTGATCTAGTAAATCAAATATCTCCTCCAATTCTTTTTCAACATACTGAGATCTAACTAATTGGCTAATATCATCAGGGGTCATTAACTCATTAAGAATTTCGTTAGCTGTTAATCCAAATGTTTGAGAAGGACGATCAATAACTGTATGTCCACTTTCTGTGTTACTAAGAATATAAACATGCTTTCTATCTACTTCAGAGAGAACAATAGGGGAGTGTGTTGTTAAAAAAAACTGGCAATTAGGAAAAGTATTTATTAAATTCTTCGCCATATGCCTCTGCCATAATGGATGAAGATGAAGATCAAATTCATCAATTAGCACTATACCGCTACCTCTTAATGGATTATCTAATGACGGATTTAAAATAATCAAACGACGGGCAATGTCGAGAACAAGTGAAAGAAGAGTTTTTTCACCTTGCGACAGCTTCATCACACTAATCTTTTTATCATTTTTTTTGATTATTAAATCAATCATGGGCTCAAGCTGAACTTCAATATCAGTATACCCGTCCATAAATATATTAATAACTTTATCAATTATTTCTTTATTTCTTTTCAAATTATCATCGTCTGACAACACAGGCTCGTTTTTTGTTAGAGCGGTGTTTATTTCACCTAAACTTTTTTTAGCATTAGCATTTCCCAAGCTAATTGACTTTAAAAAATCGACAGTTTCTTCTGTAATACCTAATTCCGATAATACTGCACTCCTATTATTATTAACTTTTCTTCTATTTAATATATCATCAGATTTTTTATACCATTTAATAAAGGCTTTAAAGTCAGTTTTTCCAGTTAGTGACTTTTGATAAGCATCAAACTTGTCAGTTACTGTACTTTCATATAAATCATCTAACCCTTTAAAGTCCTTTGGGTTTACATCATATGATCTCATAACATTATAATATGCAAGTAAAGGCATATTAAAATCAGAATTAAAACCGTTAGCTATTTTGTAAAAGTCACCTACTATTTTGAACTCGTGTAGTTTGTTTTTTATTTTTGTAGTACCTTCACGCGCCTGAGATAACTCTAAAGATGCAGAGATACTTTTATTTAACTCAATTACTGAAGCTACTGAAGCATAAGGAATATCACTGTAATTATTAATATCCCCCATATCAACATATTCACCCGAACCGCCATTTTTGTTGATACTAATACTCAACCAACTAAGAGAAAGAGAAATTGCATCTAAAATAGATGTTTTACCAGCACCATTATTGCCTACAAAAATATTTAAATGTTCGTCAAAGCCTTCGATCCCAATCCCTTTCTCGAATAGTCTAAAATTATTTATTTTAATTTTTTTCAATTTAACTGACTGAGTATTAAAGTAGCTATATGCCAAGCCATTATAATAATCTGATTTTTCTTTATTTTTACTAACAAAACGGCCTATATTATAATAATTTGACAATTCTATTGCTGAAAAGAAATTTCCACTTTTAGCTTTTTTAGCTAATTTATTAATAGTTTTATCATGATTAAAATCACTACTCACAATATATTCCTTTAATAATATTTTTTAAAATATCAGAACCATATTTTTTAGATAATCGTTTAGTAAAGCTTGGTTCTATGTGATGAGAAAAAGAGAGCAGACCATGCAAATAATTAAAATCAGATTCATCTATTTCATTAATCTTGTATTTATGAACTAGTAAAGATATTAATCTTTTCTTTTCACGACCAATGGATAGCGTTGATTTATTTGTTAAAGTAACCCCTGTAACATGTCGATTATGAGCCATCGATGTATATATGGTTTTTGACTCATTGATTGTTAATTTATGTTCAAAAACTTCACCTAAGACTTTCTTTATAAAGTTAGGCATATCAAATAATGTATCTTTTTTGTTGGTTGAAAATGTCAAGTCATCAGCATAACGAGTATAAATTATAGACTTTTCTTTTGAGTATCTATAAACAAATTCATCAAACTCTTTCATAATGAAATTTGATACTGAAGGAGAGCTTGGGGCACCAACACTAAGAACCATTTTCCCGTCAAAAGATTTGGTTTTATTCCAAAACAATAAATTTTTTAATAACCTTTTCTCGGCTTCTGAAAAGATAACTTCCTCTTTTACAAACTGTGTAAAAAGCATATCTGGGGTTATGCTATTAAAAAAATCATTGAAGTCCATTTTCAATAAATATTTTTTCCTGACATGTCTCTTAGCATTAGCCTTTATATTTCGATCTTTTTTATATGCATATGCAGAATCGTGAGAGTCAAGAAGATATTCTAATGAGGATAGTAAAGCTCTTTGGTAGATTTTTAATTCTTTTGATGGGTGAGCAATTATTCGCCTACCAGATGTACGCTTCGGGATAGAGTAAACTTTATATCTGTTTGGTGCAGTAAGAGAAAACCTCTCAATTTTAGAGCGAGAAGCACTAACTAGGGGGAGTATATCTATTAATTTTGAGAATAATTTTTGAGCCATATGTTAAATATGCACGCCATAAATTAAGAGCTGGGATTAAAAAGTAAAGTTTTCTGGGTCCTCCATAAGTAAAACCCAGAAAACAGTTTAACCCTTTACTAAAGGAAGCGGAGAAGAACTTTTCTCTTCGTAGCTAGGCTGAGGAACGAAGAATTGATACGAAGAGAAAAGTTCTTCTCCGCAACCAAAAATGTTCCCCAATAAATTTGAGTCTGGCGTACCGCCCGACTAGACATAATGTCTTAACGCTAAAGGATCTAATAAAGTATACCCGTTATACCTATCCCATACAACGCAATTTAAATAAGTTAAATACCTATATAAACCTTAGCCCACTATTTATCAGAAAAATTCATTTAATCATTAAATAACAATAACTTAATTAAAAAACAAGAGCTGTCACTTATTTGAATTCCCTTCTCTCTCATCAATATTACGCCATAAAATAAGTAATATCATCCATGGATACACGATAAGCCGAAATCAGGTTATGAGTGGCCTATTTTCACCACTTACTATCACATCATTAATTATTTGAAGGATTAGCCGAGATAAATATGTGCTGCAGAGAAGACTCAGAGGGAGGCCAACGGTAGCACCTCTTTTACTATCGCCGCCAGCTTGAATAAGGTTTTATTCTCCATTTAACTTTCAGGCTGACGCCTAAAAAAACACTACATATAACTAGCTTTTGATGCGTTCTTTGCATTGGCGATCCGTTGGGTTTCGTGTCACTCAACCCAACCTTGTATCTCTTCTTGATGAGTGTTTAGCTAGCACTTGTCACATCGGGAAGACAGTGAGCTCGTACCCAACCAGAGTGTGAAAATGCTGTGACGTAGATTGAGCCCTGACTTCCTAACCTCCATTAAACTGAATGGTATCCTAGCGCCCCAACTAAGGGTGACGCTGCATGTACAAGGGGAGTAGATAGAGATGAAAGCTTTTATTGGCATTGATGTGGGTAAAGACAAGTTAGATATTTCCTGGCTACGCGATGTAGTCAAAAGTAAAAAGAAAACGAAGATTTTTAAAAATAACCCGCAGGGCTATCAAGAGTTAGTTGCCTGGTTGATAAAGAATACAAATTTAGAAGCACAAGATATTGTTATTACAACAGAGCCCACAGGTGTTTATAGCGAGCCGCTGATGTATTTCCTATATGAGCAAGGATTTATTTTATTACATGTAAATCCTGGTAAAGCAAAACAGTACGCAAGTTCATTAGGGCTTGTCCATAAGACAGACAAGTCAGACGCCACAATGCTTGCTCGTTATGGTCATGACCAACAGCACTCACTTTTAAGTTGGCAGCCTGAGCCTGTTGAAGCGAGAGAGTTAAAAGTAATGACGCGTAGACTTGAAGCACTTGAGCAAGACTTACGTCGCGAAGAAAATCGTTATGAAGCTGTTGGTTTCTCAGGTGCATCTACTCGAGTTACTCAGTCAATTGAAGATATGATAGCTGTACTAAAAACTGAGATAGGCAAGCTAAAAAATGACATTGATGAGCATATTGATAGACACCCACAATTAAAAAAGAACCGCCAATTGCTTCAAAGTATCAAAGGTGTTGGAGAGGTAATATCACGTATGATGGTGTCCTTGATGGCATGTAAACAGTTTAAAAATGCCAAGCAATTAGCTTGTTACTTAGGCTTAATACCTAAGCTTAATGAGTCAGGCAAACGGGCTGGAAAAACAACTTTAAGCAAAGAAGGGCCTGGGTATATAAGGGCTAAATTGTATATGGCTGCTGTAGTAGCTGTACAACATAATCCAGATATAAAAGCCCAAAATAAGCGATTAGTGGAGCAAGGTAAAACAAAAATGCAGGCAATTGGTGCTGCAATGAGAAAGCTGACACATATCTGTTTTGGTGTTGTGAAGAATCAAACTGAATATCAGCCCCAAGCTATTTAAAGAAAGCTTGAGGCTGGTTAGAAGAGATGGTATCTACGTCCGCTATAAACATGAGCCTAGCGCTAAATAAATCACTGTTAATGATTACGGCTTTAAAAGTCGCTTTTCTGGATTGTTTAAGTACTTTAAGCCAATGGTAACTATGCGTGTATGCACCATTGTTATAACGCGTATTTGCACATTACCAATAACAACAATATCGCCTTTACTGACTTCTCCTGAAAGCGTTTGGTTGATCACTTCTTCCAAGCTTATCTCTTCTGGGGCGTCTATTTGCATGTGATAAGAGTAAAATATATCGCCTACCAACGTTACCCCTTTCACTTTAAGTTCGTTGTGCGCTAAGTGGCTATCTTGGTGGTTTGTTTTATCGGTTGCTGTAAAAACTAAATCAACAAAAGGTCTGTTATCTGGTTTTAAAACAACAAATAAATGATCGTTTGCTTTTAACTTAGTTGAACCTCGTGGCGGTATGATTGACGGACCCCGTGTGATCATAGCAACAACCACACTCTCAGGAAGTGCGGCATGTGACAAGCTGCGCCCAGAAACCCGAGAAACATCACTTAAGGTGTATTCTACAATTTCTATATCAATATCGTTCAGGGCTGTAATTTCAAGCGTTGCAGCGGCTAGGTCGGGCGGCGGCTCTACTAAATTTAGTTTTTTAGCCATCCAAGGCATTGTTGAGCCCTGTAACGTTGCTGAAATTAATACCACGAAAAAAACAACATTAAAAATAAGTTCAGCCCCTGAAAGGCCAAATAGTAATGGGAATATAGCTAAAATAATGGGTACTGAGCCTCTAAGGCCAACCCAAGATACAAACAGGGTTTCGCGATTATTAAAGCCAAACAGTTTTAAAATAGGCGCTACCGCTAATGGGCGAGCAACAAAAATGAGTGCCAATGCAATAAGCAATCCTTCTAGCCATACATCAACCAACGACGACGGATTAATAAGAAGTCCTAATACAACAAACATGGTTATTTGCCCAAGCCATGCTAAACCGTCATGAAACAGAAAAATACCGCGTTTATATACAAACTTACTGTTACCTAAAATCACGCCTGTTATAAATACAGCTAAAAATCCACTACCGCCGAGCGTTGCAGAAAGGCCAAAAGAAAGCAGTCCAAATGCTGTTACCATCACTAAATACAAACCCGATGCATTTAGTTTAATTCGATTAATAAACCAAACCGATACCTTACCAATTAAAAGACCACAAATAGCGCCAACACCCATCTGTTGAGCAAATAACTGTAGTAAATCCAGCCCTATTGGCATGTCGTTAACGAGCATTTCGAGCAATCCAACCGTTAGAAAAATAGCCATTGGATCGTTCGAGGCACTTTCTATTTCAAGCGTAGATTTAAGCTTTTTGTTTAAGTGAATGCCCGCACTTCGTAAAAGCGCAAACACTGCTGCGGCATCTGTAGAGCCAACAATAGCGCCCAGCAAAACACCTTGTAATATGGGCAGATCTAAAATATAAGTGGCCACAAGGCCTGTAATTACAGCGGTAAATAACACCCCGACGGTTGCTAAAGCAGACGCGGGTTTCCACACTTGTTTAATTGAACTGGTAGGCGTTTGTAAGCCGCCATCAAATAGAATAATGGCAAGCGCAAGAGTACCCAAAGCATGTGCGGCCTCTGCGTTGTCGAATGAAATACCTGCAATACCGTCTTCACCTGCGAGCATACCTACAAGTAAAAATAGCACCAGCACAGGTAAGCCAACGCGTGCAGATAACTTGCTCGAGATCACTCCTAGTAAAATTAATATGGCACTAACGAGAATGATATTATCAATTGCAAACATAGTGTGAATTTACAGCCTTATATGAGTTGAAAAGTAAGAATTGCCAGCTATCAAAAAGCTTAAAGCTCATGCTATACAATAACCTAAAAAATATAAATACGGGTACTTAAGTCTATAATTAAATAGTTTTTCTAATAACTATAGAGCCTTTGAGTTTGGTATTGCTTGGCTCTATCTTAATTAGCTTTATTTATTTTGAAAACAAAAAAGCCTGCGATTAAGCAGGCTTTTGAGTATTTAAATAATCAAATTTTATAAAACAATAATGCTTGTTACTAAGTACGCTAAAAACGTAAGGCCACCACCAAATAAGGCATACGGTAGCTGCGTTTTAACGTGGGTGAGTAAGTCACACCCCGATGCAATAGCCGATACAGCGCTGGTGTCGGATATAGGCGAGCAATGATCGCCAAATATACCACCACCCAAAATAGCACCTACAACAAGCGATGGCGGTAAACCTAGCGCTTGAATAAGTGGCACACCAATTGGGATTAATATAGCAAACGTACCCCACGATGTGCCCGTAGTAAACGACATAACTGCGCCGGTTAAAAACAGCACCGGTACTATTAGGTAAATAGGTAAGTAGTCACCAACAAGTGACGCTACAAATACGCCAGTACCAAGCTCTTTTAAGCTTGCGCCAAGTGTAAGCGAAAGCAGTACAATAGCGACCAATGGCATTAATTCGCCCATACCTTTAAAACCGGTATCAACTAATTGATGGTGCGTAAATTTACGAGAACCAATCATTAAAAAGTAAGCGACAACAATGGCTAAAACCGTTGCGTACAATACTGACTTAGAGCCACTACCCTCTGCCAACACACCATTACCGGTGTAATACATAAAGCCAACCATGCTGGTAATTAGCGTAATAAGCGGGATTAGCATGTAACGCGCTTTAGAGGCTTTTATTTCATCTTTTAAGTCGGTTGTTTGAAGCTCTAGTTTTTCTTCGGCTTCTTTCATTGGGCCATGCACTTTATCAAACGCGATTGTGTAAAAAACAATGGCAAGGGTGATTATGGCGTAAAAGTTATACCCAACGCTGCCCCACAATACCGATACAGCCGACTCACCTAGCTCGTAGTTACCTAACAAACCAAGTACAAATGCACCCCAGCCGTTAAGTAGTATTAAAATACACACTGGCGCACTGGTGCTGTCAATAATATACGCTAGACGCGCTCGGCTCATTTTAAATTTATCGAACAAGCCACGCGATAAAATACCTGAGGTAAGTACGCTCAAGTTAGATTCTATAAACACCGCAATGCCGGTAAACATGGTTAAAAAGCCCACTTGGCGCTTACTTTTTGCAATGCCTTTGTTCATTAACATATTAACAGTTGCTGCAACGCCGCCAGACTCGCGAATGTAGGCAAGCAAGGCACCAATTAAAATACTAAATATTAATATGCGTGTATTACCTGGCGAACTGGCAACCGAAATAATACGTTCTATGGTATTTAAAAAAGTGTCAAAAAAGCTATTACCTTCGCCCTGAAAGGCGAGTAAAAACTCAGAAGAAGCAACAGCAACAAGTAGCGCCATAATCACTTCTTTTCGCCAAAACACGATAGCAATCGCAATTAGCGGCGGTAAAATAGAATACCAATGCATAAAAAGTTAACCTTAATTATTAGCGAGTAAACCTCGCTTTGTACGCGTTTTAACGCTTATTTGTTAAGCCTAACAACATAAACCGGCTTAGTTTTATAGACCGCTTAGCTTAATGGATTGGCTTACTCAAGTCACCTGTAAATAAATCACTTAAGGTGGCACAGTTAGTACGTTTTAACCTATACGATAGCTTATTGATTTAGTAACGCTTCATAAATAAGCGACACTACCGATCCGTACTGTGCGGTTTCAAATTGTTTGCCTGTAAATTCGTAACGTTTTAGCGAGCCTTTAATTGCACTATGGCGAGCATTAGTAAGTAAAACAATAGCCAAGTCGTAAGCGGGGTCAATTACGGTCACTGTACCCGTCCAACCTGTGTGGCCATAAGCTTGTGCGCTTGCATAAGGGCCAAAGTGCCAGCGCCTTGCTTGGTTGTTACCGGCAAGCCTAAAGCCAAGCCCGTAAGTTTCGTCGCTTGATTGCGGCGTTAAAAATTGCGCTAAGGCGCTTGCACTAAATAATTGTTGGTCACCGTAGCCACCGCTATTTAATAATAGCTGGCAAAGCACGGCTAAGTCCTGAGCGTTACTAAATAATCCCGCATGCCCTGCTACGCCATCGAGAGAATAGTAAGCGCGCTCATCGTGCACTTGTCCTTGTAAAACCCCAGTTCGAACATTATCAAACTTAATGCGCCCGTCTCGTGTGTTGCCGCTAAGCTCAGTGGCTGCAAATTGCTGCGGCTTAAAGCCTTTTTTAAGTGGATTAAATAACGTGTTAGTTAATTTTAGTGGCGCATACACTTGCTGCTCTAGGTATTCGTCAAGGGGCTGCCCTGTAATACGCTCAATGAGCACGCCTAAAATCATGTAATCAATATCTGAGTAAACATGCTGCCCAGATGATTTACTACTAAAAGGTACGCTGGTAAGTAATAGCTGTTTGGTGGTTTTACTGTTTTGCGAATAAAACGCGTCGCCGTAGCTGCCATCTTTACGGTGAAAGTCAAATACTGGCGGGTATCCGGCGCTGTGAGTGAGTAAGTCTTTTACTGTGCGCTTTGCTCGCCCTTCGCCCTTATATTCGCTTAGGTAGCTTTGCACGGGTTTATTAATATTTAACAGCCCTTCGCTTACTAATTTCATAAGTGCAAAATTTGTGGCAAATATTTTGGTGTTTGAGGCAAGGTCAAACAAGGTATTAGTTTGCATGGGCTCTGGGCGGAGTAGCATTAAATCACTTTGCTGATATTGCTTTGCATCGCCATAGGCGGTTAATTTTATTAGCTCACCATTTTTAACAACGGCCAATACAGCCCCAGGAAAACCCGCTTTTACATCGCGTTCAATTAATGTGTCTACTTCAGTAAAATCTATATGCTTTTTTGGTTCATCGCTTAAAGTAGGAAATGCAAAACGTAGCGTTAAACTTGCGCCAACAGGGAAAATATTTTCAACTTTAAAAGTATTAACACCATTGTGAGTATTTTTTGCCAAACTGTAATTGTATAAGGTGTTGGCGCTTAGCTGGTTAACGTCGAGCTTTTGATTATTAATGTAAATATCGGCGCTTTGTGCGTTGTGGTTTTGTATTAATAATTGCCCGCGCCCTTTGTAAGCTTTAAACGTTCCTCGGTTATTTACATAAAACCGGCTACTTGGATTTACCTCAGGAAACGTTACAACCACTTGTGCATTAGGCAGCTTTACAAGTTGGCTCTTTGTAAGTGGTAGCACCGAGCTAATAGGCTCAGGTGGTATACTACAACCCACAACAATAAGGCTTAACGTAGCTATAAATACTTTTTTTATATAACTACACCTTTGATTTTTTAAAGCAATAAACATGCTTAGCCCTTATTTATATAACAAGTAAGGCGCTCTTTGCGCTTTAAATTGCGCAAGCCCCGCCTGCCAACTTTGTTTTATTTGCGCCTCTGATTGCCCTGCTTCAATAGCTAAGCGCAATTTATTAGTACCCGCTAGTTTATCCATAAAGTCAGCGCGCTCAAAAAACGAGATGTTGTTTTTACTAAGCTCCGTGTACGCATTTATTAAGTAAGTTAAATTTAGGCCTGTGATATTTGCTTGTCTTAAATCGAGCCCTTGCACGGCTTGGTTTTTAAATTTAGGGTTTAAAGCAGCCCCTTTAATTGCGCGCGGTGTAAAATTAAAATCACCTAATGCAACTGGCGAATAGCCAATTACTTGAAATGCAAAGTCGGTGCCTCTACCAATACTGATAGGTGTTGCTTCAAAAAAACAAAGTGATGGGTAAAGTGCAATCGCCTGATCGTTAGGTAAGTTAGGGCTGGGTTTTACAGGCAAGCTGTAAGTACTTTTACGAGTGTAATGATCAACAGGGATCACGGTTAATTTTAAATCGGGCGCTTTATTGATCCAACCCTCGCCCTTGATCATTTTGGCAAGTTCGCCAACGGTCATACCGTGTAACACAGGAATTGGGTGCATGCCTACAAACGATTTAAATTCTGGCTCTAATATTGGCCCATCAACGTAGGCAATATTTGGATTGGGTCTGTCGAGTACTAAAAATTCTATCCCCTGCTCTGCAGCGGCTTCCATCATGTAGTGCATAGAGCTTATGTAGGTATAAAAGCGCACTCCCACATCCTGAATATCAAAAATAATGACATCAACATCAGCTAAAGCAGCTTGGCTTGGTTTTTTATTTTTACCGTAAATAGAAATAAGCGGAATACCGGTTTTGCTATCAACGGCATTTTTTACATGCGCGCCCGCATCGTGATCGCCGCGAAAGCCATGCTCAGGTGCAAAAATTTTAGTTATATTAATATTTTTAGTCAGCAGAGCATCTACTAAGTGAGCTTGCCCTACCGTTGATGTTTGATTAACTACGAGCCCTATACGTTTATTTTTTAACTGCGGTAAATATTTAGCATATTGCTGCGCACCTACCACAAGTGAGTTATTAGCTTCGTTGGCTTGTGCGCTGGAAATACAAATAGCGCTAAAAATAAAAAATAACGTAATAAATAGGGTTTTAAACATACTGCAATATCCTTTTAAACAAGGCGTTTAAAATAACATAGGTAATATTAAAGAGCAGCTTTAGAAAAGGGTTAAGTGGGCTTGAGTAGATACAGTGATTAGAAGCTGGCGCTTCTCACGCGAGCAAGCTCAGCGTCTACAACGAATGAATAAACTCGGAGTTTAGATTTAAAGATTAGAGCTAGTTTTACTTGAAAATACCACCTCCCATTTTAAGCTTAAAGACCGTATTTAACCTTCCTAGAGCTAAACGCTTCTAGTTATTTAATTTCTTGGTCAATGAACCACTTAAAGATCTATTACACAAAGAGAAGCGAAAGAGAAGTAAATGAGAAGACATAAGCCCGGGTTTATTAGTTTAGCTTAGCTTTATTACTACCTCTAAAAGCGCAGCGCCTCTTAAACTCTTTGTGAATAAATCACTTATTTCTGGCGTTGCCAACAAATAAAATCTTATAAATTATATTTTTGAGGGGGGAATAGAAGCTGGCGCTTCTCACGCGAGCAAGCTCAGCGTCTACAACGGATAAATAAACTCGGAGTTTAGATTTAAAGATTAGGGCTGGTTTTACTTGTAGGCGTGCAGCTTGCTGACGCGATGAGCGAAGCTCGTAAATAAAGTATCAGTTATATTGGTGGTAAGTAATTAGAAGCTGGCGCTTCTCACGCGAGCAAGCTCAGCGTCTACAACGAATGAATAAGCTCGGAGTTTGGATTTAAAGATTAGAGCTGTTTCTACTTGTAGGCGTACAGCTTGCTGACGCGACGAGCGAAGCTCGTAAATAAAGTATCAGTTATATCGGTGGTAAGTGATTAGAAGCTGGCGCTTCTCACGCGAGCAAGCTCAGCGTCTACAACGAATAAATAAACTCGGGTTTGGATTTAAAGATTAGGGCTGGTTTTACTTGTAGGCGTGCAGCTTGCTGACGCGACGAGTGAAGCTCGTAAATAAAGTATCAGTTATATCGGTGGTAAGTGATTAGAAGCTGGCGCTTCTCACGCGAGCAAGCTCTGCGGCTACAGGAGTGGTAGTTTACATTTCACTTTATTTTAGGCACAAAAAAACCGACTTAATGTCGGCTTGTTTATGAAAGTGGTGGGCGCAGGAGGATTCGAACCTCCGACCGCTCGGTTCGTAGCCGAGTACTCTATCCAGCTGAGCTATGCACCCACTTTCATAGATTGCTTATTTAAACTCTAAGCAGAGCGTATAAATTCAGACATAAAAAAACCGATTTCCATCGGTTTATTTTTCTTACACTTAAAAGTGTATGAAAACATGAAAGTGGTGGGCGCAGGAGGATTCGAACCTCCGACCGCTCGGTTCGTAGCCGAGTACTCTATCCAGCTGAGCTATGCACCCACTTTCATTTTTACTATTACTTGTTTTTACTCTAAGTGAGAGTCTATAAAGTGGTGGGCACAGGACGTATCTTGTAAGAATGAACCTCCGACCGTTTGGCTTTAGCCAACACTTTACTTTTTTATACTCTAAGTATGAGTCTATAAAGTGGTGGGCGCAGGAGGATTCGAACCTCCGACCGCTCGGTTCGTAGCCGAGTACTCTATCCAGCTGAGCTATGCACCCACTTTATAGTTTACTTATTTTAACTCTAAGTAGAGCTTTTGCTTATTTAGACTCTAAGCAGAGTTATTAAAGTATGGTGGGCGCAGGACGTATCTTCTAAGAATGAACCTCCGACCGCTTGGTTATAAAACCAAACACTTTAATTGCTTATTTAGACTCTAAGCAGAGTTATTAAAGTATGGTGGGCGCAGGAGGATTCGAACCTCCGACCGCTCGGTTCGTAGCCGAGTACTCTATCCAGCTGAGCTATGCACCCATACTTTAAAAATTTACAAAACACGCCATTAAAAAAATGGTGGAGAGGGAGGGATTCGAACCCTCGATAGAGCTACAAACTCTATACTCCCTTAGCAGGGGAGCTCCTTCGGCCACTCGGACACCTCTCCGTCTTGTGGGGCGTATAATAAAGATTTCAGAAAATATGTCAAACACTTTTCTACCAAAAACGACTATATGGTTATAGATTGCACATATGCTTGGTTTAAAAGTGTAATTAGTTTGAAATTTAAGCGGGTTACGTATTTTTATTTGAAGGATTAACACCTAGCACAGGAACTAAGTCATCAGTTAACTGAGCCAAATACTGTTCTTGGTAACCTAATTGTTGAAATTCAGCAATACAAGCACGGTAGTAAGCATTTCTTTCTTGCTCTGATGTGCATTCTTCTGATAAATCATCTACTCGTTTGTCTTTCATACTATTATTCTAAGTCCTTTAAGAATCTATATTTAGCTGCTAAATACCAAGCAGTGTAAATTTCGTGCGTATTCTAGCTAAAACCTTTACATAAATACAACATATGTTTAAAAAACAATCATACTAAAAAGTTATAGCACTGTTAGTTTTAATATTAAAAACTACCAATAACAATAAATTAGCGAAGCTGAATTGCACATTAACCAGCACTAATAACTACATTTAATTTTTAGTGTAGTACTTATTAATTAAAATACTAATGCAAAGCAAAAAAAACGCCGCTATTAAGCGGCGTTTATTAACTTACTTTGTTCTACCCAAAGCTTAGTCAGCTTGTGGACGCATATGCGGGAACAAAATAACGTCTTTAATTGTTGATGAGTCAGTAAACAACATTACTAAACGGTCAATACCAATACCTTCACCTGCAGTTGGCGGTAAGCCGTACTCAAGTGCGCGTATGTAGTCTTCATCGTAATGCATTGCTTCATCATCGCCTGCGTCTTTCTCTTCAACTTGGCGAGTAAAGCGCTCAGCTTGGTCTTGTGCATCGTTAAGCTCAGAGAAACCATTTGCAAGTTCACGACCGCCAACAAAAAATTCAAAACGGTCTGTAACAAATGCATTTTCGTCGTTACGGCGTGCAAGTGGAGAAACTTCCCACGGGTAGCCAGTAATAAACGTAGGTTGAATAAGCATGTGCTCTGCTGTTTCTTCAAATATTTCACACAAGAACTTACCTGGACCCCAAACACAATTTTCAGGAATTTTAACGTGTACTTGTTTAGCGTACGCTTTTAATTCGTCAAAGTGGTTTTCTGGGTCGTTAAATACCGCAGCATCAAACTCAGGGTTATATTTTAATATTGCATCGCTCATGCTTAAACGTGTAAACGGTTGGCCAAAGTCGTACTCAACTGAGTCAATTACTTCGCCGTTTTCGTCTTTAGTTGTATTAACTACAACTGCACTACCTAGTACGTTTTCTGCAACCGTACGTAGCATGTCTTCGGTGATGTTCATCAGGTCGATGTAATCAGCGTATGCTTGGTAAAATTCAATCATTGTGAATTCTGGATTGTGACGCGTAGATAACCCTTCGTTACGGAAGTTACGGTTAATTTCAAATACACGGTCAAAACCACCTACCACTAAGCGCTTTAAGTAAAGCTCAGGCGCTATACGTAAGTACATGTCGATATCAAGTGCATTATGGTGAGTTACAAACGGACGCGCAGATGCACCGCCAGGTATAACCTGTAGCATTGGTGTTTCTACTTCCATAAAGTCACGGTCTGCTAAAAAGCGACGAATGCCTTCAACTACTTGTGAACGAATGCGGAATGTTTCGCGCGTTGCTTCGTTAGTAATTAAATCAACATAACGTTGGCGGTACTTTGTTTCTTGATCTGATAAGCCATGGAATTTTTCTGGTAACGGACGAAGTGACTTAGTTAATAGTTGGTACTCAGTCATTTCTACGTATAAATCGCCTTTACCTGATTTATTTAATGCGCCTTTAACACCAATAATATCGCCAGTGTCTAGTTGACCATATTTTTCTTTAAGATCTTTTTGAACATCTTTAGATGCATACGCTTGTACGCGACCTTTCATGTCTTGAATTACAAAAAACGGTCCACGCTTTGCTAAAATACGTCCAGCGATAGACACAACTTCTTGCATCTCTACTAATTCTTCTTTGCTCTTATCACCAAACTGGGCTTGCAAATCAGCCGTGTAATGCTCACGACGGAATTGGTTTGGATGACCGTTGGCTGGGCAATTTTCGCGTATAGCGTCTAACTTGCCGCGACGCTCAGCGATTAACTTGTTTTCGTCTTGGATTTTATCAGTCATTTTTTAGCTCTTTATTAGCTTGGTGGTTATAGGCCAGATTTAAGGCTGGCTTCAATAAATTTATCTAAGTTACCGTCAAGTACCGATTGGGTATTGCGGTTTTCAACGCCTGTACGTAAATCTTTAATCCGTGCATCATCAAGTACGTATGAACGAATTTGACTACCCCAACCAATATCAGATTTAGCATCTTCTTGCGTTTGTTTTTCAGCATTTTGCTGTTGTAGCTCAAGCTCAAATAATTTAGCTTTTAACTGCTTCATCGCTTGGGCTTTATTTTTATGCTGCGAACGCTCGTTTTGACACTGCACTACGGTATTTGTTGGTACGTGAGTGATACGAACCGCCGATTCGGTGGTGTTAACGTGCTGACCACCCGCGCCAGATGCACGGTAAACGTCTATACGCAGGTCTGACGGATTCATATCAATTTCAATATTATCGTCAACTTCTGGGTATACAAACGCAGAAGCAAATGAAGTATGACGACGACCACTTGAGTCAAATGGGCTTTTACGTACTAAGCGATGTACACCAGTTTCTGTGCGTAACCAACCGTAAGCGTATTCGCCAACAAAGCGGACAGTTGCGCCTTTAATACCAGCAACATCACCGTCGGTCGCTTCAACTAGCTCAACTTTAAAGCCTTTAGCCTCGCCCCAACGTAAATACATACGAAGTAGAATATTACACCAGTCTTGTGCTTCAGTACCGCCAGAACCTGATTGTAAATCAAGGTACGCATCGTTTGAGTCATGAGGACCTGAAAACATACGACGAAACTCTAAACCTTCTAACTGCTCGTTTAGATCAGTTAATTCGCTTTGCGCTTCGTCAAAGGTATCTTGATCTTCAGCTTCTACAGCAAGCTCAAGTAAGCCTTCAACGTCATCAGTACCGGCTACAAGGTTGTCGATTGTTTCAACAACCGCTTCTAATGCTGATTTTTCACGGCCAAGCGCTTGTGCGCGTTCAGGCTCATTCCACACGGCTGAATCTTCAAGCTCGGCGTTAACTTCTTCTAAGCGTTCTTGTTTAAGAGCGTAGTCAAAGGTACCCCCGAAGCAATTCAGTACGTTCGCGAATTTCCTTGATTTGATTAATCACAGGATTCACTTCAAACATGTACATCACTCCAAAATGGCTAGGTAATTGCGCCCCTTTAAATGGGATTTTCGCAATAAATTATCGTCAAATGATAAAAACGCCCGATTTTAACAAAAAACCGCGCGCTTTATTAGCATTTTATGCATGATATTACATATTTTTTAGTGTACTTTTTCAAGCTCTCTAACTATTAATTGCAGCGTAAATTTACCTCTAAACTCATTTATATCGAGCTGGTACGCTACTTTTACAAACTTCGCCTCAGTATCTGGCCATTCTTTTACATCAATACCAAAAGCAATGGCATCAACTAAACGACCAGATTGATGCTTTAACACGAGCTTTAAATGCTTTTCGCCTACTATGCGCTGCTGTATTACTTCAAAGGTATGCTCAAACACCGGCTCAGGAAATTGCTGACCCCACGGGCCCGATTGCTTTAATAGCTGGGCAAATTCCATCGTAAAGCAGTCGTTTGGCAGCTCGCCGTCGGTAAATACAATACAGCGTTTACTTTCTTCACTCAGTTGCGCGCTAACTGCGGCATCAAACGCTTTTTTAAAGTCGTTAAAGTGTTGCTCGTTGATACTTAAGCCGGCTGCCATGGCGTGGCCACCAAATTTATTAATTAAGTGTGGGTCGGCTGTATTAAGCCCTTCTAGTAAATCGCGCATGTGCAGCCCTTCAATAGAGCGGCACGAGCCTTTAATCTCACCGTTTTCGCCACCAGCGAATATAACGGTTGGACGGTGGTATTTTTCTTTTAAGCGACCAGCCAAAATCCCAATAACACCTTGATGCCAATCGTCTTGAAACAAACAAATAGCATCAGGAATGTTATCATCGCTAAATGCGAGCCTATCAAGCACGGCTTGCGCCTCGGCTTGCATACCTTGTTCTATTTCGCGCCTTGCAAAGTTTAAGCTATCGAGCTCGCCGGCTATACTACGCGCTTGGTTTATGTCGGTGCTAAGCAAGCACGCTATACCCAAACTCATGTCGTCCAATCGCCCTGCTGCATTTAAACGCGGCGCAAGTGAAAAGCCAAAGTCGCTTGCGCTTAAGCGGGCAGCATTGCGGTTAGCCACTTCAATAAGCGCGGTAATGCCTGGGCGTGTTTTACCACTGCGAATACGTGCTAAACCTTGGTGTACTAAGGTACGGTTATTTGCATCAAGTGCCACTACATCGGCAACCGTGCCAAGCGCTACAATGTCGAGCAAGTTAGCTAAATTAGGCGGTGGTTGTTGCTCAAAATAACCCAAATCTCGCATTACGCTTCTCAGCGCTATTAATAAGTAAAAAGCAACGCCAACGCCTGCAATAGATTTAGACGGAAAATCACATTCGTGCCTATTTGGATTTACGATTGCATCTGCATTTGGCAGCTGCTCACCTTGTAAGTGGTGATCTGTTACCAGCACTTTTATGCCAACCGCTTTTAAAATATCAATACCGGCAATACACGATATGCCGTTATCTACGGTGATCACTAAATCAGGTTTTATTTGTACTATTTGCTCAGCAAGCGCGGGGCTTAAGCCATATCCTAAGCTAAACCTGTCAGGAATTAAGTAATCTAAATGTTTAAAGCCAAACATCTCAAGGCCTTGCATTAATGTTGCAGTGCTTGTTGCGCCATCGGCATCAAAGTCGCCAACTATTAATATTTGGCTTTGCGCTTTTAATGCTTCAATTAATAAGTCGCTGGCTTTGTCGATGTCTTTAAACAATTTGAAGTCGTGAAGCGTAGCTACGCTGTTATTTAGCTCTTCGGCATTGAATACATTGCGGTTAGCATAAATTTGTTTAATTACAGGGTGTAAATTACTCGGCAGATGCGAGTCGTCAACGTTTTCACGCGCAATGATTAGTTTTTTCATGCAGGGTTTTAACTTATTGAGTCGTATTAAAAAGACAAAAAAAGGCCATTAAGGCCTTTTTAATAATAACTAAGCGTTTAATTACGACGCTTTGTTAGCTTCTAATGCTGCTTTTAGTGCTGCTGCTGGCTGGTAACCAGGGATCATTGTACCATCTTCTAAAATAATAGCGGGTGTGCCGCTAATACCAAAGCTTTGACCTAATTGGTAATGCTCTGCAACCGGTGCGCTACAGCCTGCAACTACTTTAGTGCTTGTGCCCGATTTAGCTTCTGTTAGTGCTTCTTGCTGATCGCGTGCACACCATACGTTCATTAAATCTGCGTAACCTGAACCTTGTAAGCCACCACGTGGAAACGCTAAGTACTTAACGGTAATACCCGCATCAAGTAAATCGTCTAACTCGCGGTGTAATTTACGACAGTAACCACAGCTAATGTCGGTAAATACAGTAATGCTGTGTTTTTCGTTTGGCGCTTTGTACACAATCATCGATTCTTCGTATTCTTTAAGACCTTCAACACGCACGCCATTTAATGCTTGCTCTGTTAGGTTATTACGATTATTTAAATCAATTAACGTACCTTGCATTAAATATTGACCGTCTGGACTTGCGTAAAGCACGCCCTTATTAGTAATCAATTCTTTTAAACCCGTTACTGGACTTGGATTAATTTGCTTTACAGTTACACCAAGCTCGGCAAATTTAGTAATAATAGGATCATTAGCATCTGGTGTTACAGCAACGCCATTTGCAAATGCACTAATACTTGTGCACAACATGGCACCTGCTAACATTAATTTTTTCATAACTTCTCTCTATCCTAAAAATACTTAATATATTGACCGGCTTAATGATATTTACTTTCAAACTTACGCACGCGGATGATGCTCTGCATGTACCGACTTTAACCGTTCATTGGCAACATGGGTATAAATTTGCGTCGTTGATAAATCGCTATGGCCCAACATCATTTGTACCACACGTAAATCTGCCCCATGATTTAATAAGTGCGTAGCAAAAGCATGGCGCATAGTATGGGGCGATAATGGAGACTCAACTGCTGCCAAAATAGCATAGTGTTTAATTCTATGCCAAAAGGTTTGTCGCGTCATGCCTACTCCGCGTTTAGATGGGAACACAAAATCGGTGGCATGTTTTATCATTTGCGCACGCCCACCCTTTAAAAATTGCTCAAGCCAATACATGGCTTCTTCACCCAGTGGAACTAAGCGCTCTTTATTACCTTTACCTTTTACAAACACCACTGCTTGGCGCAAATTAATTTGCTCCATTCGCAGTCCAACAAGCTCACTTACACGCAAACCCGTTGCATAAAGTAGCTCTAGCATGGCTTTATCGCGCAGTCCCATCGCTTCTTCGGTATTAGGCGCATTTAATAATGCCTCAACTTCGGCCTCTGAGAGTGTTTTAGGTAACGACTGCCCTGCTTTTGGCTGAGAAATATTTAGCATGGGGGTGTCGCTAATTAGTTTTTCGCGCACAAAGTACTGATAAAAACGCTTTAGCGCACTAATACTGCGTGCCGTACTGCGTGGTTTTAAGCCTAAATCGACTCGATGCGCTAAGTAACTTTCAACATCAAGCCCTGTTACCGTCATTAAATTTTCGCCCTTTAAAAATAGGCAAAACTTATCTAAATCACTGCGATAAGCACTTAATGTGTTTTCGCTTACGCCTTGCTCTAAGTACAGGCTATCTAAAAAGGTTTCTAGGTAGTCGCTATTACTGCTCATACTGCTATTATTTTCAAAAGAATCGTCAGATAGCGTTGTCACATTATGCTCTCATGCTTTGCTAAGGTATCAATTAAAAATACCTTACGGTAAACTTGAGCCTATCATATCAGGCAATTACACAGTGATAAATACGATGCAAATTGGTTTATTTTTTGGTTCTACTACGTGCTACACCGAAATGGCAGCAGAAAAGATTCGCGACATTATTGGTGCCGATATAGTTACCCTGCACAATATTAAAGACGAGCCACTAAAAAATGCAGAGCAGTATGACTTTATCATCTTTGGTATTTCAACATGGGATTTTGGTGAAATACAAGAAGACTGGGAGTCAAAGTGGGACGACATAGCCGACGTAAACCTAAATGGTAAAACCATTGCTTTATTTGGCATGGGCGATCAGCAAGGTTACGGGCAGTGGTTTCAAGATGCGCTAGGCATGCTACACGACGAAATAAATACGCAAACATTTACTCAACTTGGTTTTTGGCCAAACGACAGTAGTTACGAGTTTGAAGCTTCAAAAGCATTAACGCCTGATGGTAAACAGTTTGTAGGACTCGCGCTCGACGAAGACAGTCAATACGAGCTAAGCGACGACCGCATTGCAACATGGGTTGAACAGGTAATGACTGAATACGGCGAAACGCTTTAATTAATAAGCTAATAAATAAAAAGCAAAAAGCCCGCAACTAGTTTAGTTGCGGGCTTTTTAATTAGGGCGTGTTGATCTTTGGTGGGTGAATTTGCAGCAGTATGTTTGGTTTTTAGGCAAGGCAGAGCCTATGTAGTGTGGTTATTCCCCATAAATAGGCGATAACGCAGCATAAATGCCAAACATGCACTGCCCTCTGGGTTCTTTCTAGGGGCGATCAACTCTTTGTTGCTCGGTTTTTACTTAGCCCACTAGGTTACAAACCTCGCGCCGCGATTTAATCGCCCCTAGATTGAACAAATTTCAATCCACAAAGATCAACACGCCCTAGCAATATGAGTAATTTATTGAAACGTCATCACATTGGTTGTTTGTGGGTAGTACCCATCAGCCATAACAATGTACGGTAGTAAATTACTTAACCATTTTTGCTGCACGCTTTCGCTATAGTTTAAGTAAAGCTTACCTTCGTGAATATAAAATGCTTCTGGGTCTATACCTACAGCGTTACCTTCATCAGCCATTGCATAAGCACACCAACCACCATATTGCGGTGCATAACGCTTTGGATTTTCTGCAAATGTCGTTTTGTTTTCTTCACTCGAAAAGTGCCAGTTGGCACCTAAATAACTAAACGTGTATTTGTCGCTGCCTTTAACGGCTTTATTTTGCGTAAAATAAGCAACGCTGTCGTACCCTTTAATAGCCGTGTTATTAAACCAACCCGTATTTACCGCATCATCCTTTGCGTTTGCCGCACCGCTTATTAACAGTGTGCTAAGCATTATTAAAGCAACTATGTACTTAATCATATTTTACCCTTTTATTTACTCAAAATTTTATGCCAATTAAATATAGCTGGCTTAGTGAGTAAGAAAGGCAAAGCGCAAAAATGATTTCAGTTAATACTTAATTATTTAACGCCCAGTGATTAAATAAGTAGTAAAACTTACTCTACTTTTAGCCAATATTGGTTTCGATAAAAAAAGCCAATGTAGCCGCGTACCTCGAGCTTTTTACCTTCATCTTGCGGGGTTAGTTGTAAAGTGTAGGTTTTACCATTTGTTGGATCGAGTATTTCACCGTCTCCCCAAACGCCATCATCTTGTGCTTTTACACCCGTGATTATAGTCATTCCTAAAATAGGCTGATCTTTTAGCTCATTATCACACTTACTGCATATATCGTTTTGTTTTGCCGGGTTAAGAATGGTTTCAACTTTGCCGCTTAATACACCGTTGGTTTGGGTAATACGTACATACGACTTAGCTTGGTTTGTATCCTCATCAATAGTTTTCCAAAGCCCTACAGGCGTAATAGCAGCAAACACACCTTGGCTTGCAAAAATGGTGGCTGCTAACGTGCTAAGTAATGCTAATTTATTTAAATTTTTCATTGTGTTGCCTTTTAAATTAAGTGGCCAATGGCTAAATCATATCAGGTGATTTATAAACACACTATTAAAGCGCTGTACATAAAATAAAAAACTAAAAGAAAAAAACCTAAACTAATAATCATTAGTTTAGGTTTAAGGGGCAGTAGCATAAAAAACAAAGTTACGTATTACCTCACTTTAAAAACAACATCCCCTATTTTTAGATTTGAATATTCAGGCTCAACTAAAGATAATTCGTTATTATCAATCATGCTTTTAAGGTATCTAATCTCTTCAGGATTTTCGACATTCATATACCTTGAGCGCCACTTACCCATGTCGAATAACCAAAAATATGCGGATATATTTTCATTACTTTCGTCAATCACTATAAAATCGAGTTCATCATCTTTGTTTAAATCCATGCCAATGAAATAGTAAGTATGTTCTTTTAAAGAGTTACGATCGTAAAAATGTTGTTCAGAAAATACTGCCTCTATTAAACCTTGAGGTATTAGCGCTTGTGATGGCCAAAATACACTGCGCTCAATAAAATCATCGACTGTGTGTTCAAGCGTTAAAGCAAACTCATTATTTACATACATCCTATCGATGATAGCGTATTGCTCTGGGTGACTCGTTTCAATTTTCTGTTTTAATAACTGCATAGCTAAATAACCTTGGCGACCTAAGCTGTGCTCAAAATAGTAATAGTCAAACTTTTCTATTGTTACTTTATCTGCATCTAAACGCGCTATTTGGCTGTTTGTAGATAAGCTTTGAAAATTTAATAAAGGGGAGTTAACAGCAAGCATACTAACGAGCACCACCCACCCCATCACAATATTTATTTTGCTAAGCGGCTCTAGCCAATTGTCTCGCTTTGTTATAATTCCAACAAGATAACTAAACGAAAAACACGCCAATAAAAACCAAATCAAAATGCCCCAACAACGATCTACTGTTAGCCCATGCTGCTCTACCCGTAAGTAAATTCCATAGGCAGAAATAACACTATAAACTGGAAGTAACGCAACGCTTATAAAAACGAGTCGGTGCAAGAGCATGTGATAAGGGCGAACTGATGAGTCATCTTTATAAACAGTGTTAACAAAAAACAACGTGAGCACCTGCAGCCACATTACTAATAAACTGCCACTTCCGGTCTCCCATAATTTATTGAGTCCGGTAAAAGGAAGTGTTGCTAAAAAACCGAGAGAAATAACTGATAAAACAGGCAATAAAAACTTAATTAAAGTTTGTAGTAAAAAAGCGATATTATCTTCAATGTTCAAAAGCTTTCTAAATATGACACTCGCAAAGGCAAATGCGAGCGTTAAGGTTGGGATCCAAAACCATTCATTTCTTAGTAGCTCAGAGAAAAATTCTATATCTAAAATATCAAATAAAGCCGCACCTAAATTTAGAATTCCCCAAAAAATAAGTACAAACAGCCAGCATTCTCCAAATATTATAAAATTACGCCAAGAGAGCTTAAATAAACGACTGTAACTAACATTTTCTGAGCTACCAAATTGTTGTATGTACATAAGGCCTTTAAAGCCAGCAATTAAACTAGTAAAAATAAAAACTGACATTAAAGTGTTATTACTTACGTACTCTTGAGGCTCTTGCTGAAAGCCAACATACGCCCCCAATAAAGATAACAACAAGGAAAAAGGAAGGATTAAAAGCAACGACGTTTTTATATTATTTTTATTAACGGTCATTAGCATTAATAAAGGAAAGCTCATAGAAAATGTAATAAGTGAGACTAACCATGTAGGGCTTGTTGCTGGCCACACATTATTTTCTATACTGCTATACAAAAGGGTAAGAGCAATAGCCTGTAATACGGCAAGTATAATTATAAAAGATTTTGGTAACTGACTATCCATATCTGTTCTCAACAATGGTTTTAGTCAGTTTGCGTTATTCGTTCCTATTTTACAATTGCTTCACATTTTCAAATAAAATGCTTTGCACAGGGCTATATAATCAGCAGTGTAGGTATTATCTAAATTTCTAATACACAGAATTGATGATTCTATATCGCTTTTTACGTAGCTAAATGTCATTAAACTGCGGCTAATATCTTTGTTGGGCGTGGCTTTTACTTGGCAATGAGTATTTAAATAAAGCCCATTTTGAGTAGCAAGCTCAATAAATAATACGCTTTCAACGCTTGGGAGTATTAAGCTAAAGCGAGAACCACCATGGCTCAAACGTTTAAACGCATTAATTAACTCTTCAAAACTTAGGCCGTCGGTATGGCGTGCGGTATTACGCGCAACATTATCGCCTTTTAAACTGTGATTAAAATACGGCGGATTAGAGATAACAACATCAAACTTAACTGCACTATTAAAGCGTTGAATAGTTTGGTGCTTAATACTTATTGCTGGCCACGGGCTATTAGCAATATTTTGTAGTGCTTGGGTATAGGCGCTTTCGTCAATTTCTACCGCAGTTATATCAAGCTCATTACTGCGCTGCTTACACATTAGTGCTAACAAGCCGGTGCCTGTGCCTATATCAAGTAACGACTTTGCACCGCTTAAATTAGCCCATGCACCAAGCAAAATACCATCGGTAGAAACTTTCATTGCACAGTGGTCGTGTTCAACTTTAAATTGTTTAAATACAAAACCAGACATTTTTTCACCTTTTCATTCACCAAGCGCAGCATAGCGCGTATAATCAGGGTAATTGTCCCTTATTTTAGACACTCTATGCAATTTTCTGAATTTGATCTTGATAACAAGCTACTCGATGCCATTAATAAAATGGGCTACGAGACGCCAACCAGCATTCAACAACAAGCTATTCCTGAAGCACTACAGGGGCGCGACATTTTAGCATCTGCGCCTACTGGTACAGGTAAAACGGCGGCATTTTTAATTCCGGCTATTCAGTACTTACTGGATTTCCCACGTCGTGACCCTGGTTTTGCGCGCGTACTCGTTATGACCCCGACTCGTGAGTTGGCTTATCAAATTCATGAACAATGTGAACTGCTAGCTAAACGCACACACCTAAAAATTGGTGTAGTAACAGGCGGTATTAACTACGGCACGCATAAAGAAATTTTTGAAAAAAATAACGATATTTTAATCGCCACACCAGGTCGATTAATGGAATACCTAGAAACCGAAAACTTTCATGCTGAACACGTAGAAATGCTTATTATTGATGAAGCAGATCGCATGTTAGATATGGGTTTCAAAAAAGAAATGAGCCGTATTTGTGACGAAGCTAAAAATCGTCGCCAATGTTTTTTATTCTCAGCAACACTTGAAGGTGACAGCGTAGAAAGGTTTGCTGAAAAAACATTAAACGACCCAGCACTGCTTGAAGCTGAATCGTCACGTAAAGAAAAAGCTAAAATTCACCAATGGGTACATTTAGCCGACGATTATCATCACAAACTTGAGTTATTAGTTAATACGCTAAAAAATCCTGACGTAACTAAAGCCATTGTGTTTGTTAAAACTCGCGAACGCTTAGAAACATTGATTGGCGAACTTACAACTAATGATGTAAAAGCAGCGTGGTTACGCGGCGAAATGCCGCAAGACAAGCGTATGAAAGCCATGGAAAACTTCCACAGTGGCAAAACAAGCATATTAGTTGCTACCGACGTAGCTGCACGTGGTATTGATGTATCTGACATCAGCCACGTTATTAACTTTGATATGCCGCGTACTGCCGACGTATATGTACACCGTATTGGTCGTACTGGCCGTGCTGGTAAAAAAGGGATAGCAATATCGCTAGTTGAAGCACACGATATTGGTATTTTATATAAAGTAGAGCGCTACGTTGAACAAAAATTAAAACGCCGTGTAATTAGAGGTGTTGAGCCACAGCATAAAGAAGCTAAGCCACCGGCTAAAAAGCGTAAAGATCCAGTAAAAATGAAAGCCAAGAAAAAGGCTAAGGTTAAAAAGAAAAAGTAACCTAAAACATTTTTATACTAAGCCGACTTTTGTCGGCTTTTTAATGCAAGCCTTGCAGGCTCTGCTGTTTGTACCTGTTACACATGTAACCCAAGCATGTAACTCATACTCATTTAAATGTAATTTTTGCCCACCTGAATTCCCACTTAATAAAATTTCTTTATATTTCAGTATGTTAATTTTGGCATCGAAATTGTAACTACCAAGATAACCTAGCCGATGGAATTTCCATATTGTGGCTGCACTATTCACCGTAATGTAAGGATTAAGTTATGAACCGCTTCAAGTTAACTATCGCTTTAGTATCATTTTGTTGTTTATTTTTATTAGCTTGCGCTACAAAAGTAAGTGCAGCAACCAACATGGCCGTAGTAAGCAGTGTAGCCACTCAACCTAACTTACAACAAGCTATCACCAACACCCTACGAACTAATCCTAACCTAGCGTTAAGTGATATTCGTGTGCAGGTAAAAAATGGTGAAGTAGATTTATACGGTGAAGCACAAACTGGTTTTCAGCGCGCACTAGCTCAAAAGTTTTTAGAAAATATGGATGGGGTTAAAATCATTCGTAATAAAATTAGCGTTATTTAATACGCACCACATAAACTTATTTGTATAACTAATTCATAAGCGCGGCTTGTTACTCCAACACAAGCTGCGCTTTTTTATGTGATAGTAACTCTTCATTAAACCTATTAATTAGCTTTAATGAAGCACTTCTTTGTATTCTACAAATAACTTGTTTTACACTCGCACAGTGATGACACTAAAGTCTAGATCAACCAAGTATCAACTGCTCAATTCTGAAAAATGATTATTTTAAATAAGTTATAGGCGACAACCATTGATTAGATTGTTTTAAATAGTTAGTGTCAGAGTTACGCCCAACATAGTTACAATGTGAGATTTTAATAAACTTCCACATACACAGCCTAATAAGATCAACCCTATGATAAATACAAAAAATAACATTTCACTTAACAGTCTAATTGAGATTATAGAACTCTTTCAAAATGACAATACTACAATTAATGTAGTCTCATTGTTAAATGACGATCTTAATAACGGGTACAAAAAAAGATGGATGCAACTAGCTGAATACGGATGGTTTCTTCATTGGTATATTTCTACTGAAATTGAGGAGATAATTCCAAAAGGGGCTAAAAGAGTTGACGAATACATGATCACAGAAACTAAATCATATCTCGTTTATATATTTGAAAAAGTCATAAGTTTATACCCTCACCGGAAACATATTCTTGATGCAGCATTCGATCTCCATAATGAAGGAAACTATATAGCATCTATACCTTTAATTTTTGCACAAACAGACGGTATTTTTGAAGAAGAAACATCTAAATATCTTTTTACGAGGAAAAAAAGAGAAAATGCTTTAGAGCAGCTAATTAATTCAGACTTAAACAACTTAGATGATATATCACTTTCTCCACTCCTAAAAAAATTAAACAGCTCTCTCCCCATTCGTAGTGATGATATTAGGGATTTAAAAAAGTCAGCACCTAATCGACATGGTATATTACATGGAGATCAAAAACATCTTGATTATGGTACGCAGATCAATTCTTTGAAATGCATTACATTGCTCGCTCATGTAGCCAACACCTTTGAAAAATTAGACAATAAACCAAAATAATTTTGTGTATTTCTTCTCTAATAAAGATGTAGAAACAATTGAATGTCGACTATTTAGAGCTTGGGAGCAACGCTCTTCATTTTACTTTACTGAATTTACCAAAACTATCTCCTAAATAATTGCAGCATAAACTTCCCTGTAAAAATGCGCTGTTGGTAAGTAACTATTTCCCAATGCTTTTGCCTAATAAGTTTTCACTAAATTACTCACTTTGGTTAGAGTCAGTGCCGTCGCTACTGTCTTTATTTGATGACTGCGGGCTTATTTTGTCGCTTATCATGGCATCGAGTTTTTCGCCGCCTTTAATACCAAAATCTAAAGTACGAATTGGGAATGGAATGCTAATGTCAGCTTCGTCTAGTGCTTGCTTAACGGCAACAACACCTTTATGGCGCACCGTCATAAAATCAGGCTCGCCTGGGTATTTAATCCAAAACCACACCAGTAAGTTGATGCTGCTGTCACCAAAGCCTTCAGCGTATACGGCGGTTTCGTCTTTGCGTATTACAAAGTCAAATTCGTTAATTTTTTCGACTATGACGTCTTTTGCTTTTTCTATGTCGTCACCGTACGAAATACCCACTGGTACTTCTATGCGCCTAACACCTAAAGTGGTGTAATTTTTTAATACATTTCTAAATAAGACTTTATTTGGCACAAGTATTAATTGCCCGTAAAAGCTCTCTATTAGCGTGTTACGTAGGTTTATAGAATGTATCGAACCAAACACATCATCGGTTTCTATTACGTCACCTGTTTTAAATGGCTTACGTACACCCATTGCTATACCAGCTATTAGGTTTTCGGTCATGTCTTGAAACGCAAAACCAATGGCCAAACCCACAATACCTGCACCAGCAAGTAGCGAAGTAACGGTGCCTTTTAAGCCAACAAAATCGAGCGCTATAAATAAACCTATGCACAACACAATAACTTTAAAAATTGACGCCATTAAGTCGGCAATTTGTTTTGAGTCGAGTGAGCGGCGTAATACGTTTTTCATCAGCTTGCCAGCAAAGCGTGCCAATATTGAAAACACAATTGCGATCAGTATCGCAACTATAAAATTAGGGATATGGCTGATAACAATATCAAACCAGCCTCCGAGCTTTTCTTCTATTAGTTTTTCGGCTTCGTCAATTGACGGAATGCTGATCATTTTATTTGCACCTATTTAATTAGTGTTCTCATTAATATTAGATGAGATTGCAAATATAACGCCAACATCAAAAAAGCCATGCAATGCATGGCTTTTAAATTTTTTATTTAAGCTTATAAACCTAATTTTGTTCGTCGCGCATAAATACCGGCTCAAGCTCTTTAACTGTTGCCTCTGGGCTAAAGTAATAACCTGCTACCGTAAACTCTTTAAGTTGGCTTAACTGCGTTACTTTATTTTCGATAATGTAGCGCGCCATCATGCCGCGTGCTTTTTTAGCATAAAAGCTGATTACTTTATATTGACCGTTTTTACAATCTTTAAAGTGAGGGGTAATAATTTGTGCATTAAGCGCTTTTTTATCTACCGCTTTAAAGTATTCGTTTGAAGCAAGGTTAACTAAATATTGTGCGTCTTGCGCTTTTAATACGTCGTTTAGTTTATTCGCTATTACGCTGCCCCAAAACTCGTATAAGTTTTTGCCACGTGAGTTTTCAAGCTTGGTGCCCATTTCAAGACGGTAAGCTTGCATTAAATCAAGTGGTTTTAATAAGCCGTATAAACCCGAAAGGATACGTAAATGGTTTTGTGCGTAATCAAGCTCGCTAGCTTTAAGCGTACTTGCATCTAAACCGCCATATACATCACCATTAAAGGCAAGTGCGGCTTGTTTAGCATTGCTTTGTGTAAACGGCTGCGCCCACTCACTAAAGCGTGCTGCGTTAAGCCCAGATAGCTTGTCGCTAATTTTCATTAAACTGCCAATTTGCGCTGGTGTTAGTTCACGGCATACTTTCATGAGCTCTTCGCTGTGCTCTAGTAATTCAGGCTGAGTGAACTTGTCTGTTGCGGGTGGCGTTTCGTAATCAAGATTTTTTGCAGGTGAAATAACAGTGATCATAGTTAGCTATTGACTTGTAATTTATTTAGTGTCAATTTCAACATTAAATGAAACGAAAAGCACGTTTTGTTTAAATAAATCCTCTCTTAATAACCCATGCATTGCCGTTTTTTTATTGATCAGGACATAAGACCTATCAAGCATTGTCACACTGTTGCAGTATGGATTAGATATATTAAGAGTGATTAGATTTTTCTTTTAACTTGCTTGGAATGAGGAAAGCAAATGACTTCAGCTCTACAAAGGCTAAAACAACATTCATCTATCGTAGCCGACACTGGTGATATTGAAGCTATTAAAAAGCATCAACCAGAAGATGCAACTACAAACCCGTCGCTTTTATTAAAAGCGAGCGAGATTGAAGCATATAAGCCTTACCTAGATAAAGCTTGGAGCTACGCAAAAGAAACCGAGCAAGAGCCAGCTAAACAACTTGAACTAGCATGTGATTACTTTGCCGTATTACTAGGTAAAGAAATTAGCGCTATTGTACCTGGTTATATTTCTACTGAAGTAGATGCACGCCTTTCGTTTAATACGCAAGCTACGATTGATAAAGCACATACCCTGCTTAGCCTTTACGAAAAAGAAGGTGTAAGCAAAGACAAAATTTTAATTAAAGTAGCGTCTACATGGGAAGGTATTAAAGCCGCTGAGCAGCTAGAAAAAGAAGGGACTAAATGTAACCTTACTTTATTATTTAGCGATGCCCAAGCTCGCGCGTGTGCCGATGCAAACGTATTTCTAATTTCGCCATTTGTTGGCCGTATTTTAGATTGGCACGTTGCTAACGGTATGGAAAAACCAACCGATCCGCTACAAGATCCAGGTGTTCAGTCTGTACGCAGCATTTTTGAATTTTACAAACGCCATAACTACAAAACAGTTGTGATGGGTGCAAGTTTCCGTAATACAGGCGAAATTATTGCACTTACAGGTTGTGACAAGCTAACTATTAGCCCTAATCTTTTAGAAGATTTAGGTAACCTTGAAGGCGCACAAGAATATTTGCTTGAAAGCGATGTTCCACAAGAGCCAAAACCAGAGCCATTAACAGAAGCACAGTTCCGTTGGTTACATAACCAAGATGCTATGGCTACTGAAAAACTAGCTGAAGGTATTCGCTCTTTTGCTGATGCACAAGAACAACTAGAGGCGCGCTTTAAAGCAATGTAATTTGCTATAATCGTGTTTTAAAAACGTCGCAATAGCGACGTTTTTTTATGCCTAAAATACGCTACCCCTCTATATAATCTTCATATCGACTTCATATAATCTTCGTATAAACCTTCATCAATTAATCACACTTATGTAACATAACCGTCACTTTTTTATTCTATTTTAACTAGGCCTGTGGTATAGGTATTCTTGAGGTCAATAAAATCAATAGGAGAAGTTCATGGATAGCCTAAACGATATATTAGAGATATTAGAAGGACCAGATACAACAAGGAAAACCTCTCAGAAAAATAAAAAAAGAAAATGGCGTGAAATAGAAGCAATAAAAGACAAACAGCGCCTACGTAAAGAACTACAAGAACTAGACTACTTTACAGACAGTATTGCAATTGATGAGCTCGACTTTTAATTCAATACGCCCCAACTAAACAAAAAGGCTTCCGATATATGGAAGCCTTTTTTAATGCGCTGAAAATAGCTGCATGAGATAAATTTATTATTCAGAGCCCAGGTTATTTACACCTGCCAGTTAATCGGTTTTTCATCTTGGGCTTGTAGTAGCTCATTCGTTTTTGAAAAATGCTGACAGCCAAAAAAGCCTCTATGCGCCGAAAGCGGCGATGGGTGCGGCCCTTTTAAAACATGATGGCGAGCACTATCTATGCCTTTACCTTTTTTTTGTGCGTGTGCACCCCATAAAATAAATACCACACCTTCGCAGTGCTTATTAATATGCGCTATTACATTATCGGTAAATTGCTCCCATCCTAAATGCTTGTGAGAATGCGCTTGCCCTTGCTCAACGGTCAATACTGTATTGAGTAAAAACACGCCCTGATCTGCCCAGCTTTGCAGGTACCCATGCTCAGGAACAACAAAACCGCTGATATCGGTAGCTAACTCTTTGTACATATTTTTAAGCGACGGCGGCAGCTTTTTTACATCATGCAATACCGAAAAACACAAGCCATGCGCTTGCCCTTCTCCGTGGTATGGGTCTTGTCCTAAAATTACAACGCGGATGTCATTTAGTGCTGTGGCATCAAAAGCACTAAATACTTGAGGTTCAGGCGGATAAACAGCAACACCTTCATTGCTTCGATTAGCCACATACTCTAACGTTTCCTGCATGTAAGGTTGCTGTAATTCACTTTCTAAAAATGTAGCCCAATCGCTCATTGTGTACTCTTAATCTGTTTACGTGATGCGTCTATTTTATCACACATATCCGCGAGTCCATCTAACATGCGCGGAGTAAAACGATGTAATAAATCGGCATTTACGCTAATAAATTGATCATTTTTAACTGCTGGCACTTCTGGCCACTTTTGCCAATTAACAACCGGCTGTGGCGTTTTTGATTTTTCATCAGGGATAATAATAACTTGTGGCTTAGTAACAATGACATTTTCGATACTAATTTGCGGGTAATCTGTAACGCTCTGTGCAAATACATTACTTACATGGCATGTTTCAATCAGTTGGCTTATCCATGTATTTTTACTTACTGTCATCATGGGCTCAGCCCATAACTGATAAAACCCGGTAATATTTTTTTTATCTTGCTGGCTTTTAACAATCGCGTTTAGCTTATGTTTAAATGCGCTTGCCGCTTGCTGGCTTTGCTTAATGTTCCCTGTAAATTCACCAAAAGTAAGTAACTCGTCGGCTACACCAGCGATTGTGGTGGGGTTACTTAAATATACTTTTATGCCAAGGCGCTCTATTTGGGCTAAATCTTCGCTTTGATTTCCGCTTTTCCATGCAATAACTAAGTCGGGTTTAAGCGCTAATACTTTCTCAAGCGAGATACCGTAATAACCGCCTATGCGCTCAATACTTTGGGCCTCAGCAGGGTAGTCGGCGTAATCAACTGTGCCCACAATATTATCGCCCGCCCCTATGGCAAATAGGTTTTCGACTATATGTGGTGCAAGCGCGATTATTCGCAGCTTTTTAGAATCCTTGGTCTGCTCTGCAAATGCACTGCCCGATACACTAAAAAGCAGCAGCCCAATAAAAAACGCTTTAAACATTAGTAATCAAACCCTTCGAGCGCTTTTATGCCTGAGTCGAATGCGTGTTTTACATTACGCACTTCGCTTACAGTGTCAGCAAGGTCGGTTAAAGTGCGGTGCGCTGCACGCCCTGTAATAATAACCGACTGCATGGATGGGCGATTATTAAGCGCTGTTACTACTTCATCTAAATCAACGTAGCCGTAGGTCACCATATACGTAAGCTCATCGAGTAATACTAAATCAATACTGCTATCTGCAAGCATGCGTTTTGACTCTTGCCATGTTGCTTGGGCGGCTGCAGTATCGGCTTCTTTATTTTGCGTATCCCAGGTAAAACCGGTGTTCATTACAACAAACTCAACGCCTGCACCTTGTAATAAATTACGCTCGCCACATTCCCATGTACCTTTAATATATTGGCAAACGGCTGCTTTTTTACCATGCCCTACGCAGCGTGCTACAACGCCAAAACCCGAGGTTGATTTACCTTTACCATTGCCGGTAATTACCTGAAAAATACCTTTTACATCTTGTGCTGCAGCAACGCGCGCATCCACTTGTTCTTTTACTTTTTGTTGGCGCTGCTTGTGCTTATCGTTGTTTTGTTCAGTCATTATTGTGTCCTTCATAAATCGAGATAATTTGCTGTATGTTTAAATGCGTTTCGCACATGGTTGCTAATCGTTCTAACTGCTGCTCGCGATGAGTGGCAATACTAATTGGGTTAATTGAGGCGCTTGGTTTTACCCATTTTAAAATTTGCGATGTAGCATCGGCTTCATCAAATAAACCATGTAAATAGGTGCCCGCAATGGCGTTATCATCGCTAATAAAGCCATCGAACATAAAACCATGTGGGTGGTTTTCATCAAAGGTTAAAAATGGCTTATCAAGCGCTGCACCTTGGCTAATTCCTGCATGTATTTCGTAACCACTACAGGGTGTTTGTTGGTTATTTAAAAGCAGTGTAGCGGTTATTTTAGTTAATACTTTTTGTGCTTTCAGCGTGGTTTCAAAATCGCACAGGGCGAGTCCATTTACTTGTTTTAATGGTGACTCAATACCCTCGGGATCGTTGATTGTATTGCCTAGCATTTGCATGCCGCCACAAATGCCAAGTACTTTGCCACCATAGCGTAAGTGGCGCTTAATTTGAGTGTCCCAGCCTTCATTTTTCAAAAAATTTAAATCGCCCAGCACATTTTTACTGCCTGGGAGAATTATCAGATCAACGTCTGGGATCGTTTGGGTATGGCGCACGTAATTTATATTAATGTTTGGGTGCAAACGCAGTGCATCAAAATCGGTGTGGTTACTAATGTGGGGAACAAGTAGCACTGCAATATTAATTGTGGCGTTGGTTACATTATTATCAATTGCGACGGCGTCTTCGGCATCAAGCGCAAGATCGTGCAAATAAGGTAATACGCCAAGTACGGGTTTGTTTGTGTATTCTTCAAGCCAATCAAGCCCGCCTTGCAGCAAACCTATATCGCCTCTAAAGCGGTTTATAACAAAGCCTTTTACGCGCGCCTGTTCTGACTCGCTTAACAACGCAAGCGTACCTACCAAATGTGCAAACACACCGCCTTTATCTATATCGGCAATAATAATGACAGGGCAATCTACCTCTTCGGCGTAACCCATATTGGCAATATCGTTTTCACGCAGGTTTATTTCAGCAGGACTCCCCGCTCCTTCAACAAGGAGTAAATCAAAACGTTTAGCTAAGCGGTTATGTGAGGTAATGACTGCATCCATCGCCACTTTTTTATAGTCGTGATATTTGCCCGCTTCCATATTGCTAATGGCTTTTCCGTGAATAATCACTTGTGCGCCAGTATCGCTATTAGGTTTAAGTAAAATAGGATTAAAGTCTATTTCGGGCTCTACTTTAGCCGCTATTGCTTGCAAAGCTTGCGCACGACCAATTTCGCCGCCATCTTTTGTTACTGCGCTATTAAGTGCCATATTTTGTGGTTTAAAAGGCGCAACCTTTACCCCTCGCTTAGCAAATACCCTGCAAAGGGCTGCAACTAGGGTACTTTTACCAGCATCTGATGTAGTGCCTTGCACCATTAAGGTTTTCATCGAGTTACACCTTTCGCTTTCTAAAAAACAATAAACTTAAAAAGAACACACTACCAATAGCAGCGGTTATAACACCAACGGGCAGCTCTTGGTTTTTTAGCAAGGAGCGCGAAAGTACATCAACCCACACCATAAATGTACCGCCCACTAAGCTGGTTACTAGCAATCCCGCGATGGTGCCTTGGGAGATAAAAAAGCGCACAATGTGCGGTACCATTAATCCTACAAACCCAATACCACCACACATAGCCACCAGCACAGCGGTAATTAATGAGCTCAAAACCAGCATAAGTATTCTAAAGCGCTGGACCCTAACACCTAATGTAATTGCGCTTTCATCGCCAAGTAACATAGCATTGAGTTGCCTTCTAAAGCTCAGCATTACAAACGTACACAATGTGATTACCAATAAAGGTAACCAAAGCGTAGCCCACTGCGCACGAGCAAAGCTGCCCAGTGTCCAAAATAAAATAGCGGCTACCGCCTGAGGGTCGCTCCAATAAAGCAACAAGCTGGTAAATGCACTAAATAAAAACGACAGAGCTACGCCAGCTAATAGCATTGATTCTACCTGTGCACTTTGCTGCCTACCTGCAATGAGTATTAATAAACTCATAGCGAGCAAGCTACCTAATAACGCTGCTGCAGATAGCATAAAGCCTGCGCTAATGCCTGCTAATGCCATAAGTAACACCACACCAAATGAGGCACCCGACGATATACCAAATAAGTAAGGATCGGCTAAAGGGTTACGCGTTACCGTTTGTAAAATAAGCCCCGCAATTGCTAAACCAGAGCCAGCTAAAAAGGCGAGTAATGTGCGTGGCATTCTTAGCTCGTAAATAATACGCGTATTAAAAGACGCATCATTTGAGAGTAAAAAGCTATTAAGTACGTCTTGAAGTGAGGTCTCTGCTGCACCAAAACTAAGTGCTGCAAATAAGCTAAATAAAGCAGCTGCAGCACTTATAAAAAGCGCAAATGAGTGGCGATTATTAACTGCGCTCATATTATTTGTAACCATAAAAGTAAGTGATATGAGGGATGCTATTTCCCGACTTCGATATTTGCGGGTGGTTATTTACTTGGGCGCAGACACCAAAAACGTCGCCTAACATGTTTTCGGTTAATACCTCACTTGGCGTACCTGTATGTGTAATTTCACCGTTTTTAATAACCACTAGTTCATCGCACATTGCAGCAGCTAGGTTTAAATCATGAAACGATGCAAACACCGTAACACCCAATGATTTAGCAAGCTCCATTACCTGTATTTGGTATTTAACATCTAAATGGCTAGTTGGCTCGTCCATTATTAACAGTTGAGGTTGCTGGACTATGGCGCGGGCTATCAAGGCACGTTGCTTTTCACCACCCGAAAGTGACTCAAAGCTTTGCTCACTATGATCTGCCAACCCTACGGTGTTGATAGCTTGGATGATTTTTTGTTTATCAATGTTAGTTATTGAGCTGAATAGCGATTTATGAGGCGTTAGCCCAAGCGCAATAACATCAAATACGCTTAAGTTAAATTGCGACGGGGTTTCTTGTAAAACAACCGCTACTTTTTTTGCGTACTCATCGCTTTTTAGCTGCCAAATGTCGGTGTTGTTAAACTCTACAACGCCATCACTTGGTTTATTAAAACGATATAAACAACGCAATAAGCTCGATTTACCTGCGCCATTAGGTCCAATTAAACCAACAAATTTACCTGTGGTTATTTTAAGGTTTATTTTTTTGAGAATCGTTTTATTGCCAATACCCCATGATACGTTTTTAACGTTTAGTAATGGTTTATTTAATGGCGTTTGAGTGTGCAATAGTCAGTCCTAGGCTAGGGTCTGTTGATCTTTCAAGGTTAAATTTGCAACAGTCTGTTTGGTATTTAGGCAAGGCAGAGCCTATGTAGTGTGGTTATTCCCCATAAATGGGCGATAACGTAGCATTAATGCCAAACAGGCGCTGCCCAAAGGGTTCTTCCTAGGGGCTATTTACTCTTTGTTGCTCGGTTTTTACTTAGCCCACTAGGTTACAAACCTCGCGCCGCGATTAAATAGCCCCTAGTTTGAACAAATTTTAATCCGCAAAGATCAACAGACCCTAGGTTAAACTCACTAAAAATGCGATAAAAATACTAATGCACTACAAGAAAAAATGAGTAAACCCGCTCGTTAAAAGAATTCATACCAATTGCATTAAATTAGTGATTTATTATAGCGACAAATAAATAGCTTAATAACAAGGCGGAAATTATGACATATAGTTGTTCTATATGAATAATTTTTAACGAAATTAGTAAGTTATTTAATTCGCTAGAAAGATCATGTTTTTAATAAAATTGGTATTATACCATTTGTATCTGACTTACAGCTCAGCTGCTTACAGTTGCGGGAACAGTCGAGGACTCGCACCTCATTCCAAATGAAGCTCTATTATGGGCGGCTAAGTAAATAATTTAAAGCAAAAAAAACCGCACTCAAAAGAGCGCGGTTAAAAAGGGAGTGTTTTAACTAATTTAGCGAATAGTTAAAACTTGTATTCCATACCTAAGCCTACGTAGTCTTGATCAACGTTGTTGTCCATATCGAAGCTTGAATAAAAACCAAATACTTTAATATTTTTATTTAATTTGTGATCAAGACCAACTGAAATTGCTGACTTATCGTCGCTGTCGTCAAAGTCCATATCTTGGTATTGCACTTTAAATGTGTTGTTACCCATGCTGTAAGCAGCATTTAGCAAGTAACCATCCGCTTCTGCGCTGCCATCTACTGCTTCTTGTGTTTGGTACATTGCGCCCAATTTAAAGTTTTCAACTTTACCTTGGATTGATGCACGCACTACGTCGTAGCCATTTACTTCGCTATCGGCTGCAATCGAGGCGTATATCGCGCTCTTTTTAAGTGCCACGTCACCGTATGTCACCGCCATTGAATAACCGTTATCAGCGTCTACATCATCTTCAGCTACAAAAGTAGCAAGTACCTTAAAGCCTTCGTATGAGTTTGATGAATAACTAACTGTATTTCCTAAGCGGTTTTCACCTTTAAATACATTTTTAATGTCGCCTTCAAGGTCGTTAAATAAATCTAACTTACCTTGAGATTGCTTAAGCGCAGTATCGTTACGACCAATTACAACCTGACCAAACGCACCTTTTAAACCAACATATTGGTTACGCGCAGAAATATTGTCGTCGTTATCGCCTTTTGAATCAGCATCAGACACATCAACTTGAAACTCAAACTTATATACCGCTTCTAAACTATCATTTATTTTTTCAGAACCTTTAACACCAAGACGAGATGCATTACTTTTTATCTCGGTAAAAGACCCTTCGCCATCATCAGATGATTGCACTGTTACATTCGCTTTACCGTAAATGTCTACGTCGGCAAGTGCATTAAAAGATAAACCACTCAATAGTGCTAAGCATAAGCTCGATTTTACAAATTTCATGTTATTTCCTTGGATAATCACAAAAGACTAATTTTCAAAACTGCTGCATTTTGTCATTCCTAAATGACAGTAATATTACAACGGAAATATTAATGTCTTTTTTTGTTAATAAAAATGCATTAAATGTGAAATCAAAATAACATGAAAGCCTAGTAAATGGTCGTACTTACTTACCTTGCTTTAATGACAAGCTTGGCGTCATTTGCGAAAGTAAATTAACTAAGGTTTCTATTAGCTCTTTTTGCTCGTTGTCTCTGTGATACGCAATAAATACGTCTCTTGAGGTGTTTTCTACCCCTTTAACATGAAACAACTCACCTTTTTCTAAATGCCCTTCAACCAATACTTGAGGTATAAATGCACTACCACCACATTGCAGTATTAAATCAAGTGCAATACGTCCCGTGCTAGTTCTAAAGTAAGGGGGTGTTTTACCTGTAAACTGACGCGCATGCCAAAGAGAAAAAGTAGTTCCCCAATCAACATACACATATTGATTATCAAAAAAGTTTTCGTTCGTTGCGGTGTCGTATCCGCTTACTGGAATAATTGGCAACTCACAAATTCGCTCTACTACTAACTCGTCTACTTTTGGTGGATCAAATAATATTGCCAAATCAAGAGTACGCTCTAATAAAAGTCGAGTACTCTCTTGTTGTGCTTTAACTTCTGCAACCAACGACACGCCCGGCATCGCCGATACAATATTTGTTATACCAAACTGTAAAAAAGCATCCCAAATATTAGGCGTTCCTGCTAAGCTAATTTGCTTATGCATATTGTCGGCAAGTGCAACATCTACTTTGGCCCGCTGCATGCCCGTAATAATCATTTGTGCGTGCGGTAATAAGCGCTCGCCAGGTGCTGTAAGTTGAATATTATTACGCTGGCGAATAAACAAATTAACACCAAGCCCTTGCTCTAATTGGCGAATTCTAAAGCTCACTGCAGACTGCGTAATATAAAGGTTTTCGGCTGCTTTACCAAAGTGACGCGTACGCACTACTTCAACAAATGTTTTTAATAAATCGATATCCAATTTTTTATCCTCACGATAAAAATAATTTGTTTAATAAATTGCCAAACTTGCATCATACTCCAGCTAATTAATAGGGTATGAGGATAAAGCTATGAGCAATAACATTTCATTACTACGCCAAGCATTTGTTAGCCAACGTCAATTTTATGATGATCAGAATTTTCCACGTGGTTTCAGCCGCAGCGGAAACTTCACCTTATTAGAAGCCAGTATATTAGAACAACACGGTGTTGTTTTAAGAGGCTTATACAGTAAAACAATTGAGCCGCAAAACGAACATCAAGAACAGTTTGTAGCAGTAGTAACTGGCTCACAAGAACCTACTAACCCAATCGAACGTGCTTGGGTAAAATACTTAAAGCTAACGACCTGTAAAACTAAGTTTCATACTTTATTTGGCCGCTCAAAAATGTCAGGGCCGGCACCGATTAGCCAAGAGTATTATTCAGAAGCGGATAATCTGTAAGTACTTAAGTTGTTTGCTTTTTTGCGTTTTAACAGTTACAACTTGTATAAGCAAATAATTTTGCAAAATATAAACAAGGTTGTTACGTGACGCGAAAAATACTAATAGTTGAAGATACACCTGCAATGGCGCGAGTGCAAAAGCACATCGCGCTTAAAGCAGGTTATGAAGTTGATATAGCAGAGTCATTAGCACAAACAAAAGAGCTAATAGGTAAAAATAGCTACTTTTGCGCTGTAGTTGACTTTATATTACCTGATGCCCCATCAGGTGAAGCAGTACCGTGTACTGTTAAGGCTGACATTCCAACCATTGTAATGACGGGTAATATTGATAAACAAACCCGCGATACAGTCGAAAAATATCCAATCATCGATTACATCATTAAAGAAAACAAACAAGCATATCAATACCTTGAAAGACAATTACTTAGATTAACTCGCAACGAAAATATAAAAGTGCTCGTTGTTGATGACTCCGCATCCACACGTACTTATATATGCAGCTTGCTTGCACGCCATAAATATCAAACTCTACAAGCTGAAGACGGTATAGAAGCACTGGCTATACTTGAAACATCTTCGGATATATCGGTAATTATTACTGATAACGAAATGCCAAACATGAATGGTGATGAACTATGCACTGAAATTCGTCGTTTATATGACAACGATGAAAAAGTGATTATAGGTATTTCAGCCGCAGACTCGTCTGATTTATCAACTTTGTTTTTAAAAAATGGCGCAAACGATTACCTGCATAAACCTTTTAATAATGAAGAGTTTTATTGCAGACTTAGCCAAAACGTCGATATGTTAGAACTTATGGCCACCATAAAACGACAGGCTAATACTGATTACCTTACTAATTTACCAAACCGCCGTTACTTTTTCGAAAAAGCTGAAAAATCACTAAAGAAAATTAAACGTGCTAAAGGTGATGGTGCTTTAGCGATGCTTGATATTGATCACTTTAAAGCGATTAACGACACATACGGACACGATGTTGGCGACGAAGTATTAAAAGGGCTCTCCATTTGCTTTAGCAAATATTTTAAAAAGTATTTAGTAGCCCGTTTAGGTGGTGAAGAGTTTGCCGTTTACTTTGCAAATGCGGATAAACAAGAAGCACTAAAAAGACTTGAAGGTTTTAGGTACTTTATAGAGGCGAACAGCCAAGAGTTTAGTAAAGAAAAAATCAAATTTACTATATCTATTGGTTTTGCAGATGGGCCTGTTTATCAAATTGATGAATTATTAAAACAGGCCGATTTAAAGCTTTACGACGCTAAAGAATCTGGTCGTAATAAAGTAGTTAGCTAACAGCTCTATTAGGTTAATTATACTTCTGCGGCTGTAATAGCCGCTTTTTTACGTTTGCGTGATTGATTGTAAGAGTCCCAACTAAAAATAGCTAGCGCACTCCAAATACATGCAAACGTTACTAATCTCTCAGCGTCAAACACTTCACCGTAAAACACCACTGCCAATATAAACATTAGGCTTGGCCCAATATACTGAAAAAAGCCTAATGTAGTGTATTGCAAACGCTTAGCGGCGCCGGTAAAACACAGCAATGGTAATGTAGTTACAATACCTGCACTAATCAGTAATGCATTAGTATGCCAATCGTTAGCTGGCAGGCTTGATGTTGTTGTAGGCACCATTAACCACCAATAAATGAGTGCAACAGGCAGTAATATAAGTGCTTCGAGTAAAATGCCAGGCAAGGCTTCAACGGGTAGTTTTTTACGTAACAAACCATAAAGCGCAAACGATATAGCTAATGAAAATGCCACTACCGGAAACGAGCCAAAACTAATTAGCTGCAGCACAACACCGGTAAAGGCCAGTGCCACTGCTACACCTTGAAACTTACGCAGGCGTTCACCTAAAAAGAGCATACCCAGTAATACATTTAAAAGAGGGTTTATGTAATAGCCCAAACTCGCATCAAGCATATGGTTATTATTTATAGCCCATATAAATAAACCCCAGTTAAACCCTAGTAATGTTGAGGTAATAACAAGCATAAGCAAAAGCTTAGGCTGAACAATAATGCGTTTAATTTTACCCCAATACTTTAAAACACTTACTACTAATACTAAAAATACAACCGACCAAACAACCCGATGCATTAAAATTTCAAAGGCAGAAACATGCTGAATTAACTTAAAATATATTGGCGCAAGGCCCCACATAAAAAAAGCAAGACAAGCAAAAATAGCACCTTTACGCTGCTCAGTATCAATCGACATAATAAACACTTAGTGATTTAAAAGGCCGCTAGTTTACTTCCCATACACGTTTTATCCAACTAAATACGTGCCTGTCCCAAAAGCAATTTGAACAGACTGTTCGTTATGTAATTCCATTCGACAAACACACACTTTATTACCTGAGCGAATAAGTGTGGCACTCGCTGTAAAGCTCTCTCCTTTACCAGGGCGCAAATAATCAGTGCGCAAGTCGATAGTCCCAAGCGTGGCTAATTTTGTTTGCACACTTCCTATATCTAAATCGGTGAGCTTATCAATCACGCTTGCTGCAGCGAGCATACCGCCTACATTATCAAGTACGGCTGAAATAACACCACCGTGCAGTATTTTTTGCGCAGGGTTACCAATGAGTACATCCTGCCACGGAAACGTAATTTTGGCCTGTTCAGGGCTCAACGACTCAACCGATATTTGTAAAAACTGGTTAAATGGCATGCCATTTACAAATAATGCGCCCACTTGTTCAATTAACATTTCTTTATTCATTATTATTCTCTATGTTTAAACTGGTACGATGAGTAAAGCATAACTTAAGCAAAACTACGAGGTTCTAGTTAAATCATTTACTTAGCAACCTAACTTTAAGAAAGCAGATCTATCTTAATAAGCGGTTTCAACACTACCAGAGTTTAATTTACTTACAATAGAGTTGAGGTTAATACCAATTAGCTTAATTAAGTGATCTATCTGGAGGTAAGAAAATAGTGTCTATAACAAGGCAAAAAACTCGTTATTTAGTTGTTCTATATCAGAAATTTTTAACGCAGCTAGCGTCAGATTTAACCCCTCAAATTGATTAAGTAGTATTGCGGATTGGTATAAGTAACTCAGCTAAAGACATCTCACTAAAAAACCACTAAAATACCCGCCAATGAATACATCAACACCACCTTCTAGCACCCTTGTGCGTAAACCCGAAACTGTCCTCAAACAAGTGTTTGGCTACAGTGAATTTCGCGACGGCCAAAAAACAGTTATTGATGCTGCTATTAACGGCCAAGACTCGCTTGTATTGCTCCCTACTGGCGGCGGAAAATCGGTTTGCTATCAAATACCCGCTTTAGTGCTTGAAGGCGTCACTATTGTTATATCTCCGCTCATATCGCTAATGCAAGATCAGGTAAGTCAACTACAAGCACTTGGGGTAAAAGCCGCTTACGTAAATAACAGCTTAGCGCGAGAAGAGCAGCAATTGGTGTATCAACAGCTTCATCAGGGGCAAATTAAGCTTTTATATGTGGCACCTGAAAAAGTATTACAACGCGAATTTTTAGAGCGTTTATCGCATTTAAATGTAAGCTTATTTGCCATTGACGAAGCGCATTGTGTGTCGCATTGGGGCCACGATTTTAGGCCTCATTACTTTCGCTTAAACGAATTAAAGCAACGTTTTGCACATGTACCCATGATGGCGCTCACTGCAACTGCCGATAAAGCCACCCGTTTTGATATAGTTGAGCAACTAAAACTACAACAGCCTTATATTCATACTGGCAGCTTTGATCGCCCCAATATTCGCTACACCATAGAAGAAAAATTTAAACCTATGGTGCAACTGCTTCGCTACTTAAAAGAGCAAAAAAGCCAAAGCGGTATTATTTATTGCACCAGCCGTAAACGCGTAGACGACATTGCTGAAAAAATTGCAGATGCAGGGCTAAACGCTGCCGCTTACCATGCAGGTATGAGTAACGAGCAACGACAATTTGTACAAACTGGTTTTGCACGTGACGATATACAAATAGTGGTCGCAACCGTTGCCTTTGGTATGGGTATAAACAAGCCTAACGTGCGTTTTGTACTGCATTACGATATTCCAAAAAGTATAGAGTCGTACTATCAAGAAACGGGGCGTGCTGGGCGAGATGGACTTGCCGCAGAAGCCATAATGTATTTTGACCCAGCTGATATTGGCCGTGTAAGACGCTTTTTTGAAGACATAGACGACGAGCAACGCCGCCGTGTAGAAGAACAACGCTTTAACGCAATGGCAAGCTTTGCAGAAGCACAAACGTGTCGCCGCCAAATATTGCTTAACTATTTTAGTGAGTATCAGCGCGAACCTTGTGGTAACTGCGATATTTGTCTAAATCCACCTAAAAGCTTTGACGGTACATTGGTTGCCCAACAAGCGCTTTCTTGTGTGTATAGAGCTGACCAGCGCTTTGGTCTTGGGTACATTGTTGAATTACTACGTGGTGCAAATACTAGCCGCATACGCGATAACAATCATCATGAGCTAAGCACTTACGGCATAGGTAAAGATAAAAGCAGTGAATTTTGGCTTAGTATTTTACGCCAACTTATTCACCAAGGCTTACTTAGCCAAGATATAACACAAGGTGCGTCACTTAGGTTAACCGAAGCCGCGCGTGCAATTTTAAAAGGTGAGTACGCACTGCAATTAGCCGAGCCACGCCTGCAAGCCAAACACGTTTATCAAGATAAGTTAGCACAATTTAATTACGACAAAAAACTGTTTGCTCGCCTGCGCGCACTACGTAAAGAACTTGCTGATGCCGATGATGTACCACCTTATGTGGTATTTAATGATAAAACATTAGCCGAAATGGCGCAGCTTATGCCAACAAACGACAGTGAATTTTTAAAAGTGTCGGGTGTGGGTTTTACTAAGTTAAATAAGTACGGCGGCGAATTTTTAACGGCAATTCGCAATTACCTAGCTACAAATTAAGAATGTTATGACCCAAATAGAATATGACCACGCCCATAAATACATTTTAATTACACCAGTCGAGCCTCCACACGATGAAGACTTTGAACTGTGGAGCACACTCTTTTTACACTCAGACGATGTAACACTCAATGAGTATTCTGCAGGCGCCGATCGCCATCAAGTTCGCTTTACCTATAATCAGCAGACCTTTAATTTAAACTATGAGCATTACAGCCAAAGTATTTGGATTAATGCCGAAGGCCATGAAGCTGAGCACTTATTAGCCGCTTTAGCATTTTATTTAAGTTAGCTTTTAATATCCCGCCCACAGGCGGTTCTAAACCAGGTTGGTTATTAACATAAGTGAATATGAGTAACAATTAATTAGTTTCAAAATCCATACCTTTTACTTACATTATAATAACAATGATGTAAGCTGATATTACGATAGTCATTTGCTACGTAGCAGTAAAGAGGTTTAATGGTGAACAAGAAATGGATAGCACAATGTTGTATTAGCTTAACGGTTTTAAGCTTTTATGTGCCTAATGCATTCGCACAACAATCTTCAACGAAAACTGATAACTGCCTTGTAGAACAGACAGATTTAAGCACAAATAAAAACTTACGCCGAGAAGTTCAAGACAAAACAACCCTCACACACAGTAATAGTAACGCTAAAATAGCCTCAATAAAGCTCAAGCAACTTAATGTATTTAATACTGAGCTTGAAGAGGAAAATAATGCCCTATTCCGATTTGCTAACCGCGCTCATATTCAAACAGAGCCCGATGTCATTAATAACCTTTTATTATTCTCCCCTGGTGACAAGTACGATGCTAAAAAGCTTGCAGAGTCTGAGCGCTTACTTCGTAAAGAAAGCTACTTATATGACGCACAAATTAGTGCAATCGAAAACTGCGACGGTGACGTTAATGTAGAAGTGATTACCCGTGATTTGTGGACACTTTTACCTGAAGTAAACTTTAGCCGTAGCGGCGGAGAAAATAAATCAAGTATCGGTTTTAGAGAATCAAACCTGCTTGGTTGGGGGAAGCGCCTTTCGTTGTCACGCACGACCGACAGCGATCGTAGCGGTTATTTATTTGTTTACGACGATCCTAATATTTTATCTACTCGCTACCGCGGCCGTTTAGAGTACGCTGATAACAGCGATGGCAAGCGCCATTTACTTGAGCTAACCTATCCATTTTACGCGATAGACACCCCTTTTAGTTACGGTATTTTAAGCTATTCTGAGCAGCGCGAAGAGTCACTATATAAACGCGGCGAAGAGTTTAGCGAATTTGATCAAACTACTGATTTAAACCGTGCATTTATAGGACACTCTAAAGCGCTTAATAATAATTGGACCCAACGCTTAACCTTAGGTTATACCGACGAGCAGCATACCTTTGAAGCTATAGACACTACATTTGCACCACTTGCCGATGACAGAAGTTTAAGTTATCCCTTTATAAGCGGCCATTGGTTTGAAGATAACTACATAAAAGTACGCAATTTTGACAGTATATCTCGCACTGAGGATTTAAACTTAGGTTGGAATATTAAAAGCTTAATTGGCTATTCAGACGAATCATTAAGTAATGACGACAGCCGCGCGGTGTATTCTGTTAACTTTAAAAAAGCCCACTTTACTAACGATAATACCTTATGGCGTTTTAGTGCTGATATTGATGGCTATTGGAATAAAGAACAGAAAAAACTCGAAAACTTTATGGCCACCAGCCAAGTACAATATTATTTAAATACCAGTGAAGACCAATCTTGGTATGTTAAAGCCCGCGTGCAATACGCAAAAAACCTTACTGCTGATCAACAGCTTACTTTAGGCGGCGAAACAGGCCTGCGTGGTTACCCTATGGATTATCAACATGGCGACCGCAGCTTTTTAGTTAATCTAGAAAAGCGCTATTACTGGGAGTACGATTTACTACAACTATTTAAAGTGGGTGGCGCAGCTTTTGTGGATGTGGGCAGAGCATGGTTTAACGATAAAGATAATGGTGAAAACGCACATGTATTAAAAAATATAGGCGTGGGTCTTCGTTTAGCACCGAGTCGTGCAAATTCAGGAACCATGATTCACATTGATATTGCAGCCCCAGTTGATAGCTACGATGACGTAGACTCAGTACAGTGGTTAGTGAGCGTTAAAAATACTTTTTAAATAATACAAACGCGTTAAACTAATACCAATTGCATTAAATTAAATTGGTATAAAAGTTCAGGGTCTAATGTGGAAATAATAGAAGTTTTAGAATTGTTTGCATCACAATATAAGTTGATTGTAACTATAATCGCTATTTTGGTTTTCCCTCTGCTATTAAAAATAACCAAAAAATTACTCGAAAAAGCAATTAAGGGGAAAGTTGATTTACACCGAAAATATCGTGCAGAGCTCTTACTAAAAATTATACTCGCCTTTGTCGTGCTGTGTTTAGTTTTAGTATTTTGGGGTATAGAGCTGCGTGGCTTATTGGTTTTAGGCTCCTCTTTATTCGCTATGTTGGGCGTAGCACTATTCGCTGCCTGGTCATTATTAAGTAATCTCACCGCATTTTTACTAATGTTTATTCAAAACGATTGCCGTGTTGGCTATTGGGTACGAATTATTGATGGTGCGAATCATATTGAAGGCCGCATTGTTGAAATGGGCTTAATGAATGTAGTACTTGAGCATATTGATGGGCACCGTGTAATTTACCCTAATAATTTATTTGTGACACGCCCTGTCATGGTTTTAAATAAAGAACCAAAGCCAACAAAAGCTCCCGTTATAAAGCGTATTATTGGCCCTAAAAAACATAGTTAAAAAAGTAATAGTCACAAAAAAGCCGCAGTAAGTAATTAACTTCTGCGGCTTTTTTAATGCTTTAACTAACCAAAATTAAGACTAGGGCGTGTTGATCTTTGATGGTTGAATTTACAGCAGTATGTTTGGTTTTTAGGCAAGGCAGAGCCTATGAAGTGTGGTTACTCCCCATAAATAGGCGATAACGCAGCATAAATGCCAAACATGCGCTGCCCTTCGGGTTCTGCCTAGGGGCGATAAACTCTTTGTTACTCGGTTTTTACTTAGCCCACTAGGTTACAAACCTCGCGCCGCGATTTAATCGCCCCTAGATTGAACAAATTTCAATCCGCAAAGTTAAACACGCCCTAGCTATTAGTTATTTAGTTCAGCTGTTTTAAGCTCGTCATCTAAATCGTTTATCTCATCAATAAAGTTCTCTAGTTGCTGCTCTACTAAACTATTGTCATTTGCAAAGTAAGCAAGGTGGAATACCGCATCACCTTCATTTACCAATGGCATAGTTTGCTGACCAATAACAATACCGCCTTTAGGCGCTAAAAGCTCAAGCTCAGAGTCACCTAGTGGGCTACTAATATAAGCAAGTACTTGCCCTTTAGTTACATGCTCCCCCAGTGATACTTGTGCACGCACAATGCCATCAACTTCGGCACGTATCCAACTAGTTGAACCTGCAATAATAGGATCTGGTAACTTTTTAGGACGCTTGCCACGGATCATTTTTAAATGACGCATAACATAATCAACACCCTGTACACCGGCCGCAATTGCGATTGGATCAAAACGCAGTGCTTCACCAGCTTCATAGGTTATAACCGGTATACCTAGGTTTGCTGCTTCACTTCGTAATGAGCCATTACGCAATGATGCATCTATAACTGCTGGCGTGCCGAATGCTTTAGCCATTTCAGCGGTTGCTTCATCAGCTAAGTTAGCGCGAATTTGCGGTAAGTTAGTTCGATGAATAGCGCCAGTATGTAAATCAATAATGTGGGTACAATGTATTGCCACTTGATTAAAAAACATATAAGCCATACGCCCAGCAAGTGAGCCACGCTCAGAACCTGGGAAACTACGGTTCATATCGCGTCGGTCTGGTAAATAACGCGATTTATGAATAAAGCCAAACACATTCACAATAGGCACAGCGATTATTGTGCCGCGCAGTTGGCTTGGGTCTATTTTAGCAATTAACTGACGCACAACTTCTACGCCATTTAGCTCATCACCATGAATAGCCGCACACACCATAAGCACAGGACCTTCCATTACACCGTTAACCACTTCAATAGGAATATTAAGTGGTGAATGGGTATAAAGCTTAGCTGCCTCTAAGGCAAGTGTTTTACGCTCGCCTACGCCTACACTCTCTCCTAATAAGGAAAAAGGACGGTTAATTTTAACCTTTGCCACGTGTTGCTGTTCCTTTACTTGAAGCATTTTTTTCGATGAAATCAATCACCATGCCTGCAATGTCTTTACCTGTTGCTATTTCAATGCCCTCTAAACCTGGTGATGAGTTTACTTCCATCACAAGTGGTCCACGAGATGAGCGAAGTAAATCAACTCCCGCTACGTTCAAGCCCATTGATTTAGCCGCCGCTACTGCCGTTTTACGTTCTTCTGGAGTAATACGAACTAATGTAGCACTACCGCCACGGTGAAGATTAGAGCGGAACTCACCTTCTTGTGCTTGGCGCTTCATAGCTGCTATTACTTTATCGCCTAATACGAAACAACGTATATCGGCACCACCCGCTTCTTTAATGTATTCCTGAACCATAATATTAGCTTTTAAGCCCATAAATGCTTCAATAACACTTTCAGCCGCTTTGCGTGTTTCAGCAAGTACAACACCAATGCCTTGTGTGCCTTCAAGTAATTTAATTACAACAGGCGCACCGCCTACCATTTCTAGTAAGTCTTTTACATCATCTGGTTTGCTAGCAAAACCAGTTACTGGCATACCAACGCCTTTGCGCGAAAGTAACTGAAGTGAGCGTAATTTATCGCGCGAGCGAGAAATAGCGACTGATTCGTTTACAGGGTAAACACCCATCATTTCAAACTGACGAAGTACCGAACAGCCATAAAATGTAACCGATGCACCAATACGCGGGACGATTGCGTCAAATTCTTTTAAGTTTTCACCGCGATAGTGAATTTCTGGTTGCTCAGAGTTTATATTCATATAACAGCGCAATGCATCAATCACTTTAACTTCGTGACCGCGTGCCTCTGCCGCCTCAATTAAGCGACGCGTTGAATATAATTTTCTGTTGCGAGATAAAATACCGATTTTCATAGTTAAACCTTACGACCTAATAGTTGAGATAAAGCCGGGTCAACGACTATACGATTTTCCATGGCTGTACGCCCTAATAACATTCTAAACTTCATTGTTGCACGGCTTGTTAAAGTAAGCTCGATAGGCCAGCTATGCTCGCCTGCATGCAATGTAGTTTCTATAAAGTAACGTAACTCTTTTTGCCCACTTGAGCTGGTTACGTACTTCATTTTTTTAACTTTTGCATTGCAAGTGACTTGCGTTTGCTCATCATCTTGCAATGGCTGGGCCGTAAATTTAACCCATTTTTCTGAGTCAACTTCGTATTCTTCAATGTTAATTGCATGAATACATGAAGTGCGAGCGCCAGTATCAATTTTTGCTTTTATCTCGTTAATACCAAGCCCAGGTAAACTTAACCACTCACGCCAACCAACTGTGATCTTTGCTGTCATAAATGTGCCCTTAATAAAAAAGTGACTTATACGCTACAGGTAAAAAAACACCAACGAAATAAATTTATCTAGTCGATTAGTAAATTAAATTGATCTTTTTAAACAACTGGTCACACAATGCACGCCTTGCTGAATAGTACTTTATGCCACTTTACTCAGCCCAAAGGCTCTGCATATATTTTGCTATTTAAGCTTAACTTATTAAAAATAAAGGTAAGTTTAAAATACTTAAGTAGATACACTATAGTTAACGGTATTAAAAATACACTATTATGAGAAATAATTATGATTAATGGTTTACTACATGCACTTGTACTTGATGGACAAGGCGGCGCTCGCCCTATTGAAAGCACTAATGAGCTAAATAGCTGGCAACCAAGCCACGGAAAACTTTGGGTGCACATGGACTATAGCCAAAGCGAGGCTGCTGAGTGGCTCAAGGCACAACCTCATTTAAACGACTACGAGTTAGAGTCTTTGATTGCTGACGAAACACGCCCGCGTATTACATCAACAACACATGGCCATATGCTGTTTTTACGTGGTGTAAATTTAAATCCAGCACAAAGCCCTGAAGACATGGTTTCAATTCGTTTATTTATTAGCGAAGACATTCTTATTACTACCCGCAAGCGTCGTTTATTATCGGTGCAAGATACGCTCACCTGTTTAAATGAAAATAAAGGCCCATGCAATATTTCTGAGCTAGTATGCTCTATTACACAAAAACTAACTTCTCGCATGCAAAGCGTTATTGACTCACTAGATGAAACACTCGACGAGTTTGAAGAAGAAATAGATGAACCAAGTAAAAAGTTTGATAACCAAGGTTTATCACAGTTGCGCCGTCAAACAATTGCCTTAAAGCGTTATTTAAAACCGCAAAAAGAAGCCCTTAGCTCAATGGTAAATAATCACTACCCGTGGCTGTTAGATGACGATAAAGCAAAATTAAACGAAACAACAAACTTACTTATTCGTTATTTAGAGGAGCTTGATAGCTCTATTGAACGTGCGCAAATCATTCAGCAAACGATCACTAACCAAGTGTCTGAGCAATTAAATCAGCGTATGTATGTAATGTCGGTTGTAGCTGCATTGTTTTTACCTTTAGGCTTTTTAACCGGCCTGTTAGGCGTAAACGTAGGAGGTATTCCGGGTACCGAGAGCCCCTATGCGTTTAGTGCGTTTGTTATATTTTTGATTGTACTTACTGGCGGTATTGGTGTGTATTTTAAAAATAAAAAATGGTTATAAATTAAGTTTATACATTTAAAAAGCATTAAAAAAGCCACTCAGCTTTAAACTGAGTGGCTTTCTAAACTACTAAATAATTAGTTAGTTTTACGCGTATAACTAACGTCAGTCATTGTTACTTTAGCTTTTGTAATTCCTAAATCTTTAAAGCACTCTTTAAATGAATCTGAGTTTCCTGACTCGCCACACTCATCTAGTGTATATGGGTCTTGTGATTGTAAATAATTACCAAACTTAAAGTAAGATTCTGAATCATCTTCTACCGGAATACCAAAGGTAGTACCTAATGCAGTCACATCTACATCACCGTAATTATTAACTACTTTTAGATTGAATGAACCACCACTTCTGATAGTACCTAGTGCATGCTTTTCTTCTTTACCACTGGTGTTACGCAGGCGAACATAAACGTCAAAAATCCCGTTATCGGCTACGCTATCATCAAAACCTGATTCATCAGTATCTGAAACATATACTTTTGAAATCGTACCCGTATCGCTAGCGTGGTGCTGAGAAATAATCGTTTTACCACCATCTGACATTTCAACTTTTACAGTTGCCTCAAAAACCTCATAGGTTTCAGTCATTGCAACACGTGCACTTTCTTTTACTTTATATTCATGACGCCAGCCATTCCCGTTTGGAGTGATATGACGCGCTTCTAGAGGAACAAACTCTAAAGTGTCGCTATTTACTAATGGATGAGGATCGTTACCTTCAAGGTCAAAAATACTACCGTTGGTGATGTTGCTTGCTATACCTGAGCTACTACCAGTGTCGCCACCGCCAGTATCACCACCACCTGTGTCTCCGCCGCCAGAAGAACTCCCCTTAGTTAACGAAAAGTCATCAAAACGAACATCGCTTGAGCTCTTATCATGCTTAGCAAATACTTGTAGCGTACCTGTATTAGCTGTGGTGAAAGTTTTAGATACTTTTGTCCACGAAGAAACGTTAAATTTCTCACTTTTAAACAAACCATTAAGATCGTTAATGCCGATTTGTCCCTTGCCAAGTACGTACGCACTTAACGTGTACTGAGTATTGCGATCTACATCTACATTCTGGTAAACACGCCCTGGGCTACCTTGAATTTTTAATGATTTAGAGCCCTTGTAAGCACTACCTGAAATAGCCGCTGGTTCTGTTTCATTCCAGTTATTCCAACCATCTTCAAATCCAGCATTATTAACAGTTGCCGCTTGTACAAAACTTGAGCTAGCAGTCATTGCTGCAAGCATAAATAGGGATTTTTGGTTAATCATTATCTTTATTTCTCCAAACCTGTACATGAAAAAATCTTACTACATGGCTATAAATGAGTATTTCACTTGAGCCTAGATCACCGCCTGTAAACAGGTTTTAACTTGTGTTTTTATGTGTAATTGGTAATAAGTTAAATGTAAAAAAAACCACTCCTGGTTTACAATAAAATATTACCAATGATTATTGCCAGCTGGGCTGAGACACAAGTTATATTGCTTGTAATAAATTTGCAACAATTTATTTAATAGGTAATAAGTATTGATTTCATTTAGATTCATTAAATCAACACAGAATAAAAACAAATCAAAACAGATACTTAAAATAAATCACCGTCAAAAAACAACAAAACCCAGATAAGGAACAAAATATAAAATAATGAAAAAGCATTAAATAAAACTTTAATTGGTAATTTATTAAAAATTCAAAAATCGCATTTCCTGTAATAACAAAATTGGTTTTCATTTTATTTTATGCAATAAAGCTTACGTTCAGTTTAATTAACTAGAATACCACTGGTTAACCAATTGATTTAGACTGTTTATATAAAATAAAATTTAATAATGGCAGAACGAAATGCATTTGAAATAAGAATTTAAAGATGAAAGTATTATTATATTAGTGAAGGGTAGCTTAGAAAATTTAAGAGGTGTTTGAGCTCAGTGAAGGTGGATATTTTATTTTCTATAGATAATTTATTAATAATATTTATACAAAACATACCAATAAGTTTTAAATAAATTATTGAAAACACCTAGAAGGTTGATTCAATTTAGTTCGAATTAAAAGTTTTAGCAGAACTCGGCATGTTGTCCTTTGCGGATTGAAATTAGTTTAATCTAGGGGGCGGTTAAATCGCGGCGCGGGGTTTGTAACCTAGCGGGCTCGGTAACTACTCCCGCGTTACGCTACTGGCTTACTTCCATGTGAAAATAAGTAAAAACCGAGCAAAGCTTCCGCGTCCTGTTCACGCCCCTTACCACATCCATTTAGGCAACAAAGAGTTAATCGTCCCTAGAAAAAACCCGAGGGGAAGCGCATGTTTGGTAGCACGCTTTTACAGGCATTAAAAAAGACGAGCACTTTGCAATGATCGTCTTTTTTATAACAGTCAGCTAATTACTCTTGAAAGTAAGTACCCCAACCATCGTACTCAACTTCGCACTCAACGGCTAGTTGCGCTAGCTTATCAACGTCTTCCATAATAACGTCTACGTCTAGCTCAGCTTCAACTACAATGTCAAAGCTCCAAATTTTATTACCGTCTTCAAGTTCAAGCTCTGCTGGCTCTTCAACATCGTAGCCTAATTTAAAAGCAGCCAACGCAGCTTGCTCTAGTTTAGGGAAGTCTTCACACACAAAATGGTGTTCTACTTCATAAAGTATTTCAGGATCTGATCCATCTTCAAGTAGTGAACTTACGATGTCTTCACTTATTTCACGCCAGTTTTCCATTATTTTTCTCTCACTTGAGCATCTAATTCAGTTATTTTAGCAGCCATAATGCTATGCACGCTTTTAGCATGCTCACGCGCGCTAATTTCTTTATCAAGCGGTATAGGCGCTAACATTTCGATGTAAATTGTACCATTATCCCAACGATTTAGCTTAATGGTTTTATGTGTTGTATTCATACATACCGGAATTATGGGTACATCTGCGCTCATTGCGGTGTGAAATGCACCCGTTTTGAATGGTAGTAACCCTCTTCCATAGCTTCGTGTGCCTTCTGGAAACATCCATACAGATAAGCCATTATTTTTAATTTTTTCGGCTGCTTTTGAGATAGTTCCTGCCGCTTTAGAGCGATTCGATCTGTCTATTAATATATTACCCGACAACCAATAAAGCTGACCAAAAAATGGGATCCACTTTAAGCTCTTTTTACCCAAACTTACGCAGTTTTTTGGCACCATTGCTGGCACTGTAAATAAGTCGTAGCTATTTTGATGATTAGCAACATAAACTGCAGGACCTGGATCAACGGCATCTTTATGACGTGTTAGAACTAGCTTAACGCCAACCATTTTAGCCATTGAGCCAAACCAACCCGCTATAATATGTACATTATTAGGGTGAAATGGTCTTACAATCGAAAGTAATAAACCAAAAATACAACTGAATAATATAAACAGCAGCATAATAAAAACGCGTATAACAGCTAGCAAATGGGCTTCTCCAAAAATGAATTATAATTATTATAGCGTTATTTTGTGACACAAACGAGTCAATAGCGCACAAGTGTACGCTGAAATATTTAAGCTCTTTATTTTAAAACAAAAACGGCCTGCAAATGCAGACCGTTTTTATTTATACAAAAAAGTAATTGGCTACTCTTCGCTAATAACGTCTATTGGTTCATCATCTTGAGGAGTTAGCTCAACAACGGCTTCGTCAACACGCTGTAAGCCACGCGGTAGTTTATTACCCCTACGTCCTCGCTCACCATGATAATGCTCTAAATCACTTGGTTTAAGTGTTAGTTTACGCTTACCAGCATGAAGCGTAACACTGCTTCCTAGTGGTACAACAGCAAGCACTTTTACAAACTCTTCACGGGCTTGTACTTTAGCACCTGGTATAGAGATGATTTTATTACCTTTACCTTTGCCTAACTTTGGTAAGTCTCGCAGCGGGAATAAAAGCATTCGACCTTCGTTAGAAATAGCCATACAGTAATCGCTAGCGACATCGTTCACTCTAATAGGAGAAAGTAATATTCCACCTTTAGGGACACTTACCAGCGCTTTACCGTTTTTATTTTTACTAACTAAGTCTTTAAAGTCGGTAATAAAGCCGTAACCTGCATCTGACGCCATAAGTAATACTTGCTCGTCTTCACTCATTACCACGTGCTCAAAATTAGCGCCTGGTGTTAAGTTAAAACGACCTGTCATTGGCTCCCCTTGGCTACGCGCCGAAGGTAGACTGTGCGCATCAGTTGCAAACGCCCGCCCTGCTGAATCTAAAAATACCGCAGGTTGATTACTCTTACCACGAGCAGAGGCTCTAAAGCCGTCACCTGAGCGATAATTTAAGCCTTGTACATCTAAGTCATGACCTTTACCAACGCGTGCCCAGCCTTTGTCTGATAGCACAACAGTAACTGACTCTGACGGAATTAAATCTTTTTCGTTAAGTGCTTTCGCTTCTGAGCGCTCAATCACTGGTGAGCGACGATCGTCACCGTACATTTCAGCGGCTTCTTGAATTTCTTTTTTAAGCAGTGTCGACATACGACGTTCTGAGCCCAAAATTTGCGCTAATTTATCACGCTCTTTAGCCAGTTCATCTTGCTCACCACGAATTTTAAACTCTTCAAGTTTTGCTAAATGACGAAGTTTTAATTCTAAAATTGCTTCTGCTTGTGTATCAGTTAAATCAAAGCGCTCCATTAATACAGGCTTTGGTTTATCTTCGCTGCGAATGATTTCAATCACTTCATCAATATTTAAAAAGGCGGCTAATAAACCCTCTAAAATATGTAGACGCGCTAATACTTTATCTAAACGATACTGCAAACGACGACGCACTGTTTCGCGTCTAAATATTAGCCACTCACTTAAAATACAGCGTAAATCTTTAACTTGCGGGCGGCCATCGAGGCCTAGCATGTTTAAGTTTACGCGGTAATTTTTTTCAAGATCGGTGGTTGCAAATAAGTGCGCCATTAATGGCTCAGCTTTAATGCGGTTTGAGCGCGGAATAATTACAATGCGTGTTGGATTTTCGTGATCTGACTCGTCACGTAAATCGGCAATCATTGGTAATTTTTTAGCGTTCATTTGCGCTGCAATTTGCTCAAGTACTTTACCACCAGAACATTGATGCGGCAGCGCTGTAATAACAATATCGCCATGCTCTTCGGTATAAACCGCACGCATTTTGATAGACCCACGACCGGTTTTATATATTTTATGAATATCTGCTTTTGGGGTAATTATTTCAGCATCGGTTGGGTAGTCTGGTGCATGTACAAGCTCAAGTAATTCTTCAAGCTCTGTTTTTGGTTTATCAAGCAATAAACAACATGCACTGGCGACTTCACGTACGTTATGTGGCGGAATATCGGTTGCCATACCTACGGCGATACCCGTTATACCGTTTAGTAAAATATGCGGTAAACGAGAAGGCAGTACAACAGGCTCATCCATTGTACCATCAAAGTTTGGTGTCCAATCTACGGTGCCTTGGCCAAGCTCTTTTAATAGTACTTCTGAAAACTTAGATAAACGCGCTTCGGTATAACGCATTGCTGCAAACGATTTAGGGTCATCTGCCGCACCCCAATTTCCTTGTCCATCTACCAAAGGGTAGCGGTAAGAAAACGGCTGCGCCATTAATACCATCGCTTCGTAACATGCACTGTCGCCGTGTGGATGGTACTTACCAAGCACGTCACCCACTGTACGGGCTGATTTTTTGTACTTAGCGTTAGCCGACAAACCCAGTTCGCTCATCGCATAAATAATACGACGCTGTACTGGTTTTAAACCATCACCTACATGCGGTAAGGCGCGGTCCATGATCACGTACATGGAATAATTTAAATAGGCGTCTTCGGTAAAACGCCCCATTGTTTGTTGCTCAATTCCTTGCATTAGCAAGGTATCTGTATCACTCATTAAAGCTTACCTAGTTTTTCTTATAGCTTACACGGTAGATTACATTGGCGTAATCATCGCTTACTAACAGACTGCCGTCACCTAATTCTGCAAATGCAACAGGGCGTCCAAATGTTGTTTCGTCTTTCATAAAGCCAGTAATAAATGGCGTATATTTAGTTACGCGACCTACTTCAATTGTTGCTAGCCCTACTTTATAACCTGACTTTTTAGAACGGTTCCATGAGCCATGTTCAGCAACAAATAATTGTTGCTTATAGCTTGCTGGAAATTGCTTACCGTTATAAAAATGAATGCCCAGTGGCGCTACATGCGCAGCAAGTGCAAGAGCTGGCGACGTGTAATCGGCAATATTTTTACCTTCCCCAAACTCAGGGTCAATAATTGCGCCGGCATGAACATACGGAAAACCAAAATGCTCACCTTCTTGCGTTGCACGGTTTAACTCATCAGGCGGAATATCATCGCCCATCATGTCGCGACCGTTATCACTAAACCATAAAGCTTGAGTAGCTGGATGAAAATCAAAACCGACAGTGTTTCTAACGCCCTTAGCTATTGTTTTTATTTGTTTTGTTTCTACATTAAGCGCAAAAATACGACCAAAACGTTCATCTTCAGCACAAATATTACACGGTACACCCACCGGAATGATTAGCTCGCCCGTTGGTGCAAAACGTAAAAATTTCCAACCATGATGGCGCTCGCTCGGTAATGCGTCATAAACCACATCAAATTTTGGATCTTTTAATTGGGTATCAATATTTTTAAAGCGAATAATACGATGTACTTCGCCTACGTATAAATCGCCATCTTTAATTGCTATGCCAGAGGGCATGTTTAGGCCTTTAGCCACAACAATTTTTTTATCTGCTACGCCATCGCTATTATGATCAATAAGCGCATATACGTTGCCCGCTTTACGAGAGCCAACATACACAATACCTTTTTTTGAAACGGCTATTTGACGTGCATTTTCTACATCATTTGCAAATAAGCTTATTTCAAATCCCGGTGCGACTGTGAGCTTATCGAGTATATTTTTCGCCATTACAGGAGCGGTAGTCAGCCCAAGTAACAGCAAACTTCCTAGTAGTTTTTTCATTCGCCTCTCCTAGTGTTAAGCACAGGTAATTAAACGAGTGCCTTGTTACCATGATCTTCTAACCATTGACGACGATCAGGCGATCGTTTCTTAGCAAGCAGCATATCCATCATCTCCATGGTTTCTACTTCTTCATCAAGCGTAAGCTGCACTAAACGTCGTGTATTTGGATCCATCGTGGTTTCACGCAGTTGTAACGGGTTCATTTCACCCAGACCTTTGAATCGTTGTACGTTTACTTTTCCGCGTTTTTTCTCGGCTTCTATGCGCGCCAAAATAGCGGTTTTTTCTTGCTCATCAAGTGCGTAATAAACTTCTTTACCAATATCGATTCTAAATAATGGCGGCATTGCTACATACACATGCCCCGTTTTTACTAACTCTGGGAAATGGCGGACAAACAGTGCACATAATAGTGTTGCGATGTGTAGTCCATCCGAGTCAGCATCGGCCAATATACAAATTTTATTGTAGCGTAATGCCGACATATCGGTTGATTCTGGATCAATACCCAGCGCCACTGAAATATCGTGTACTTCTTGTGATGCTAGTATTTGGCCTGACTCAACTTCCCAGGTATTCAAAATTTTACCACGTAGCGGCATGATAGCCTGAAATTCACGGTCTCTTGCTTGTTTAGCAGAGCCACCAGCAGAATCACCTTCCACTAAAAACAATTCGGTACGGTCGTTATCGGCCGCGCTACAATCGGTAAGTTTACCCGGTAAAGCAGGACCTGCAGTAACACGTTTACGCACTACTTTTTTAGCTGCACGCAAGCGAGTTTGTGCATTTGAAATACATAACTCAGCTAATAACTCTGCGGTATCTGTATGTTCATTTAACCATAAACTAAACGAGTCTTTTACAACCCCCGATACAAACGCAGAACACGAGCGTGATGATAGTTTTTCTTTTGTTTGACCGGCAAATTGAGGGTCCTGCATTTTAACCGACAACACGTAACTACAACGATCCCAAATGTCATCAGGAGTTAATTTCACACCACGAGGGAGTAAGTTTCTAAACTCACAAAATTCACGCATTGCTTCAAGTAAGCCTTGGCGTAAACCATTTACATGCGTACCACCTTGCGCGGTAGGAATAAGGTTTACGTAGCTTTCAGCTATTGATTCACCACCTTCTGGTAGCCATACAACAGCCCAATCAGCGCCTTCAATTGAACTTTTAAATTCGCCAACAAACGGGTCTTGCGGTAATGTTTCAAAACCTTTAATTGCTTCAACTAAATAATCTTTTAAGCCTGTTTCGTAAAACCATTCTTGGGTTTCTTTTGTTTGCTTATTAACAAACTTAATACGTAGCCCTGGGCACAAAACTGCTTTGGCTTTTAATAAATGATTAAGCTTGGTAATTGAGTAGTTTGGTGAATCAAAGTAGCTAACATCAGCCCAAAAACGAACCGTAGTACCGGTGTTACGCTTACCAACTGTACCAATTACGTTTAAGTCTTCTACTTTATCGCCGCTTTCAAATGCCATTCTAAATTGCTGAGCATCGCGTCTTACTGTTACTTCTACACGCGTAGATAACGCATTTACTACCGAAATACCTACACCGTGTAAACCACCCGAAAATTGGTAGTTTTTGTTAGAAAACTTACCACCGGCGTGTAATTTAGTGAAGATCAATTCAACCCCAGGGATACCTTCTTCTGGGTGAATATCAATAGGCATACCACGCCCGTCATCACTTACTTCAAGCGAATTGTCTTCGTGGAGTATTACGTCGATACGAGTAGCATGACCCGCCATAGCTTCATCGACACTGTTATCGATAACCTCTTGGCCTAAATGATTGGGACGTGTTGTATCTGTGTACATCCCTGGGCGTCGTTTTACCGGATCTAATCCATTAAGTACTTCAATGGCTTCGGCGTTATAATTTTGATCACTCATAGTTTTTGTCTTTATATCCGCTAAGGCTCTAATACGTTTTACTAGTTTTATTGTTATATGCGCTAAAGCGTTAATATAGTAACTAACCTCAGTTCAGGCTAACTAGTTTTACGTGATTTTAAGAAAATCTACAATACTTGCAAAGGTGCGTTCAAATTCAACGTAGCTATGATCGCCACCAAATTCTATCAATTGCTTGCATTGCGAATAATATTTTACTGCGTGTTGAAAGTTCAACACTTCATCGCCTGTTTGCTGTAATAAGTACAGTAACTCAGGGTATGCTAATTTATCTACAGCGAGTAATTTAAGTGCCTCAATATGGCTGTTATTTAAATCGTAATGATAATCTTGATACGGATTATAATTAGGTCCAAGTAACGACTGTAATAAATTATAGGGTGCGACCGCGGGATTAATAACCACTGCAGGAATTTGATAACGCTGCGATAAATACGTGGCAAAAAAACCACCTAACGAGCTACCTAATAAAACGGTATTTGGCGTTAGTAATTGTTCAAGCTCAATTATAGCTTGTAGGGGCTCGTGGTTTAAGTTCGGTACACAATAATCAACGTCATAGTTTGCCATAAGCTCACCAAAGCGCACAGCTTTATATGATTTTTGTGAACTATTAAAGCCATGAATATAAATTACGCGTTTAGCCATACTACTTCCGTTTTTACTTCTACTTTATCTTTTTTACTCTTTATATTTAGCGTTCTGTAAGCTGGTCCCGCATTTTTTTGCTCCCACTGTGAAGTGTGCTTTACAAACTGTATTGAGCTGGCTGGGGTCGCATATATGGGCAGCCCTCTAAAACTTTGTTCGTAATCATTGTGCACATGCCCATGAAAAAGCGCAGATACATTATTACTATTAACTAAGATATTTAAAAGCTGTGGGCCATTTTCTAATAAGTGTTTATCAAGGTAGCCGTTTATTGGCAGCGGATTATGATGACAAAATATAACTTTACTATTATTCGAGTTGACTAAAGCGTCCGTTACTTCATCTAAATGCGTGCCAGTAACCCATCCTGCGGGCGTGGGCCCTTTAGAATTAATAAGAAGTAGCTCAATCCCATTAGCAATAATATGTTTAGCCGAATTTATTTGCCCACCACTTATGCGATTAAGCATTGCTAGTTCATCATGATTACCTGGCACCCAAAATACAGGACAAGTAATGTCACTGGCATTTATAAGTTCACTAAATAATAAGTACGATTCAAAACTATGATCTTGTGTTAAATCGCCACCAAAAATAATGCAGTCTATTGATTGTTTTGCTATGTGTGCCAAGGCTTGTTCAAAATGATCTGCGGTATTTACAGTAAAGTACTCACCGCTTTTGTCTGCAAATAAATGGCTGTCAGTAATATGCGCAATGCACAAAGATGATTTATCAAATGTATATGTATCATCAAACCAAGCCATTATTTACATCCCAATTTAATGTTGCTTGCCCGTGCTCTACACAGGCCACTAACCAGTCGTATAAAAAAGCATTAAGTTGATACTTTTCATCTTTTTGATGCATTTTAGGGTTAGGGTATCCATAAGAAGGTTTTATGCGTTGATGATAATCGTGATGAACAATTTCAGCCACTTTGGCATCGTGATACATGCGTACCGTTAAATACAGTGGCGTAATCCCTTTAACCATTCCTGTTAGCTGCTTAATTGAAATATCCATAGTGTATTTTGCGCTGCCATCAATTTTTGTAGCAAACTCACTGTTGCCAAGTTTAACTTCACGAATGCTTCCTATATTGCGCTCGCTCGGTAACAACTTTAATAGTCGCACATAGTTATGCTCACAAAGTGTTAAATACTTTGGGAGGCTCTGAATATATCGCTTTGTTGCTAATTGTGCTGTCAAAGTACCACCATAATATTAGTAAGAGTTTATGCCCATTTACTTGCCATTTTTTCGCGATTTAGCGCAAGCCACTGCATACAAATAACCGTTGCCGCATTATCCATTTCACCGTTATTGAGGCGCATTAGCGCATCATCAACCGATAAAATATGAGTTTTTATATCCTCGCCTTCAGTTTCAAGACCATATACACCTGATTTCACTTGGCTTAAGTCAGTACGCGCTAAATACAAATGCAAGCGCTCAGTTGTACCACCAGGGCTTGATAGGTATGAAAGCATAAATTCAAGTTCAGTTAATTCAAGCCCAGCTTCTTCATACGCTTCTTTTTTTACAACTGATTCGTAATCCGTACTGCCGTCTGTCATTCCGGCTATACACTCTAGCAGCCAAGGCGAATGCTTGCTTTTAATAGCGCCAATACGTATTTGCTCAATTAAAAGAACAGTATCTGAAATTGGATCGTAAGGGAGTACTGCAATTGCATCGCCACGTTCTAATATTTCTCGGCTAATTACTTTAGATTTTCCACCCGCAAAAAGAGCATGTTCAAATTGGTATAAATCAACCTGAAAAAAACCTTTATAAAGGTTTTTTATTGGCTTTAAATTCACATCTTTATGTGTAAATTGAACGAGTTTTTTATCAACCACGTACCTACCTCCTACTTATCTAAAGCTTTAAAATGCGTTAATATATTCTGTTACACTTGAACATACTGTTTTACTAATTATTTTTTTTGTTATGGAGTAAAACAGGTTAACATGCTTTTAGTACAAAAATTGTCTAAGGACCGAACCCCACATGAAAAAGAACATTCTTGCGGCGCTAGTTAGTTTATCATGCGCACTAGGTGCAACAGCAGTGAAAGCTGAAGATTTACTACAAGTTTTTGAAATAGCGACAGCTAACGATCCTACTGTTTTAAAAGCAAAAGCCCAAGCCGATGCGCAGTCTTACCAAAGCGATTTGGCGATGAGTGCACTATTACCTCAAATTGGTTTAACTATGGGTTATACAAAAAGCGATGCAACGTCGTACCAAAGCGTTGGCGACTTATCTAACCAAGTAAAAGTTGAAAGTGATACAGACCAATTCTCTCGCGGTGTAAGCTTAAGCCAAACATTATTTGATTTAGGTGCCTGGAATACGTTAGATATTGCCGACAAGCAAGCGCTTCAAGCAAGCGGCCTATACGATGCAGCTAAACAAAACTTAATTGTACGCGTTGCTGAGGGTTATTTTAACGTATTAAGTGCAAGCGATAACCTAGAATTTGTTGAAGCTGAAAAACGTGCAATTGAACGTCAACTTGAGCAAACAAAACAACGTTATGCAGTTGGCCTAACAGCTATTACGGACGTACACGAAGCGCAAGCTCAGTTTGATAACTCTGTAGCTCAAGAAATTATTGCAGGTAATGCTGTAGAAACAGCACGCGAGCAACTTCGTGAGATTACAGGTAAATACCACGAAAAATTAGATTTTTTAAATACAGATACTTTCTCAACAACTAAACCAACTAAGCGCTCAAGCGACTTTGTTAAAATAGCTGAAGATAAAAATATAAACCTGCAAGTGTCTAAAGTAACGGTTGATATTGCAAAAGATCAAATTGAATTAGCAAAAGCGGGTCATTACCCAAAACTAACCCTAAGTGCTAGTTACGGCGATTCTCTTACAGACAATCAAATAAATGGCGCTAACTTTGATGATCAGCCACGTTCAGACTCAAGCTCTGTAGGGCTTAACTTTAGCGTACCTTTATATTCAGGTGGTGCTACAGTTGCTGCAACAAATCAGGCCCGTGCATTTTACGTAGGTGCTAGCCAAGACTATGAAACAAATTATCGTGCAGTAACTCGCACAGTGATTACATCTTATAACCAAGTTGTTTCAGACATTGCTACTTACAAAGCGCTAGAGCAAGCTGTTGTTTCAGCTCAAAGTGCGCTTAAAGCAACTGAAGCCGGTTTTGAAGTAGGTACGCGTACCATTGTTGACGTACTAGTAAGTACGCAAAACTTATACGATGCAAAGCGTAACCTTGCAGATGTACGTTACCGCTATGTGTTATCTACCCTTCGCTTAAAACAAGCTGCGGGAACACTAACAAGTGAAGATTTAGTGGCTATAAATCAAGGTTTAAAAGCCGCTTAAATTTCATTACTCGCATAGTATGAACACATTAAAAGCCAGCTAAATGCTGGCTTTTTGTATTTTACAGCGCTTAGCGTTAAACTATCGTTTTTATTCTCAGAGAGATTTTTGTGGTCACTTCTTCTCCTTTTAAAGCATCTTTTTTAGGCCCTCGATACTGGTTAACGTGGGTTGGCGTTTTATTTTTATATTTGATCTCTTGGTTGCCACAAAAACTACAGTTGGCGATGGGTAAACAACTTGGCCGCTTAGTTCATAAGTTTATGAAACGCCGTCGCCATATTGCAGAAGTTAACATTAAATTATGTTTTCCTGATATGAGCGCAGCAGATCAAAAAGATCTTGTACTCAAAAATATGGAAAATACCGGCATTGCTATGGTTGAGACTGGTATGGCCTGGTGGTGGCCGCAGTGGCGAGTTGAAAGTGTATATGGTTCAATCAAAGGTCTAGAGCACTTTGAGCGTGTACAAGCCTCTGGTAAAGGTATTTTATTACTTGTACCCCATATCTTGCATCTTGAAATGGCTAGTCGTGTGATGGGATTGAAATGCCAAGGCTTAGGCTTTTATCGTCCTCACAACAACGCACTAATGGAATACTTTACAACTAATGGCCGTCTTCGTTCTAACGAATACTTAATTGGCCGAAAAGATGTAAAAGGTTTGCTTAAATCATTAAAAAATAAAAAAGTATGCTATTACTTACCCGATCAAGATTACGGCCGTAACCGCTGTGAATTTGTGCCATTTTACGCTGTTCCCGACACTGCAACTACAACAGGTACTCTTATGTTTGCTGGCAGTAAAAACTGCGAAACTATGAGCTTAATCTCTCGCCGTGACGAAAATGGTAAGTACCATTTAGAGGTAGTACCTGAGCTTGAAAACTTCCCCAGTGGTGATGATAAAGCTGATGTAATACGCGTTAATCAACGCGTAGAGCTATGTATAAATGCTGCACCAGAGCAATACATGTGGCTACACCGTCGTTTTAAAACTCGACCTGATAAAAATACCCCTTCTTTTTATAAAAAGTAATGGTATAACAATAATAGGAACAAATAAGGTGGGGAATAATAATGTGGTTTTGGATTAGACATTTATCATTTGCAGTTGTGTTAATGGCACTCGCCGTATACTTTCTGTTGGGTGATGGTTCTGTATTCGATATAAAAAAATCTAAAAATGCAGCCGCCGAAGGATTATCACGTTTTTACTCTTCTATTCGTAACCAAGTAAAAAGTAATAAAGAACGAGATAAATTTGTTTTAAAGCTTAAAACACCAGAACAAACCTTAGATAGAGTATTGGCTGAACGTGCGCGAACAGTTGATCCTATGCCAACAAGTTGGACTGGAAAAGCTGAACCGAGGCGCTTTGAAAATGGCACAACACTTAAAAACGTACTCAATAAATACGCAAAAAATGAAGGTATTGAGCTTTACTGGTATTTAAGTAAAGACTACGTAGTTAAAGATCATTTTAGAGTAGACAGTAACTTTACTTCTGCACTTTATCAAATTGGCCGCGCTATAAATGATGACTTTGAGTATGAGGTTTATACTTACTTTTGCCATAAGCAAAGAGCGGCTGTTATTACCGAGTTACCCTCAGAGTTTGTACGTACAAACTGTTTAAAGCTAAAGGTTTAAGGGTTTACACGTACAAAAAACCCAAGCAAGCGCTTGGGTTTTACAATTCAATTCAATTCAATTCAATTCAATTCAAAAATACTATTCCAAATATTCGTTACGTTAGTAATATCTTGTAAAAAAGCTTCTCGCGAGATCAATTTGCCTTTTTGATCCAAGCTCAGCACGTGATAACACGAGCGATAATCAATATACGCTTTGATCAACTGCTGTTTTTGCTCTTTAGTAATACAGCCTATATTTGCTGCATCCGTTAATATTCTTACGTTATCTGAATAAACGGTAAGCTGCTCAAACTCATTCGCGTGTTTAAGTACTAAATATTGCGTAATAAACTCAATATCAGCCATACCACCAATATCTTGTTTTAAATCAAATTGATCAATATTTCCCTTCGCTAGATGGTCGCGCATTTTTTCGCGCATTTTTATTACATCGGCTTTTAACACGGTATCATCGCGCTGTTGGCAAAGAATACTTTTACGAATTTGTGAAAAACGCTCTATAAGATCGTCTTGGCCCAAAATTAACCGAGCCCGCACAAGTGCTTGATGTTCCCACGTCCATGCTTGAGTTTGCTGATAGTGATTAAAGCTCTCTAAATTGATAGCAAGTAAACCTGATGCACCTTCAGGGCGTAATCGCGTATCAAGCTCATACAAAATACCCGATGCAGTACGAGTATTAAATAAATGCATTAAGCGCTGAGCGAGTTTTAAATAAAACTGGCGAGAATCTATCGGTTTTTCACCATTGGTTTGGCTTGAGCCATCATGATTATGCACAAACACCAAATCTAAATCTGAATCGTACCCTACTTCTAAGCCGCCTGTTTTACCATATGCAATAACAGCAAAACCTTTGTTTTCATCATCAGTGCCAGGGGGCATACCAAAACGCTTAACGGTGTTATGCCATGCAATATTAACAGCTTGATCAACAATCGCTTCAGCCAATACGGTTAAGTGATCGCTTACTTTCATTACATCAAGAACACCGGTTGCATCAGCAGCAGCAATTCGTAATTGATGCGTTTGCTTAAATTGCCTAAGCGACTCCATTTGCAGTTCTAAATCGTCATGCTCTATTCGTAAAAAATACTGTCTTATTTCATCTTTATAAGCGGTTAATGGTGTCGGTTTATAAAGAACAGCCGGGTCTATTAGCTCATCCAGCAATATAGGGTAGCGAGAAATATGCTCGCCTATCCATTTGCTATGACAACACAGTAAAACAAGTTGCTTTAATGCACCTTGGTTTTCGTACAGCAATTCTAAATAAGCAGTACGTGAAATTATCTTATTAAAAATTTGGCAAACCATTGTAAAAGCAGCTGCGCTGGCATTAAAGTCATTTAACTGGCTCAATAAAACAGGCATTAATTTATCAAGGGTTTCACGCCCTCTGTTACCTATGTTGACCTTAGACAGCCTTAATTTAAAATCGTTAAGGGGTGTTTGCCATTCATCTCTAGCCTCTTTTAGAAAGCTCACATCACCATGATCCCAAGCACTAATAAATGCACCTTCACAGGTATCTAGTGGTGCGGTTTCTTCACCAATAACGAGTGCAAACTCGCCGTTAACTTGCTTCATTACCTTTTCAATAGTGATTAAAGTGGCAGAAAAATCAGCTTGTTCTAATAATAAATTTAAGCGCTGCTGGTTCAATTCATCATCGGGGAGTGTTTGCGTTTGCTGATCGTCAAATATTTGTAAGTACTGTTCAACTTTTCGCAAATAAAGGTAATTGCGTTTAAGCTCGCTCGCTTCTTGCTCATCTATAACTTGGTTAAGTGCCAGCTCATTTAATGCTTTAAGTAATGATTGAGTTTGTAAATTAGCCTCTCGCCCACCTCGTACCATTTGTAGGGCTTGCACTATAAATTCAACTTCACGAATACCACCAGCGCCTAATTTTATATTATTAGTTAAGCGTTTACGGCGAACCTCCTGTGCAATCATTAACTTCATTTTACGCAAAGATTCAATCACCGAAAAATCAATATACCGGCGATAAACAAACGGCTTTAAAAGCTTAATAAATTCATCCCAATATTTATTAGGCGTGCCAATTAAGCGCCCTTTTAACATCGCGTAGCGTTCCCAGTCGCGACCTTGTTCTTGGTAGTAATCTTCAATGGCATTAAAGCTCATAACCAAAGGGCCACTTTCGCCAAACGGGCGTAGGCGCATATCAACCCTAAATACCTGCCCGTCACCGGTGGCTTGGTTAAGTGATGCAATGAGTTTTTGTGCAACTTTGGTATAAAATACTTGGGCCTCAAGGCTTCTGCGGCCACCTTGGGTTTTTGTACTGCGCGGATATGCAAAAATGAGATCAATATCAGAGGAGTAATTTAGCTCTTGTCCGCCAAGTTTTCCCATACCCAACACCATTAACGGCATTGCTTGGTTTTGCTCATCAAGCGGCTCACCATTTACTTTTGCCACCTGTGCATGCGCCCATTGGTTAGCACTATTTATTAGCATGTCAGCCAGTTGGCTTATGTAATTAATACTATCAGCAATGGGATTGTTACAGCATAAATCTAAAAAGGCGACTTTGAGCCAGTACTTTTCACGATATTGGCGAAGTACTTTATGGCACTGCACTTCATCAATGTCAGCTAAGTTAAGGTTTTTAAAAGGAGAATCTATTGCTCTATTTTGTACTTCGTCTTTGCATAATAGCCAAGTATTTAAATCAGGTTGTGATTCTAAACTGCGCCAAGCAAAGTCGCTTAATGCTAATAACCTTACAACTTCACTTTGTTCACTTTGTTGCGGGTATAACTGTTCAAAGCGCATCAAGCCAAGTTTTTGTAATTGAATAGGAAGTTGCTTTACGTTACTCATCAATCCTCTCTTTTATATCATCAATAACCGTACTAGAATGATTAAAACCTAGAAAGGTTAACTTAATTAGGATTACCATGTCATATTTGTCTTTATCTAACACTAGTTTTATTGCGATTGCCATTAGTTTTGCGGTTATTTGCATAACTATTTTTTGTTTACGAGTTGTCACTCAAATCAAAGCAAAACAAGCGCTTAAAGATGAGCTAGCACAACACGACAACTTTGCCATGGGTATTAGTTTTGCATCTGAAATATCAGTTGTTATAGCCACTATGGCTTTCTTATTTGACGAAATAAGTATAAGTACCGCACAGTCAAATCCGTTAAAAGTGTTAATTATTATTATTCTTTTATTCACTTTTATAAAAGTGGGTCATTTAATTCACAGAAAATGGATACTTCACAGGTTTAACGAAGAAGCTGCCATACTAAAACAAAATGTATGTGCTGCATTGGTAGATTCAGGCATGCTAATCGCTAACTGTATTATCGCACTTGGCTTGTACACGTGGACGCACACCCAAGGATTCAGCAACTTACTTATTGCTTGTGTTAGCTTTTTTACGCTTCAGGGAATGTTTGCACTGGATAGTAAAATACGAGAACACCGTTTTGCAAAAGCAAATCAAGGAGCTTCGCTACAAAGTAACTTTAACCTAGAGAATACATCTATTGGTATAAGGTATGCTGGCAAATCAATAGGTTTAGCATTGGCTGTATATGCTGGTTTATCTAGCGCAGCATTTCAAAACGGTAAAATGGTAGAAAACATATTTACACTCGTTATGCATTGCGGTGTAATGTGGATACTACTTTACAGCTTAACGTATGTGATAAAAGTTATCTCTTTACCAAATATTGATACGGCTCTTGAAATAGACCATCAAGATAATATTGGGGTAGCATGTATAGAGTTTGCTGTTTTTTGTGCTATAGGCTATTTACTTATTAGCATGTTTTCTCTTTAGACCTTTTTACTAAAATACAGCCATTAAAAGTCTGCATTTAAGTAATAATGGTAATTACTTAAATGCAACAAGGTCCTAGCTCTATGCCACTTGAAATAACGAATTACTTGTTAATTGACATAGACAACGAATTTAGCCGAGCATTTGCCGAATACTATGTAAATAATAATGGCATAACAAAAGCGAGTACGCTTATTGCTGCAGGCAGCAATACCCGCCAGTTAGTAAAAATGATGTTTGACGAACTTATTAAAGACTATAGTTATTGCGACCTTGAAAACGAAATAAGCGTTTCTGAATTAATTAACTATCTAAAAGAGCATCACGATTTACACGGAGTTCTTTTTAATAGTACCGATTACTTACTCGCAAGCGATAAACAACGCTTTATTTATAACTCGTTACATGAAAAGCGCTTTTTAATAAGCCTTGATGATACAGGCTATACACTAAGCCTAGTTACTGACGAGACGTTAACGGAACCTTCGCAAAATCACCACGATATAGCGCACACACCACAAGATTTAATAGACCTTGCAGAGCAACTTAATAAAAATAAATAATTGCGCACAGCTCCCAGCTTACTTACCATAGCAGTATATATTTTTACGCTAAGTAATAAGTGACGCCCTATGCGAGTTCCTCATATTTATCAAACATCGAGTATTGCCCTAAACACCCCTGTAACTTTAGATGACGATGCTGCAGGGCATATTGGCAGAGTGCTGCGCATGAAAGTAGGCGAGCATGTATCTATTTTTAATGGCGAAGGCGGCGAATACCTTAGTGAAATAATTGAGGTAACAAAAAAAACAGTCGTCGTAATGCCGTTAGAGCTTAATCCTCATGATGTAGAATCCCCGCTTAAAATTCATTTAGGCCAGTGTGTATCCCGTGGTGATAAAATGGATTTTACAATTCAAAAGTCAGTTGAACTGGGCATTACCGAAATCACCCCTATTTTTAGTCAGCGCTGTGGCGTGAAACTAATGGGCGATCGTCTTGAGAAAAAACACCAACAATGGCAAAAAATTGCAATAGCAGCGGCAGAGCAATCTGGGCGTAATTTTGTGCCAATTATTCATCCCCCCGTAGATTTAAAACAATGGCTTGCACAACAAACCAATGCAATTAAGCTCACTCTTCACCCTCGTGCTGAGCACAGCATTAAAACCATTACGGTACCTAAAGATGGCGTACGCTTTTTAGTCGGCCCAGAAGGCGGCTTTACCGACGATGAAATGGCACTAACTAAACAACTAGAATTTGTGGATATTCGCTTAGGCCCGCGCGTTTTACGAACGGAAACAGCCGCTTTAACGGTCTTAAGTGCATTACAACTTCAATTTGGCGATTTAGCTAATTGAAATAACTAAAAGCACCCTCATATAAACAGTAACATTTATAGTAAGGCACAGCGCATGGCAATTAAGTTAGGTATTATTTCAGATCCTATTAGTGGATTTAACATCAAAAAAGACACCGGTTTTGCAATGATGATGCAAGCGCAAGAACGCGGCTACGAAATTTATTATATGGAGATGGATGATTTATCTCTTCGTAAAGGTAAGTCGTACGCTACAGCGTCTAAAGCGCAAGTGTTTAATAATGCAGAAAAATGGTACGAGCTTGAAGAAAAAGCCACTATAGCCCTTGCCGACCTTGATGTTATTTTAATGCGAAAAGATCCTCCTTTTGATACCGAATACATTTACGCGACGTATATTCTAGAGCGTGCAGAACAAGAAGGTACGTTAATAATTAACAAGCCACAAAGCCTTCGCGATGCTAACGAAAAGCTATTTACAGCATGGTTTAGCGAACATACGCCAGACACACTTGTTACACGTAGCCAAAAACAAATTCGTGAGTTTTTAGCCGAGCATAAAGACATTATTTTAAAACCCCTTGATGGCATGGGTGGCGCATCTATTTTTCGCCTTAGAGAAGACGATGCCAACATTGGTGTAATTTGTGAAACGCTAACCGAGCACGGCAGCCGCTTTGCTATGGTGCAAAATTACATCCCAGAGATCAAACAAGGCGACAAGCGCGTATTGGTTATTGATGGTGAGGTTATTCCGTATTGTTTAGCGCGAATTCCACAAAATGGTGAAACACGCGGTAATTTAGCTGTTGGCGGTCGAGGCGAAGCCCGTCCACTTAGCGAGTCAGATTTAAAAATAGCGCAAGCGGTTGCACCAACGCTTAAAGAAAAAGGCTTAATATTTGTAGGTTTAGATATTATTGGCGATAAATTAACTGAAATTAACGTAACTGCACCAACGTGTGTGCGCGAAATTGAAGCTGCTTATGATATTTCTATTACAGGTATTTTGTTTGATGCCATTGAAAGAAAGCTAGATAAATAAGTATCTACCTATCGTTATTAAAAGCACTTTCGTGTCATAAATTTTAATATAGTTGTTAACTATTAATTTTTAAACTGTATGAAAGTGCTTTTTTAGTTTTAAAAACAAAGGTATGTGCCATACTCAAAGTTCATTAACTAAAAAGGGTGAAATCTATGCAGTCATTAGAAAATCATTTTTTAATCGCGATGCCGTCGATGCAAGACCCTTTTTTTAAACGTGCTGTTACCTATATTTGTGAGCACAATGAAGATGGGGCTATGGGCTTGGTAATAAACCAACCTATTGATGTTACCGTTGGCGAACTTTTAGATAAAATAGAAATTGATAACGACAAAACTCAAAACGCAGCAAAAGTAAGTGTGTTTGCAGGGGGACCCGTTAAAACTGACCGTGGTTTTGTTTTGCACTCTCCCCAATCAGGTTATTCAGCAAGCCAAAAACTCAGTAGCGATATTATGATCACTACCTCAAAAGACGTTTTAGCAAGCTTAACTACCGCACAAGCACCTGAACAATTTATTATTACATTGGGTTATTCAGGATGGGAGCAAGGACAACTCGAACAAGAGTTACTTGATAACAGTTGGTTGATCATAGAAGCCGATCCGAAGATCATTTTTGACACCCCCGTTGAAAAACGATGGGAAAAAGCAGTTTCAATGTTGGGCTTTGATATTAGCCAACTCAGCCCTGAAGCTGGTCACGCATAATAGTAATTTAATCCTTAGCAAACTTAAACAAGATACACATGACAAAAAAATCGCTTAAGCCGCAAGGCGAACGCACTGTAATGGGCTTTGACTTTGGCACCAAAAGTATTGGTATTGCTATTGGGCAAGAGCTAACAGGCAGCGCGTCTAGCCTTAAGGCTGTAAAAGCACAAGATGGCATTCCTAACTGGGACCATATTGCTGTACAAGTAACCGAATGGCAGCCTGACTTAATGGTTGTTGGCTTACCACTAAATATGGATGGAACGTCACAAGAGGTTACCTTTAAAGCAAAAAAGTTTGCCAACAGATTACATAATCATTATGGCATTCCGGTGCAAACACAAGACGAGCGTTTAACGACTGCGGATGCTAAAGCGCGACTTTTTGAAAGTGGTGGCTATAAAAACTTAGGCAAAGGTAACGTAGATAATATGTCTGCGGTTATTATTTTAGAAAGTTTTTTTGAGTCTAGTTACGGTGAATAAACAGGCTATATAAATAACCTGTTATATAAATAAAAAGCGCCAATTGGCGCTTTTTTTATATTAAGTATTTATATTTATTACTTTTTAAATTATTGATCGCTATTTTTATCGTCAAGGCCATCAATAGTAACGCCTTGTAAAAAGCCCGCACCTTGCTGCTCGTTATTGCGCAGTTTAATCATTAAACGTAAATCATTTGGCGAATCAGCATGATGCAGTGCATCAGCGTAATTAATTCGCTGCTGTCTATACAGCTCAAATAATGCTTGGTCAAAGGTTTGCATGCCCATTTCTTTCGATTTAGCCATTGCCTCTTTAATACCACCAATATCACCGTTTTTAATCAGTTCAGCAACCATTGGTGAGTTAAGCAATATTTCAATAGCTGCAACACGGCTTTCACCATCAGCAGTCGGTACTAATTGCTGGGCCACAATTGCACGTAAGTTAAGTGCTAAATCGTACTTAAGCTTATCGTGTTTTTCTTTTGGAACTAAATGCATAATACGGTCAATCGCTTGGTTAGCATTGTTAGCATGCAGTGTTGCAACACATAAATGGCCTGTTTCGGCAAAGCTTAGTGCGTATTCCATAGTTTCTTGAGAGCGAATTTCACCAATCAAAATTACATCGGGAGCTTGGCGTAATGAGCTTTTAAGTGCTGACTCAAAGCTTTCGGTATCAAGCCCTACTTCGCGTTGAGTAATAATACTTTTGCGATGCTCATGAACAAATTCAATCGGATCTTCAATAGTCAGTATATGACCACGTTGATGTCGGTTACGGTAACCAATAAGTGCGGCTAGCGAGGTTGATTTACCCGTGCCAGTACCACCGACGAACAAAACAAGGCCACGCTTAGACATAATTACATCGGTAAGAATAGAAGGAAGACCTAGCTCACTCACATCAGGTATTTGCGTAACAATGCGGCGAATAACCATACCTGCTTTATCGCGTTGCCAAAAAGCAGAAATACGAAAACGCCCTTCGTCGGTGGCAATCGCAAAGTTACATTCTTTCGTTGTATGAAACTCTGCTTTTTGCTTTTCGCTCATTGCAGATTCAACTAACTCAAGCGATTGCTCATCTGTAAGCCTATCGTCACTGAGGGCTGTTAGCTCGCCGTTTATTTTTGCACTTACAGGTAGCTGACTCGATACAAATAAGTCAGAGCCTTTTTTCTCAATCATGATGAGTAAAAAGTCGTTTAAAGATAAAGCCATAATAGTTTCTTACCCGCCAAATTGTGTTTTGTCTTGTGCTTTTTCTTTCGCTGCCGCATTTGTAACAATGCCGTGATTAACTAAATTAGTTAAACATTGATCCATTGTTTGCATGCCCACAGACGCACCGGTTTGAATAGACGAGTACATTTGTGCAATTTTATCTTCACGAATTAAGTTACGAATAGCAGGTACTGCAATCATAATTTCGTGTGCTGCAACTCGCCCGCCACCAATCTTTTTAAGCAGTGTTTGCGAGATAACAGCACGCAAAGATTCAGATAACATTGAACGTACCATTGATTTTTCTTCACCTGGGAATACATCGATAATACGGTCAATGGTTTTTGGTGCAGATGTTGTATGCAACGTGCCAAACACTAAGTGGCCTGTTTCAGCAGCGGTCATTGCAAGACGAATTGTTTCTAAATCACGTAACTCACCCACAAGTATTACATCTGGATCTTCACGCAATGCACTACGTAGCGCGTTTGAAAAGCTATGAGTATCGCGATGTACCTCACGTTGATTAATAAGGCTTAATTTATTATCGTGAACAAACTCGATTGGATCTTCTATTGTTAGAATATGGTGATGTTTATTTTGATTTATATAATCGACCATAGCGGCAAGTGTTGTTGATTTACCAGAGCCCGTTGGACCTGTCACTAACACGAGTCCACGTGGGGTATCGGAGATTGTTTTAAAAATATCTGGCGCACCTAAATCATCAAGCGTTAACACTTCACTTGGTATGGTACGAAATACCGCAGCAGGCCCGCGATTAGAGTTAAACGCATTCACACGAAAACGTGCTAAATTAGGCACTTCAAACGAAAAATCCACTTCGAGATTTTGTTCATAGTCCTTGCGTTGATTATCGTTCATAATATCGTAAACCAGACTGTTTACGTCTTTGTCTGCAAGGGCTGGTATATTAATGCGGCGAACATCACCGTCTACGCGTATCATAGGTGAAACACCCGACGATAAATGTAAATCGGATGCTTTGTGTTGCACACTAAACGCTAATAATTCGGTAATATCCATTTATGACTCCACAACTAACTGATAAATATATGGTTACAATAGCAGAACGACTCACATCCGCCTACGCTAGAATTGCAGACGCGGCAAAAATTGCACAACGAAACACTAACGAAGTCACTCTACTGGCAGTGTCTAAAACTAAACCAAGCGAAGATGTTATTGCAGCTTATGAGCATGGTCAGCGCGAATTTGGTGAATCTTATGTTCAAGAGGCTATAGATAAAATAGCTCAACTACAGTCATATAGCGACATCATTTGGCATTTCATTGGCCCTATTCAATCTAATAAAAGTGCTTTAGTGGCTGCCAACTTTGATTGGGTGCAAAGTGTTGATCGCATAAAAATAGCGAAACGATTAGATTCCCAGCGCCCAGACGATAAACAGCCTCTTAATATACTTATTCAAGTAAATATAAGTAATGAAGAAGCGAAGTCGGGTTGCCACCGCGATGAAATAGATGAACTTGCCGATTTTATTAACCAATGTGAGCACTTAACACTTCGAGGTTTAATGGCGATTCCCGCTAAAAGCAACGATCTGGATACGCAAATTCAATCTTTTGAGCAATTACAAACTTGCTTTGATAAACTAAAGACCCAATATCCTCAAGTAGATACTTTGTCGATGGGTATGAGTAACGATGTTGAAGCTGCCATTAGTGCAGGCTCAACCATGGTAAGGATCGGCACAGACATTTTTGGAACACGAACTTAAAAGGTGATAACAGATTTATGTCAGATAAAAAAATCGCATTTATAGGCACAGGTAATATGAGCTACGCCATTATTGGTGGCATGGTAAAAAACGGTTTTAACGCAAGTAACATTATTGCGACTAACCGCAACCAAGAAAAGCTTGAAAAGGTAGCCTTTGATTTCAAGGTGCAAACCACCAGTGACAATAACGAAGCCCTGCGCGATGCTGATGTAATTGTTTTGTCTGTTAAACCACAAATGATGGGCGATTTATGTAAATCGTTTCAAGAGTCGGGCGTAGATTTTAGCGATAAACTGTTTATTTCTGTTGCTGCTGGCTTAACTGTAAAACGTTTACGTGAAATGCTAGGTCAAGACGTTAAAATGGTACGCTGTATGCCAAATACACCGTCTTTATTAGGCCGTGGTGTATCAGGTTTATATGGCGCGGGCGAAACACAAAGCGAACACGAGTTTGTACAACAAGTTTTTGAATGCACTGGCATTGTTGTATGGGTCGAAAAAGAATCACAAATTAACGATATTATTGCTGTGACCGGCTCATCACCAGCTTACTTTTTCTTATTTATGGAAGCCATAGAAGAAAAAGCTAAAGCGCTGGGCTTTAATGATGAAGACGCTCGTCGTTTAGTACAGCAAACAGCCCTTGGCGCCGCAGAAATGGCACTTAGCCAGCCTGATATTACTATTTCGCAACTACGTTCAAACGTAACATCTAAAGGCGGTACTACTCACGCAGCTGTTGAGCACTTAAAAGATGAAGGCTTAACTAAAACCGTTGGCGATGCAATGGATGCGTGTATTGCGCGTGCAGAGCAAATGGAAAAAGAACTTTAAAACCACTTTTTTATTGAAGGTTACACTATGAATGCCATGCAATTTTTAATCAGTACCCTGTTTGATTTGTTTTTAATGGTGGTATTACTGCGCTTTTGGCTGCAGTGGGCAAAAGCCGACTTTTATAATCCAATGAGCCAGTTTGTGGTTAAAGCCACTTCGTTTGCGGTAAAACCACTGCGTAAAATCATTCCGGGGTTTGGCGGACTTGATTTAGCATCTCTGTTGCTGGCATTTATAGTGGCTGTAGCAAAAATTAGTACTTTAATGCTTGTTATATATAATGCGTGGGCAATACAGCCTGTAATTATACAAGCACTTATAACGGTACTAAAAGAAGGCCTTAACTTAGTTTTTTGGGTACTTATTATTCGCGCTATTTTAAGTTGGGTTAGCCAAGGTTATAACCCTATAGAAGCGGTTTTCCATCAGCTTACTGAACCAATGCTAAAACCAATTCGTAAAATATTGCCATCAATGGGTGGCTTAGATTTATCAGTTTTAGTGCTTATTATTGGTATTCAGTTTTTGCAAATGCTGCTTATGGATTTTTTAGTCTAATATGGATTTTTAATTAGAGGCCCAAAGGCCTCTTTTTTATATGTTTTGAGGAATACATAATGAACCGTTTAATTAAGTTTTGTTTTATTGCTTGTTTAGCATTTGCATTTAACGCGCAAAGCGAAGAAATGCAAGGCGCACAATATAAAGAGCTTGGCCCTTGGCAAGTGCATTACATCGCCTTTCCTTCTACTTTTATTCAGCCAAAAATAGCAAAAGCGTATGGCCTTGAGCGAAGCGGATACAAAGGCATTGTGAATATTTCTATATTAAAAAATGATGCCGAAAATACAGCCCAAACAGCAAAGCTTACTGGCACAGCTAGAAACCTACTTGGCAATAAACAAACGCTTACTTTTAAAGAAGTAAAAGAAGGTGATTCAATTTATTACCTTGCCCAAGTTGATTATACCAACGAAGAGATTTTACGCTTTGAGATTGAAATACAACAAAGTAATCAATTTCAAAAATTACAGTTTCAGCAAAAATTTTACGTAGATTAATAACATGACCAAAACTTTAGTACTTGCTACAGGTAACCCTGGCAAAGTAAATGAGCTAGCTAACATGCTAAGCCCTCTGAATATTAATGTAGTTCCACAGAGCGATTTTAACGTAGGTGAAGTTGCCGAAACCGGCACTACCTTTGTTGAAAATGCCATTATTAAAGCGCGTCATGCCGCTAAAATTACTGGCATGCCTGCTATTGCCGATGACTCAGGTTTAGAAGTTGATGGCCTAAATGGCGCACCCGGTGTTTACTCTGCCCGTTTTGCAGGCCCAGGTGCCAGCGATCAAGATAACATTGATAAGTTACTCGTAGACTTGGGTAATAACCCTATCCGTAGTGCTCGTTTTTGGTGTGTACTGGTATTAATGCGCCACGCAGATGACCCTACCCCCCTTATTTGCAGTGCAAGCTGGGAAGGCGAAATTACGCTCACTCAAAATGGCAACGGTGGCTTTGGTTACGACCCTGTATTTTTTGTACCAGAGAAAAATTGTACCAGTGCTGAGCTTACAAAAGAGCAAAAAAATGCAGTGAGTCATCGCGGCCAAGCACTACAAAAACTATTGCTAGAGCTACAGCAAAAAGGCGGCCTGTGAACCTTCCACCACTGAGCTTATATGTGCACGTACCTTGGTGCGTGCAAAAATGCCCGTACTGCGATTTTAATAGCCACGGACAAAAAGGTGAAATACCTGAAGCTGAATATGTTCAGCATTTAATTGATGATTTAAAAGCAGATTTGCACTTAGTGCAAGGGCGTAAAATTCACAGTATCTTTATTGGTGGCGGTACTCCGAGCTTATTAACTGGTGCGGCTTATACTCGTTTATTAAATGAAGTCGACAACCTAATTGGTCTTGAAGAACACTGCGAAATTACCCTTGAAGCCAACCCAGGTACAGTAGAAACAGGTCGCTTTAAAGATTACGTAAAAGCAGGCATTAACCGTATTTCTATCGGTGTGCAAAGCATGCAAAACGACAAGTTAAAAGCACTTGGTCGGATTCATGGCAGCGACGAGGCAAACTATGCCGCGCAACAAGCTAAAGAAGCCGGTTTAAATAGCTTTAACCTTGATTTAATGCATGGCTTACCTGGGCAAACACTTGATGATGCACTGAGTGATTTAAAACAAATAATAGCGCTCGATCCACCGCATATATCTTGGTATCAACTAACTATTGAACCCAATACTCAGTTTGCTTCAAAACCACCTACCTTGCCACAAGACGAAATACTGTGGGACATTCAAGAGCAAGGGGTCGAGTTACTAGCTCAAGCAGGTTACATACAATACGAAATATCGGGCTATGCAAAACCAGGCTATCAGTGCCAACATAACTTGAATTATTGGCGTTTTGGCGATTATCTCGGTATTGGCTGCGGCGCGCATGGTAAGGTTACTGATGCAAATACAGGGCTTATTACGCGTACTGAAAAGGTTAAACACCCACGCGGCTATATGGATTTAATTAAACCGTATATGTACAAAAGCTGGCATGTAGAGCAAGACGATTTAGCGTTTGAATTTTTTATGAATCGCTTTCGCCTTGTTGAGCCTTGCCCAATTAATGATTTTAATAAACTTACAACACTACCACTGCAAAGTCAGCAAAGTGCATTAAACCAAGCAATTAATAAAGGTTTATTGACTCAAACAGACAGCCATTGGCAGGTAAGCTTAAAAGGTCATCGCTTTTTAAATGACCTGCTAGAATTATTTGTGTAGCCCCCAGCGCTACACAAAAAATAAATATAAAACACCCTAATGGGTTTCTAACAACAAAAGGGAAAACAATGCGTAAACTTACTTTTATTGCGGCCGCAGTAAGCGTTGCACTACTTGCTGGTTGCCAGCAAACAACACAGCAAGCGACTTCAGCTCCTATTGCACAAGCAGTTCAATCACAACAAAGTGAAATAGACAAAGCCAATGCATTTTTTGAAGATACATTTAACCGCGACGTAATGAGCAGTCCTGTATATCAAACATACATGGGTATTAAGCAAGATTACGATAAGTGGGATGATGGCAGCGAAGAAAGACAGCTTAAAGATTTAGCGCAAACAAAAGCTGACCTAGTTGCACTAAAAGCAATCAGCCGTGATTTATTAGATGATGCAACAAAAGTTAGCTACGACTTAAAAAAACAAGATCTTGAAAGCTCAATTGCTGACTTTAAATGGCGCTACCATAATTACCCTGTGAACCAAATGTTTGGTACGCATTCTATGATCCCTGCATTTTTAATTAATCAGCACTCAATTAGTAATGTAAAAGAAGCTAAAGACTACATTTCTCGTTTAAATGGTGTAACTGGTGTTATTGATCAGCTTATCGTTGATTTAACTGTACGTGCAGAAAAAGGCATCATTGCCCCTAAATTTGTATTCCCGCATGTTATTGATTCAAGCAAAAACATTATTCACGGTGCACCGTTTGAAAAAGGCGATGATTCTACATTGCTTGCTGACTTTAAACGTAAAGTAACAGCGCTTGAAATTAGCCAAGACGAAAAAGACTCGTTAATCAGCGATGCATCAGATGCATTAAAATCGGCTGTTAAACCATCTTACTCTAAGTTAATTAATTACCTTGCACAGCTTGAAAAACGCGCAGATGATCGCGATGGCGCATGGAAATTACCTGATGGCGAAGCGTTTTATAACAACGCACTTAAGCGCACAACTACAACAGATTTAACTGCTAAAGAAATCCATGCAATTGGCCTATCTGAAGTGGCACGTATTCATGATGAAATGCGTGAAATTAAAGACAAAGTTGGCTTTAAAGGCGACTTAAAAGCGTTTATGCAGTTTATGAAAACTGACAAGCAATTTTACTACCCTAATGATGCACAAGGTAAACAACGCTACCTTGATGAAGCCACTGGGCTTATTGATACAATGAAAACGCGTTTAGATGAGTTATTCATTGTTAAACCAAAAGCAGGTTTAAAAGTAAAAGCGGTTGAAGCATTCCGTGAAAAAGCAGCAGGTAAAGCATTTTACCAACAGCCGGCTCCAGATGGGTCACGCCCAGGTGTTTACTACGCTAACCTTTTTGATATGGAAGCAATGCCAACGTATCAAATGGAAGCACTGGCATACCATGAAGGTATTCCAGGACACCACATGCAAATAGCTATTTCGCAAGAGCTAGAAGGAATTCCTAAATTCCGTAAATTTGGTGGCTACACAGCGTATATTGAAGGTTGGGGTTTATACTCAGAGTTCATTCCTAAAGAAATGGGCATGTACTCAGACCCTTACTCAGATTTTGGTCGCCTTTCAATGGAATTATGGCGCGCATGTCGCTTAGTTGTTGATACGGGTATTCACGCAATGAAGTGGACTCGCCAAGAAGGTATTGATTACTACGTAAATAACACGCCTAATGCAACATCTGACGGTGTTAAAATGGTTGAGCGTCACATTGTAATGCCTTCACAAGCAACGGCTTATAAAGTGGGTATGCTTAAGATTTTAGAGCTTCGTGAAGAAGCTAAAAAGCAACTTGGTGATAAATTTGATATTCGCCAGTTCCACGACGTAGTGCTTAAAAATGGTCCTGTACCACTTAATGTACTAGAAAACTTTGTTAATGAATGGGTAGCAAGCAAAAAGGCTTAAAACCAATTTAAACAATTGCTTTAAATATGAAAGGTCGCATTTGCGGCCTTTTTTGTTTTATAGTAGCAAAAAAGATTTTGGAAATAATAATGGATTTAAGCATACAACTACTTAATGCGCGTATTTCAAAGCAGCAGTTAAATGAACTCGATAACGACTTTAGGCAGTTAAGCCCTGCTCAGCAAACTTTGCAGCTTAACCATTTATATGACAGCGCCCAACGGTTGAGTGTTAAGTATGACTTTATGCAAAACATAGCAATCCGTATATTAAGTACTAATACAGCACCTTCTCTATTTATTAACCAACTCACTAATATTGACGCATTGAGCTTTTTCACCCCAGCACTGAGAGTAAATAAAGGCTTTTTAGTACAAGATACTCAAGGAAATAACGTACTACACAATGTGTTTAAGCATGCCGATGCTACAAAGCTGCCATTTAACTATGTACGCTCTTTAATGTTGTTTGAATCAAATGATGACTTAGTTAAAGCGTTGGCGCAGCCCAACTCTCACGGATTAACACCAGTTGCCTGCTACATTGCCTATGCAAATAAATCGAGCACACCGGTAAAGCATGAATTTTCAGCTTTGTTAGCATTAATGGAAATAGAGCAAAAACAAAACCCTAACGCAAAACAGAAGCTTGCCAACGTACTAAAAGGGCAAAAAGTTAACGAGACCACAATTTTACTGAGCGCCGCTTACTTGCAACGCTCAACGGCGCAAGTTGCTCACTTAATCAAGGCGCTTTAATTCACTCACAACTTCTGTACGCACACTGTCTATGGCATGTGTAATAGATTGCGCAGCACTTTGCTGATCAACCATATTTGGCCAATTTGTTTGCCAGACCTTTTGTAAGTCTTTTGTTTTTAAATGTACTTTATCAACGGCTAAGTAGCTTAAGTCATGAATTAAGTTAACTTTAACCCAGCCTTTTCTAGGGCTGCCATCTATTTTGTTATTATCGTAATGTGCGGCAAATACAATAAGCTCAAGCTCGGCTAGTTCTTGTAATATTTGAAAGCTAGCAATGCGTGTATTGTTGTTCTCTTCACTTGCCTCCATTCGCCATGCATTATAACTAAAGCCAATAAACGCAAATACTACGCTCGCTATAGCAGTAAAAAAATACGAACGGGGCGCCAGTACAAACTGACCATATTTAGACTCTGACATATTATTTCCTAGGGCCTGTTTATCTTTCGAGGTTAAATTTGCAGCAGTATGTTTGGTATTTAGGCAAGGCAGAGCCTATGCAGTGTGGTTATTCCCCATTAATAGGCGATAACGTGGAATAAATGCCAAACATGCGCTGCCCGAAGGGTTCTGCCTAGGGGCAATTTACTCTTTGTTGCCTACATGGATGTAGGTAAGGGGCGTGAGCAGGACGCGGAAGCTTTGCTCGGTTTTTACTTAGCCCGCTAGGTTACAAACCTCACGCCGCGATTAAATCGGCCCCTAGATTGAACAAATTTTAATCCTGAAAGGTCAACAAGCCCTAGTCATTTAAATAATATTCAACACTGGTTACCACTCTTATATTTTTTATTTGCGGTGTGTTTGAATCTCGATTACTGATACTAAATTGCCCTTGGCGAGCTGTTTTTATTTTGCCTAATTTTGAATTAGAGTCTTTAGCAAATTTATTAGCGACTTCACGCGCTTTTTCAGTTGCTTCTTGCACCATCGCAGGTTTTACATCATTGAGGCCTGTAAAAATGTATTCAACTTTTGTTTCGTAGCTGTCCTGCACTATCGCGATATCTTGTTTAGCAAGCTGGCTTACTTTACTCAGCGCGTTTTGCACTTTATCTGGCGCATCAGAATAAACAATAACATTTGAACGCACTATGTATCTAAATTGCTGATTTTCATTACTGTATTCACGTGCTTGCTTATCAATAACTGACTGGCTGCCTATTGTTATTTCATCGTCGTCAAAACCATGCAGTTTTAAAAAAGCAGTTACAGCATCATTTTTTTTCTCAACTCGGCTGACTAATTTTTCAAGGTTATTGTCGGCATCACTAAATTGCAGAGGCCAAATTACCGTATCGGCTATTACTTCTCGCTCGGCCAATCCCTTAACCTGCACAGTACGTTCCATCTCTTTTACACTGAGAGCTGTGCTCTTTAAAATAAACCCTAAGCTAATTAAGCCTATACTTAAACAAATAGCCGCTATAACAATGTAAAAACCGGGGGTTTTATTCACAATAATCTCCTTGATTGATATCAATAATAAGCATCTAGACGCTCGAAATAACACAGTAAACAGGGTACATTGAGACTATAAATAACGCAAAATTTAATCAGCCTAGGAAAAACCATGAGCCTTAAGCGCATTACCCAGTTTTTTAACCCAAGCTCAGTGGCCGTTATTGGTGCCTCTAATATATCAACTCGTGCTGGTTTTGTGGTTATGCGCAACTTACTTCAAGGCGGTTTTAAAGGGCCGATAATGCCCGTTACTCCAAGCCATAGCGCAGTACATGGCGTACTTGCTTACCCCTCTATTGCTGACTTACCAAAAGTACCCGACCTTGCTGTTATTTGTACTAACAAAAATACCTTAATTGATATTATTGAGCAGCTTGGAGAACTTGGCTGTAAAACGGCTATTGTTATTGCAGATGGGCTTTCTGGAGAGCAAAAAAGCGCACTTAAAGCATGCGCTCAAGCCAAACAGGTTACTTTGCTTGGACCCAATTGTTTGGGCTTGCTGATCCCTCATATTGGTTTAAATGCGAGCTTTTCACATACTGTAGCAAGCCCAGGTAAAATTGCATTTGTATCGCAATCAGCAGCAGTATGCTCAACTATTTTAGATTGGGCTAAAAACAAAGAAATTGGCTTTTCATATTTTGTATCGGTAGGTGATTGCCTTGATATAAACTTTAATGAACTACTCGACTTTTTAGGTCGTGATGCTAAAACCAAAGCTATTTTACTCTACATTGATAACATTGAAGATATTCGTGGCTTTATATCAGCAGCAAGAGCTGCTGCCTTTAGTAAACCTGTAATTGCAATTAAAACAGGTAAAACAAGTGCAGGCGCACTTGCAGCCGAAATTCACACCGGCGGAAAGCAAAGCTCTGATGCTGTTTACGATGCGTTATTTCAACGAGCGGGTATGCTGCGCGTAAATGATTTACGAGAGCTATTTGCAGCGACACAAACACTCGCCATGCATCCAAAATTATTAAAAGTAGAGCAACTGACAATTTTAACTAATGGTGGCGGCCCGGGTGTTATGGCCGTTGATGAGCTAATTCAAAGCTCCGGTAAATTAGCCGAGTTGAGCGCTGAAACCCGAAATGCGCTAAATAAAGTAATTCCGCAATCAGAAACCACCTCAAACCCTGTGGATATTTTTGGTGACTCAGCACCTGCGCGTTATAAGCAAGCATTAGAAATTTTACTGCACGCAAAAGAAGTTAAAAACTTACTGATTATCCATACTCCCTCAGCGCTTGCGCCCAGCGAAGACTATGCCAACATTATTGTAGAAACCTTACAAACATTACCCAAAATGGCACGCCCTTACGTTATAACTAATTTTATGGGTGAAGACGCATCTTACGCCGCCAGAAAAGTGTGCTCAAACAACGCAATACCAACTTATAGAACACCAGAGGGTGCTGTTGGCGCGTTTATGCACTTGGTAACGTATCGCCGTAACCAAAAGCATTTAACGCAAACACCTGAGTCGAATACAGATGACGCAAAAATAAATAAAGTAGCAGCTAAAGCGCTTATTAATGAGTTTTTAGATGACGGACAAAGCTACTTACCTACCCATCAGGCAAGCCAAGTATTAAATCACTATGGTATTACATGCATTCAAACTGAGGTGGCTTACACCCCAACAGAAGCCAGAGAGCAAGCCATAGAACTTGGTTTTCCGGTCGCGTTAAAACTTATTAGCCCAAGTATTGCTTCAAAGTCTGAAGTAGGTGGTGTGGTGCTTAACTTAAACGATGCCAACGAGGTTGAACAAACTGCTTTTGCAATGCTTATCCGTATTAAAAACACTTATCCGGATGCTGTTATTGAAGGGTTTTCATTACAAAAAATGGCGCCGCGAGCAGGCGCAAATGAGCTGCGAATTGCGATTAAAACCGAGCCTAATTTTGGTCCTGTTATATTATTAGGTGAAGCAGGAACCGGCCTTGAATATGCGCAAGCCGCTGTTGCTCTGCCTCCACTAAATATGAACTTAGCAAAGTATTTAATTGCCGCAGCGCACGATAAAGGCGTACTAAAGGAGCGCATATTACCCGAAAAAGTTGATAAGTATCGTTTGTGTGCACTGCTAACGCGTATTTCTCAGTTAGTTATTGATCAACCTGACATAAGCTCAATGGAACTTAATCCTATACTTGCCAGTAATGGACAGTTTTTAGTGCTCGATGCCACCATGACACTTAGCCGTTATCAAACTCAGAGCAATCGTAAGCGCTTATCTATTCGTCCCTACCCTATTGAACTTGTTGAAGTGGTAACACTTAAAAACAACACCCAAGCTACGCTCAGACCAATAAAGCCAGAAGATGAACAAGCCCATAAAGCATTTGACGAGTCACTTAATAAAGAAGACAGATATAAACGCTTTTTTGGCGAACTACCACAATTTAACCACGATCAACTCGCGAAAATGACGCAAATTGATTACGACCGTGAAATGGCGTTTATTGTTTGCCAACGCTTTGAAGGTAAAACTCGCACATTAGGTGTGTCTCGCGTCATTATGGACCCCGATAACCTGCATGCTGAGTTTGCCATTGTAGTACGCTCAGATTGCCAAGGTTTAGGGCTTGGTCGCATACTAATGAGTGCAGCAATTAACCATTGTAAACGCCAAGGTGTGGAATCGATTGAAGGCATAACCTTACCAGAGAATACAGGGATGATTGAGCTTGCCCGTAAGTTAGGTTTTAAAATTAGTCGCGACTTTGAAGAAGGCAGTATTAATATGGTACTTAAACTTAAATAATGAATGAACCACACACTTTAAGACAAAAAATGGCTTGCCTGTTTGAAGGCACAGGCCAGTACCATCGAGCGGGACATATTCTTGATATTGCACTCATTAGCTTAATAATGATTAACGTTGTAGCCATTGTTATTGAATCAATTCCAAGTGTGGCAGAGCAGTATTACAACGAATTCTTAGTTTTAGAAATTGTCTCGGTCGCTATTTTTGCTATTGAGTACTTAGCCAGACTTTGGGCTTGCGTAGATAAAACACAATATGCAGCAATGGAAGGGTCTCATACCAAACGTCGGCTTCGCTATTTTTTCTCACCTTTGGCAATTGTTGATTTAATTGCGATTTTACCAAGCTTAATGATGTTTTTATTTCCTCTCGATTTACGTTTTTTACGCGTGCTCCGACTATTAAGGGTATTTAAACTCACTCGCTACTCACGCGCCATGCAGCTACTTTTAAAAGCCTTTAACGATGAAGGTAGTTCATTAATGGCTGCTTTTTTTATTATGGCCGTCGTGCTTATTTTAGCTTCATGCGGAATTTACTTAATTGAGCACGACATACAACCCGATAAATTTGGCTCTATTCCTGCGGCTATGTGGTGGGCAATGGCAACATTAACAACCGTTGGTTATGGCGATGTAGTACCTATAACACCATTGGGTAAGTTTTTCGGCGGGGTTATTACACTACTGAGCATGGGAATGGTTGCAATACCTACCGGTTTACTGGCGTCTAGTTTTTCAGAACAAATACGTAAACGCCGCCAATTTTTTGAAGATGCCGTACATGAACAAATTCAAGATGGCACTCTTAATGATACTCAACAAGAACACCTAGAAGAACTACGCTATAAATTAGGCTTGAGTAAACTAGAAGCTAATAAGGCCATTAAAACGCAGTTGAATGAGCATAATAGCCATTTGTTTTGCAGGCACTGCGGTAAAAGGCCTTAAATAAGTACTGCTATTATTAATTAAATATATCACTCCAATTACGATTAATAAGCGGGAGTACTTCGGTATTAGGTACCGGTTTACTAAATAAATACCCTTGGAAATGCATGCATCCTCGCGCCTTTAAAAAGGCGAGTTGGTGCGGACTTTCTACGCCCTCAGCTACACATTCTTTACCTAAACTATCTGCAAGCGCGAGTATTGATTGAATAATAGCTTCATCGTCAGAATCTATGCCTATGTCTTGTACAAAGCTTCTATCTATTTTTAATACATCAATAGGAAAACGCTTTAAATAAGTAAGCGATGCGTAACCCGTACCAAAATCATCCATATACAATCTACAGCCCAACTTTTTAAGTTGTTCCATGCTGTGTAGTGCTTCTTTTGAATCACGCATTAATATTGATTCGGTTATTTCAAAAACAATTGCCTCAGACGACACTCCTGAATTACTTAACGCTTTTTTAATTTCAGGAACAAGGTCTTTAAACTCAAAATCAAGAGCCGATAAATTAATAGATAAATACAGGCTAGGTGAGGCTTTTCGCCACTCTTTTAGCTCTAATAAAGCGCGCGCAAAAGTCTGCAGCATAATTTTTGTAATTAGGCCTATACCTTCTGCTGCCACCGAAAACTCTTGAGTTTGCACAAGCTTATTTTCAGGCCAACGCAGCAGTACTTCAAAGCCTTCTGTTTTTTGACTTTCAGCGTTAATGATAGGCTGGTAGTAATTACAAAATTCTTCTTCTTGATACGCTTTAGTTAGCTGAGACTCAAGATGCAGCGCTCTTTGAACATGCTGATTCATCTCTTGCTTATAAAACTGATAACGCCCCTCTAAAGAGTCTTTTGCATGATATAACGCTATGCTCGCAGCTTTTAAAAGCGCAGAGCCTTGCTGTGCATCATCTGGTGATATAGCCACACCAATACTTAAATTAACGTTTACAACTTGGCCATTAATCGTAATATTTTGATTCACACAATCCATCAACTTAGTGCATATAATGAGTACTTGTTCGATTCGCTGAATATCTTCCACCAGTACTACAAATTCATCGCCACCAAATCGAGCAACACTATCAGACGGACGTAAGGAGCATTTTAAACGCTCAGCAACTTCTTTAATTAGCTCATCAGCAACTGCATGTCCCAAAGAGTCATTAAAGTATTTAAAACGCTTAATATTTATATGTAATAAAGCGACTTTACATTCGTGCAATTTTGCTTGCTCAAGGGCGTGTTCAACGCGGTCATTAAATAATGTACGATTTGGCAACCCTGTTAAGGCATCGTAGTTGGCCAATAAGTGCAGCTCGTTTTCGGCTGATTTTTGTGCGTTTATATCGGTTAAAATAATGACATAACTATTAAGGCGCTGTTCGTTATCGGCCACTGCACTTATTTTCACAAGTACATGGCGTGGCTCACCACTTGCTAAAACTACGCTGTCTTCACACGAAAAGTGCTCTCCAATAGATAGCTTTTGCATTATGCGTAAATAATCAAAACGATTGCTGCGCGATATACCTAAATTTAATGCTCGACTAGATAACGACTCAGCAGAGAAATTAAAGGCGGTTTGCAGTGATTTATTAGAAGCCCGAATATTTAAATTTTTATCGAGGATAAACACCCAATCACGTGTTTGCTCAAATGCTGCCGTAAATAGTAAAGCGTGTTCTTCAAACACCATCTCACGGGTCATATTTGTGTAGGTACCCGCTACTTTTTGTGGCGTTTTATCATCCCACTCAACGACTTTTCCAAAATCCTTATACCAGCGCCAATAGCCTTTTGCATGGCGCAGGCGGTAGGTGCAATTAAAGTAACCTTTATCGGTAGATAAAAACTCAAGCCACTCTAAGCGAAATAGCTGTTTGTCTTGCGGATGAATTTTAGATAAATATTCATCTAGGCTCACAGTTTCATTTTCGTAGCCTAATTCACTCGCTAAGCGAGGTTGGTAAATACTTGGATTACTTGATTCCCAATCCCAAACACCCGATTCGCTGCCTTCAAGCGCTAGCTTTAAACGCGCTTCGCTTTCTTTACTTTCTTTATTTGCTGCCAATAAAATACGCTGAATTTTATTACGGCGCATAACCCACATGGCAACAAAGCCAATAAACAGCATGCCGTAAAGCACCATAAAATAAGGTGCACGCCAAAGTGGATACTTTACTTTTATTTTTAAAATAGCAGGTGAGGTATATTCGCCAGTCAGGGGGTCTTTAGCCCAAACTTTTAATTGATAATTACCTGGATTCAATTTTGGAAACAATACACGGTTGTTATTTCGGGTATAACTTTTTTGTCCGTTATCGAGTTGATACTCATAAATGATGCGTTCTTGATTACTAAATGCCATGGCCGAAAATGCAACTTCAAGCCCTATATCATCATGGTTTAACACAACCTCGTTGAGCGGTTGTTTTAAATCAAGCGATAAATCTCGTGACATTAAATCAACTCGCGTAATATTTACGTGATCAATAAGCGACTGATAGTTTTGGTTTTCCATTGGATGAAAATAAGTAAAACCTTTTAAGCTACCATACGCAATATGGCCATCTTTAAGCTGTGCCATGGCGTTGCTATTAAACTCAGCAGAGAGTAGCCCTTCTGATGTAGAAAATTGCTGAAAATGAAGTGTTTCTGGGTTTAATCGCCAAATGCCTTTATGGCTACTCATCCAGATCATGCCATCATCATCTAGCACCATATCGTATAGCAGAGTGCCTAATTTATTCCTCTCTAAATCGATTGTATGGACTAATTGGTAGGTAGATGCGTCAAGGCCTATTAAGCCGAAATTAGAAAGTGATATCCACAATATATTGTTGTTATCAATTAAGTAAGAAAGCACACTAATGGCTACGTTTTCATGCTGTTTTGGCACTTTATAAATCATTTTAAGTGCTAAATCACTTGGGTTTACTTGGTATAAAATACCGGCATTAAAAAATAATGGTGAATCTGGTTTATTGCTCAGCGCAGGTAAAAAGCCATGGGCTAAAAAGGGTTCAAATTGATCAAACTGACCACCCAAACGCGTTATTACTTGAGAATCTATATTGTATATAAATACCCCATGATCTGAGTGCACAAAGTATAGATCGCCATTTGGCATTAATGTAACGCCATGTACCCTACCAGTAATTAACTCCTGATTAGCAGGGTTATGTACTTTAGGTTCGCTAACTTGATGCGTTACAGGGTCAAAAATAAACAAACCACGATTTGTATAAAGCCATAAATTATTTTTATAAGGCGTTATTTCATATACGGTAAACTCAGTGGTGAGTAAGTCGACTTTGTAATCTTTTAAATAAGCTTTACCAATATTTGTTTTTAAATCAACCTCGGTAATACCGTTATGCGTTGCAAGCCAAAGCTTGTCTTTATATTCGGTAATTCCCCAGATAGAGTGATGCGATAAACCATCCCCCCCGAGCAAAGTGCCATCGACATTATTAAAATGATAGCTGTCATGAGATAAGTAAAACGCACCGTCGGTTTTAGTCGCAACCCACGTACCACCCGATTTATCTTTAGCCATATCAATAATACTGGTATCGGCAAGTGTGTACTTACTTTGGGCTATTCGAGTGTTTTTAATCATCTCCCCGGTGTTTAAATCAAATTTAAACAAGCCTTTGTCGGTAGCTAAATCTATTGTTCCGTGTTCGTTTACTATGCTCCAAACATTTAGGTCACTTAGTAATACTTTACTTTTAAAAGGTAAATCTGGGCGTTCAAACATTTTTGATAAGTTACTAATATTAACTTCGTATAAGCCTTGTACCGCCCCTACTAACAACTGTTTATTTTCACCTAATGCGAAAGACTTAACATTATTTTGGTAAATATGTTCAGCTTCACCTTTTAAATGCTGCAGGGGTCTAACTTGCTCTGTGGCAATATCAAATACGTATGCGCCATGGCTTGTACCTATAAATATATAACCATTGTAAGCAAACAGCTTTCTCACAAGGGTATTTTTATATTTAGCAGGCAGCTCAAAAATAGTTGTGATTTTTCCGGTTGCGATATCAAGCTTTGCAAAATCGCGGCCTCGCCCAATCCAAAGTGTTTTTTTATCAACTGCCACCATACTAAAAACAGACTGATTGATAATTTCTTCTTCACTGGTAGGTTTTTCTAGAAATTGCTGATATGAATCTGTTACGGGGTCGTATCTAAATAGGCCTGCAAGTAAAGAGGCTATCCAAATGTGCCCTTGAGGGTCTTGGTAAATACGATCAATGATCGCTTCTTCTAATTCACCATTAGGGCCGTTTATTGGAATAACTTGATAGCCATCATAACGATTAAGCCCAGCCTCAGTAGAAAGCCAAAGGTAACCATTAGTGTCGATAAGCATTGTATTAACGTAGCTTTGCGATAAGCCTTCGCTTGGAGATAAACGTTTTACTTGTGCGCCTACTTGGCAACTTAGGATAGTTATTAAAACTACAAAGCAACTAATGATCCCATTAACGCATTTACTCATGCTTATTCCATATTATTATTTATTATTATGGGTACTCTAGAGCGACTATATTTCGATGTTTGTAAGTATCAAAAAGTACTTGTAAAGCAAGAGTATATGTTAACACCTGGTTAAAACCAATAGCACAATATAAATCAACTACGTTTTTATATGCGAAGGTATTAATCATCTTATCTTGCGACTTTAAGAGTGTTGATAATAGCTGTTTAGCAACACCTTTACCGCGATGTTCCAGCGCAACAAACACGGTAGATAAAAATAAGAACTCTGTTTTATCTTGCAACCTACATGCTGCAACTATTTCATTATTATAGTAAGTAACCCATACCTTATCTTGTTTATTAGCCCGCCCTCTTACATTATGTTTTTTATAAAATTTATTAACGAGTGGAACTTTTAGCCCATCCAGCAACTCAACTATATACATTTTTATATCAACACTTAGCTAAGCATTAGCGCTAAATACTGCTCAAATTTTTGCTTCAAAACCATTTGTTCAGCCATTGGACGGCTATGGATTGTATTATAAACTTGCTCTCTCGTTTTTTTATTTCGCTTAATTTGATACGCCCAAAAAGACGCTTCATAATCTAACTGAATTTGGTATTTTTCTTCACGTGGCAATAGGCATAAATTAAAACTCACAATACTTCCTCATTCGCTTTTAAAATTATTTGATTAACCCCGAAACTGGGCAAGAGGTAATCTCCTTGTTATTATACGCGTCTTATTTTATTTATTTCTGTAGTAATTGGAACTGATAATGAATAGACATTTTAGTATCTTGTTATTATTGGTAAATTTATTTTTTAGTGCCTCTTGTTTTAGTCATCAATACAACCTCACTTTTAATCGTCCGCAAAGTACACCACAAGCTGATTATGCCTTAGAGTTATTAAAGTTAGCATACGCAGATATCGGTTTTAAAATACATATAATCGATTTTAGCCACCAAAATGCTTTGCTAGCTGCAAATAATGGCGTACTTGATGGGCAGTTAGGAAGAGATGCAAGCGTTGAAGAAAATTACGAAAACTTAATTAGGGTCGATTATGAGCTATTTAAGTTTGACTTAGTATTATATAAAAACTGTTTACCTAGCAGTTTAGAACAGCTCGATAGCGTCGCAATTGTTGATGGCTACCCTGTCCAAGAACATTATTTAGCAAGCACACAGTTTGCAGGGAATATTATTAAAGTTAAAAGCATGAATACCCAACTTAATTTGCTTGCTCAGAAAAAAGTACAGGGAGCTTTAATGATTAATTTTATAATGCAAAACAATGAGCTCCCGTCACCTCAAGGTTGCTTTGTAAAAGAAGTGCTGAATACTTATCCGCTTTATCATTATTTAAATAAGCGTAATGAAAACTTGGTAGAAAAGCTTAAAATGTCATTAATTAACTTAACTAACAATGGCACTGTGTACGCACTAAGAGCCAAGTATGGATTAAGCTTTTAAAAGTCGAACCCTTGCTGCTGCGCCTGTGTGCTTGGCACTGCATTTTGCTGCTTTTTTTGAAGATAACGTTTGTAGCGCTGCTGGCACAAACTAAGCACCTTCTTTTTTTGGTCGTTAGTTAAGGTATTCCACGAAAAGCGTTCATCCCGACTACGATAACACCCTTTGCAATACCCTCTGTTATTAACTAAGCAAATACTCTTGCAAGGACTTGGAATATCAAATATTTCAATTTGTTGCATGCATAAGTACCGCCCAGTTGAAGAGGAGGTATTAGTATAGCGTTATTTTTGAGCAAAAAAAAAGCAGCAATTTAATTGCTGCTTAATTTCATTGAGCTGTGAGTATTAATGTTCACAGCTATTAGTATTTATCTCTGTTTTACGGTGAAATGGCTTAGCGTACATAGCTAGCACTAATGGTTTTAACTCTTCAGGTACACAAGCTAAACGTTGTTCAAATGTCGCTGTATCAGGAGAGTCTATTACCGCATCTTTACAACCACCAGCGATGTAATTGCCTGGGTGTAAATAAAACGAATCAACAATTTGCCTATCAATTGTTTTAGCAAGCTCTTCAGCACTATCACATTTAGATTCAATTGGTTGCCCAAATGCTAAATGCACGTGCCCTTTAGCAGTACTAAAGCCTTCAACAATGCTCGCAATATCTTCACCAGCCGATTTAACGTACTCACCATGATGTTGCTTGTGGTAAAGCTCTTTGGCTTTAGCAATTGCACACGGCTCATATTGATAAGAAATAGAAACAGGCACTATTTTTAACTCTTTAATATAATCGCCAAACTCTTTCTTTTGTTTACGCCCATTTAATTGCAGCATTTTTAAAAGCGCAGGATCAGTTTGATCAAAACCGTCTTTTGCACGCCCTTCTTTTTGCGCAATCCAAATAGAATTTCCACCGACCACAGAATCGTAAATGTATGACGATAATTGAGTCAGTGCTTTTAACATCTCTTTTGGTGCTTTAGCAGAGCGCTTAACTATAAAGCTTTTATTTAGACGCATAAGCTCAGTAATGTAAGGTATTTGCAATAAATTATCGCCAATAGCAATACGCACTGTTTTCATTTTATGTTGGTATAAACCCCAGTTAACTAATGCAGGATCAAGCACTATGTCTCTGTGGTTTGAAATAAATAAATAGGCCTGGTTAGCATCTAACTGTTCTAACCCAGAAAAGGTAACTTTTGATGTGGTGCGTTTCACTAGTTTATCTAAGTATTGTGCCACTTCATTTTGCACATCTTCAACGGTGCTAACTTTGCCCCATTTTTTGCGTAACTGACTTCTTACCATTGGACGCGCAATAAAAGGCACTGCCGATAAAAAGCGCGGTAAATTATACTTTGCTATTACATCAATAAACGCATCATCGTTAATTAAACGTGTAAGCGACGCCGCAACTTCGTCGTCGTTGTATGGGCGTATATCTGCGTATTTATCTTCTAATTCACTCATTACTACATCTACAGTGTTAAAAAACGGTACGCCAAAGCGCACCGTTTATGTCTATATCCGATTATAACTCAGCCAATCTAAAATGCGAAATAACCAAAAAAACGATTTTTATTTTTAGCAACTTGCTTTAAAGCCGAGTTTAATTACCTTCTATGACCATGAGCTTGCTTAAAAGTGCAAAAATCTGATCAGTCTAGCAAAATACCATGTTCTCAATCTGCTAGTGGGCAGACCACTAATACAAAGCCCTCTAATCATTTGGTAGTAATACCATTAACAAAGCCTTTCTTTCGTAGTACCTTAAGCTCGTATTTTAGATTTTTGATGGATCGTAGGCATCTTTTTACGATTTTAACTCTTTCAGATCCACTTATTTTAGGGCTCATAATGAACATTACTATTCTTGATAACGCAACGTTAGCTAAAACGTCTCTTACTGGTATTGAACAACTTGGTAAATTAACGACTTATGAACTTACTAGCCCAGAGCAAGTTATTGAACATTGCCAAGGTGCTGATGTATTAATCACTAATAAAGCCGTTTTAAATCGCGACACTATTAGCAAACTTACACAGCTTAAATTAATTTGTGTAAGTGCAACTGGTACTAATAATGTTGATCTAGAAGCCGCTAAAGAATTTGGTATTGCCGTAACTAATGTAGCTGGCTATTCAACACCTTCTGTTGTTCAACATACATTTTCTTTAATTACTAACTTACTGGGTAACACACACCGCTATCAGGCGGATTGCCAGCAAGGCGCGTGGCAAAAAAGTGAAATATTTTGCATACTCGATTACAGCTTTAACGACTTACAAGGTAAAACATTTGCCATTATAGGCGGTGGTACGCTAGGTAAAGGCGTTGCTAAAGTGGCTGAGGCATTTGGCGCAAATGTTATTGTTGCAGAGCGCAAAGGTGTTGCATGTCGTGATGGTCGTACGCCTTTTGAAGACGTCATTAAAACAGCCGATATAATCAGCGTACACTGCCCTCTAACAGATGAAACACGTGATTTAATTGCACTTAATGAGCTTAAAATGATGAAGCCAAGCGCTATAATTATTAATACAGCACGTGGTGGAATTATTAACGAATCCGACTTAGCTACAGCGCTTGAGCAAAACCTAATTGCTGGAGCCGGTGTTGATGTACTAACTAAAGAACCAGCTGAGCTTTCAAACCCACTTGCTAATTACAAAGGTAATAACCTTTTACTTACTCCACATATAGCATGGGCAAGCACCGAATCTATTGTGCGTTTAATTAATGAAGTAAGTTTAAATATTGCTGCATTTAATAAAGGCGAATCACGTAACCGCTTGGTGTAGTGATTTTATTGTAGTAATCAAATAAGCTAAAAAATGGCTGTTTTTACTAATACATTTAATATTTTATTAGATAAAAACAGCTTAACCCACTTAACAAACTGATTAATAACAACTTAAAAATATGGTCTACTCTTTGCTTTAATACAGCTAATAACCAATTAAAAATCTTATTAAGGTAAATAAAAATGAAAAAATCACTTTTAGCAGCCGCTTTAATCGCTCCATTTTTAACAGGCTGTGTTATTGCCGTATCAGATGGTGAAGCTGAGACTCATTGGGCTGGTAAGAATTCATCTAGCTGGCAAGCACAACATAAAAATAATCGTGAAGTTATATCAGAGCTAAAAATGGATAGCAGTTACCAATCTGTTTTAACGCAATTAAAAACGCCTAATTTCACAGAGCTATTAAAAAAAGATGACGATGTATACCAAGTACTTTTTTATGTAACTCATAGCAAGCATTCAGATTCTAAAACAACGAAAGATGAATGTACGCCACTTGTATTTAAAAATGATAAGTTAGTGGGCATTGGTGAAACCGCTTTAGGTATGATCACGCAGTAACCAATAAAAAATGTTTGATACAAAAACGCCAATATATGAATATTGGCATTTTTGTATATTAAGTTTTTAGAGCGCAACTATTCTATCTCGCCCTGCATCTTTAGCGGCATATAGGCCTAAATCGGCCTCTTCTAATAACGCTTGCTCAGCATACACTTTACCACTTTGAGTAGTGGCAATACCTATACTAATAGTGATGTGGTCTGCATTTAATGAGCCTTTATGTTCTATATTCAAAGCATTTACAGCATTGCGTAATTTGTTAGCAAACTCCATAGCTTCATGCCTATTCATTCCAGGTAATACAGCTGCAAATTCTTCACCACCATAACGAGCTATAAAGTCACTACCACGTTCACATTGAGCTGCGAGTGCTTGTGCAACATCCTTTAAACATTCATCGCCAGCACGATGTCCGTAGCAATCGTTGTAACGCTTAAAGTGGTCTATATCCATAAGTAACACCGATAGCGGGGTTCCACTGCGTTTACTTCGGCGCCATTCACGAGCTAAGTTTTCGTCTAGGTAGCGTCTATTTGGGATTTCAGTTAAGCCGTCGATTGAGGCTAGCATCTCTAGCAGATCATTTTTTTGCTTTATAAGTAATTGGTTACGAACCCTAACACGCACAATAGAAGGGCTAAATGGCTTGGTGATATAATCCATAGCACCGAGCTCTAGGCCCTTAGCTTCGTCGTCATGGCTACGATTAGCTGATATAAATATAACGGGGATCGATTGAGTTATCGGATTTTCTTTAAGTTGCACAAGCACTTCATAGCCGTCAATTCCTGGCATAATCACATCAAGGATAATTAAATCAACTTGCGCAGTTTTTACAAAGGTCAGTGCTTTTTCACCACTTTCAACTAAGAATACGTCGTGTTCTACTTTAAGTGTTTTTTCAAGTACTAATCTGTTGATTGGATCATCATCTACAATAAGTACTTTAGCTCTTTTCGACATCCCTAGCCCCTACCCCTTTTATAAAAACAATTACCTGTTCTAACTGCATAATAAGCTCTTTCAGTGTTATTTCAACAGGCTTGTTAGTTGTTTTAAGTGTTCTTTCACACAATAAAGCGCAGTGAGACAATCGTCTAAAGCCTAAATTACCTGCTACACCTTTTATACTATGCACTAAGCGTACCAAATCATCCTTATTGGTTGTTTCTTCTATTTGCAATAGCTGGGTTTCGCATAAATTAGCAAATTTACCAATCATTGTATTGAGGAGCTTTTCATCCATACTAAACTGCGTTAATGCGAATGATTTTTCAAAAAAGCTTGGTTTAACTAAGTTTAAATCGGCAATTGCATCAATAAGTACCTTAGCAACAACCGGTTTAGTTAAATGCTTATTCATACCGCACTTTAAAGAACGTTCAATATCAGCGGGTTCACAATGAGCCGTTAAAGCAAAAATAGGCAGTTGCTTTGCGTCAAACTGTTGACGAATTAATGCCGTAGCTTGGCAGCCATCTATTTGCGGCATTTGCACATCCATCAATATTAAGTCAGGCTTTAAAACTTGCAATAATTCCATGCCGATAGATGCGCTTAAAGCGGTAACAACACTTACGTTTGCTTGACGTAATACACTGCTAATTATTTCTAAATTAAGTTGATTATCATCAATGGCTAATACAAGTAGACCCGATATATCAACTTTAGTTTCAGCAGTATTATATATTACGGCATTGGTACTAGCTTTAGGCTGTTGCTGAGAGTTCAAGCTAAATAGCCTTTGTCCCAATGCAGAGGCTTTAACGTGATGCGCAGCTAAATGCTCACTTGTTGGTAAATTAAGTGTGTGCTGATGATTAATAATAATTACCGATGTTTCTTTAGCTGATAACGAATCATTAATTGCTTCAACATTTAAAAGTGCAGGTAAATCGGCCGCATCGATTATTATTTGCTGAGTATTAGAGAGCTTAATTGGGTATTTGAGTACTTCATCTAAATTAATATTAGCAAGCTCTGTATAAGCATTTGTTACTTGCTTAAGCTCTTTACTTTGATCCGATAAAATAGCCAATGTATTAGTCGGTAACATCGTATTTTTAGTGGTATCAACCAAAAAACTAACGCTGAAGTAAAACTCACAGCCATGACCTTTTTTACTCTTTAAAGCAATCTCCCCTCCCATTAATGACACCGCATGTTTAACAATCGCTAAACCTAACCCAACACCATGATGTATACGTGTTGAAGACTCATCACCTTGCGTAAAGGCGTCAAATAAACGCCTCTGATCGGCTTCATCTATGCCCATACCGGTATCAATTACTTTAAAGCAAATATGCTGTTGCTCTAGGCTATCGCTTTCAATAAGTTCCATTTTTAAAGTGATAGAACCTGTTTTTGTAAACTTAACAGCATTTGTTAATAAATTACCTAATATTTGCTGTAAGCGAATACTGTCGCATATCAAATCAGGCGCTATTAACGGGTCAATATCAATAACAAATTCAATACCTTTTCCTTCGCACAATGGAGCCGTTAAACTTTCGCAGATATCCACCAGCTCAACCATGCTAAAAGATGCTTGTTTTAAATCGGTTTGCGAACTTTCTATGCGTGCAAAATCAAGCATTCTATTGAGCATTAGCAACAAGCTTTGTGCTGCATGCTTAGCTTGATCCGTTTGTTGTAATTGCTTTTGCGTTAATCCTTGCTCAATAAGCATATCGAGCAGCCCTAAAACAGCATTAAGAGGAGTGCGTATTTCATGACTTAAATTGGCTATAAAGCGACTTTTAGCAAGGGTTGCTCGTTCGGCATCTAGTTTTGATTTAGTTAATGCACTCACATCCTGAATGTGAATAACATAATAAGCTGGGTCGCGGTTTTCATCCCATACAAGCGATACACTCAGTTGCAACCAACTTGTTAAGCGCCCTTGAGCAAGCGTTAAGTGGTATACGCGTTTTTTGTCATCTAGCAATTGCGCTAAAGTGCTTTTTATTTGCTGCCATTGAGTATCGTCAAACAATGCTTTTAACTGCTCACCAACCAGTACTGGCTGTTCAAAAAACTGCTTTCTTGCCGCTTTATTTACTTGTAATATTGTGTGCTCAAGCGAGAGTAAAACCACACAGTTAGCCGCAAATTCAATCGCACTTCTAAATTTAGATTCTGATGCTTTTAAGGCCAATAATGCTTGTTGCTGTTCGGTAATATCGCGACCAATACCCATAGTCCCCAACAGATGTTGGTGCTCGTTATAAAAAGGTGCAATAGTAAGTTGATACGTTTTTTTATCGGTTTCTATTCGCTGTTCAACACTGTTTCTATTTTGTAATACTTGTTTTTCAAGCGCATTTATTTGTTGATCGTTATCACCTAAATCATCTACATATTTACCGACTAATGCAGTTTGATCTTTACCGATGTACGCCTCAAATGCTTTATTGCATCCTAAGAATGATCCATCAATATTTTTAAAATAAATAAGATCTGGCACACTGTTTAGCATAGTGTTGAGCAAAGCCAAGTGGCGCTCTTTTGCTTCGTAACTGCGGCTTAGTTTTTCTGATTGCAACTGAACCTGGTCGTCCAGAGCTTTATTTGCACTTTGTAATGAATCAACTAACTGTTTGTTTTTAGTAAATACACGCTTCACTTTAGAAAACCAAGGCTGCCAGCTCAGCGGTACTTTATAATCGAGCTGCACTTCTTGCTGTGTACCGTTACTCTCTAGGTACGACATTAAGTGAGTCATTGGCTTAATAAAAATGCGCTGACTTAACCAAAAAAACACACCAAACATAATACTTAAAAATAGCGTTAAAAATGCAAACTCTAATAGTATTTCATACTTAATTGGGCTGATTAGTTGGGGTTTGTGCTCGTAAAATGCTGCGTGAATAGGTAACTCATCCATTGGCTGCATAAAGTAATTACTATCACTAGTTAAGACTGTTTTTTTACTATGGTGCTGGGCCAAATCAGGCCAATAATTTTTTAATGCTGTTGCTTGCTCTATTAACTGTTTAGAGCTGGCGATAACTTGATGTGATTGGTTCATAAAAACGTATTCACCACTGTTCGGTGAAACCTTTTTTAACCACCCAGAAATTGCCTGAACATCATAAATCAAAATAATGTAATCGGCTGACCCAGTGCTTCGTTGTCGGCCAATAGCAAAATACGATTTATCATTCACTTTAACAATGGGACTTGAAGTAAGTTTGTTTGGTGAAAATTTTGGCTTGAATTTTCCATTTAGAATTTCAGTAAGCATTAAACTTTGGCTTTTATTGCGCCTGCTTACATAAGCAAAGCCATTATTATCAACATATGCTACAGCAGACAACGACTGCATTAATGCAAGCGTTGTATTAAACGAAGGCCCTAATGTAATAGCCTGCTGCCACTGCATTAATTCCTTAGCAGATAACGCAAACTCCCCCTTACCTACAATTTCAGTGCCTTGCTCACTAAAGTGACGGTAATAGTAACCATCATATTGATTTATGCCCTCGAGTAAGCTTTGGTTTATTTTTGGATAGGTCGTTTGTTCGTATAAGCTAAACATGGTGGTGAGTAGATTACTCACCGACTCCATCCCGTGAGTAACCTGTGCTGAAACATTCGTAAAATCGGCTTCGCGTTTTTCAACCGCCCGCTCAAGCTTTATATTATATAAGTGCAAGCACAGTAAAAAAGCGACAATCAATGGCACTAAAAGCGCAATAAATAATGAACGATAATAATGCTTCAGAGGTAAAAAATTCAATGTACTGCCTGCCATTTGGCTCGAAAATCAATCGATAGACTATCGAGCCAATTTGTTAAGCGCAAGTTATAAATTTTCTTCTGCAAATGACGCTAAGCGACTACGTACAACACCGTTGAGGTTTATAGTTGCGCTGCCTTCAAAGTTTTTAAAGCGCTCTACTATGTACGTTAAGCCCGATGTTACTGGCGTTAAATAGTTACTATCTATTTGCGCCAAGTTACCCGTACAAATTAATTTAGTACCTTCGCCGCAGCGGGTAATAATCGTTTTAAGTTGAGATGCCGTTAAATTTTGGCTCTCATCTAAAATTACCACCGCATTTTGTATGCTACGCCCACGCATAAAGTTAACCGATTTAAACTGAACATTAGCCTTCTCCATAATGTAGTTTCGGCTTGATATCGGATTTTCGTCGCCTTTGTGCAATACCTCCAGCGTATCGGTAATGGCTGCAAGCCACGGCGCCATTTTTTCCTCTTCAGTGCCGGGTAAAAAGCCAATGGACTCTGCTATTTCTGGGGTATTACGAGTGACTATTACTTTATCGTAAATACCTTTTTCGATGACCATTTCAAGAGCGCTGGCAAGTGCTAACAAGGTTTTACCGCACCCTGCTGGTCCTGTTAAAATAACAAGTTCAATACTTGTATCTAGCAGCGCATCAAGCGCCATTCCCTGATAAATATTTTTGGGCTTAACGCCCCATGCTTGTTGATGCATTAAACGCTCAACACCAATATCTTTTAGCGTTATGTGCTCGTCATCGTACGATTTAACACGCGCCGCAAACTGATCCCCTCCATCAAGTAAATATTCATTACAAAATACATCAGGTATTAAGTTTTTAGGCACATGATGAAGCGTATCTCGTCCGTGTTGCTGCGTATTACATTCCCCTACATGGTCCCAAAAATCACCTTCAATTTTTTTATAACCACTAGTGAGTAAGCTGATATCGTCAATAAGTTGATCGGTACGGTAATCCTCAACATATTTAAGCCCTGCGCCTTTGGCCTTTAAACGCATGTTTATGTCTTTTGTTACTAATATAACTTTTGAATCACTGTGCTGCTTTTGTAAATACACAGCGCAATTAATAATACGATGGTCGTTTTCGTTACCCGGCAAACCAGAAATGGAGTCGGCAAATAAATGGTCGTTTACAATAATGAGGGTACCTGCGGAGCTCGCTTTTGCCTTTTTGTTACTCGGCAGCGCCACGCCTTGTAGCATTTGTTCAGGCGTTGCATTTTTAAGTACTTCATCTAATCCACGAATAGCGACGCGCGCATCGCGGCTTACGTCGTGTTTTCTGTCTTTTATGTGGTCAAGCTCTTCAAGCACTGTCATCGGAATTACAACGTCATGTTCTTGAAAAGACAAATAAGCGAGGGGTTCGTGAAGTAGTACGTTGGTATCTAGCACATACATTTTACTTTCAAGGTTCGAAGCTTTTTCCATAGCACTTTCCTTACGTTTTATGATTTTTATGCTATACCAAAATAACTAAGTAAAACGGGCAAAACTTAAACCTGCAATACTTAATTGCCAAGGCATAATGTAAGTTTAGTCTATTTGTCATAAAAGTCCGTTTTATTACAAACTGTAATTAGTTTTGATTTACCTAAAAAAGAGTCATAAACAAGTTGTTTTAATAGTAATAATTAACACTTACAAAATTAATTAAAAGTGAGCCAAATAGCGCCTTGCAGTGGTGTTAGCTTACAGGTAACATAGCCGCCTTTTTCATCATAGACGAGACATACATGAATTTTTCCTTAGGTCAGCGTTGGATCAGTGATACAGAGTCAGATTTAGGATTAGGCACCGTTGTTGCCATTGAAGGCCGTCAGGTCAGCATATTATTTCCTGCCAGTGGTGAGAGCCGTGTTTATTCTTGTGCAGAAGCACCTGTTACCCGTGTGGCATTTAATCCTGGCGATGTGATCAAAAGCGTTGAAGAATGGGAATTAGAAGTAGAGTCTATTGAAGTACAAGGCGAGTTACTGTGTTATCACGGCACCCGTGTTGATAACGGCGAAACTGCCAAGCTTAAAGAAACCTTTTTAGATCATTTTATTAAGTTTAATAAACCACAAGATCGTTTATTTGCGGGCCAAGTCGATCGTTTTGATCGCTATACACTTCGCTACCAAACGTGGTTACATAAATTTGAACGTGAACAATCGCCTATTAAAGGCTTAATTGGTCAACGTGCTAATCTTATTCCGCACCAGCTTTATATTGCCCAAGAAGTGGGTAAACGTTTTGCACCACGCGTACTTTTATCAGATGAAGTAGGCCTTGGTAAAACAATTGAAGCGGGCATGATTTTACACCAACAAATTATTAGTGGTCGTGCGAGCCGCGTACTTATTGTTGTACCAGAAAATCTACAGCACCAATGGTTAGTAGAAATGCTACGCCGCTTTAACTTACATTTTTCTATTTTTGATGAAGAACGCTGCGACGAAGCGTTTGCAGATTCACCAAACGTGTTTGATACAGAGCAATTGGTACTTACCAGTCTTGAGTTTTTAACCAAGAAAAAACGCTGGTTTGAACAAGCAACACTTGCTGATTGGGACTTACTAGTTATAGATGAAGCCCATCACCTAAGTATAAATAACGGCAAGCCAAGCTCAGAGTACCAACGTATGGCAGAGCTTAGCCAAGATATTCCTGGCCTTATTTTACTTACCGCAACGCCTGATCAACTTGGTCACAGCAGCCACTTTGCACGTTTACAGTTACTCGATCCTGACCGTTTTTACGACTACGACGTGTTTAAAGAAGAAGAAGCAAATTATAAAGACGTTGCTGAAGCTGCAAATCAATTACTGCAAGAGCAAGGGCTAGACGACACAGCCAAAGCCACACTAATTGAGCTATTAAAAGAAACCGATATTACTGATATTCTTGAAAAAGCACAGCAAGGTGATTTACCAGCACGTAAAGAAATACTTAACATGCTGCTCGATCGCCACGGCACGGGTCGCATATTATTTCGAAACAGCCGCAGCGGCATTGATGGCTACCCAAGTCGTAAATTACACGCCTACCCAATGGCACTGCCAAAGCAGTATAAAACGGCTATGTCGGTTCTCGGTAATATGGGCGGCATTCAAAACCCTGAACTAAGTGCACACCGCGCTCTTTTTCCTGAAAAAATATTTCAAGAGTTTGAAGGCGAAAGCGCAAGCTGGGGTCTATTCGATCCACGTGTAGATTGGTTAATCGACACTCTTAAAACGCTTAAGCGCGAAAAAGTACTGCTTATATGTGCTAAAGCTGAAACAGCTATCAGCCTTGAGCAAATACTGCGTGAGCGCGAAGCAATTAAAGCGTCGGTATTCCACGAAGGTATGTCTATTATTGAGCGTGACCGCGCTGCTGCATTTTTTGCAGATGAGTACGATAATGCACAAATATTACTGTGTTCAGAAATTGGCTCAGAAGGTCGTAACTTCCAGTTCTCGCATCACTTAGTGTTGTTTGATTTACCATTGAACCCAGATTTACTAGAGCAGCGTATTGGTCGATTAGACCGTATAGGTCAAACACAAGATGTGAACATTCATGTTCCATATTTTGAAAACACCGCTCAAGAAGTATTGCTACGTTGGTACAACGAAGGTCTAGACGCATTCGAATCTACCTCGTCAACAGGACAAATGCTTTATAAAGAGTTCCGTGATGATCTACTTGAATATATTTCTGCGCATAACTGCGATGAAGACGAACTCGATCCATTACTTGAGCAAGTAGCACAGCAAAATGCAGTACTGCGTAAAAAAATGGAAAGCGGACGAGATCGTTTACTAGAGCTACATTCATCGGGTCAAGGTGCTGCAGATTCACTTGTAGCTGAAATCGAAAAACTCGACAATCAGTTTGAATTACCAAGCTACATGATCAACGTGTTCGACACATTTGGCGTAAGCCAAGAAGATAAAGGCGAAAATACCATTATCTTAAAGCCAACTGAGCATATGTTAAACCCATCATTCCCATCGCTTAAAGAAGACGGTATGACCGTTACCTTTGATCGCGATACGGCACTTTCGCAAGAAGACGTGCACTTTGTTAGTTGGGATCACCCAATGGTGCAAGGCACCATGGATATGATTTGTGACGACGACTTTGGTAGCGCATCGGTTGCATTGCTTAAAAACAAAAAGTTACCGCCTGGTACCTTTTTTGTTGAGCTTATTTTTGTTGCAGAAGCAATGGCACCAAAAGTATTACAGGTTGGTCGCTTTTTACCGCCTACACCAATTCGTATATTGCTTGATAAAGCAGGTAATAATTTAGGTGAGAATGTGGCATTTGAAGGCTTTAATCAGCAGTTATCAGCCGTTGGCCGCCAAACAGCAAGTAAACTTGCAGGTGCACTACAAAGCGCTGTTCACCCTATGATTACTACCGCTAAAGATATGGCACAAGAAAAACTTGAAGTTATTCGTGCAGCGTCGCTTGTTAAAATGCAAACGTCACTCAGTGAAGAGCAAGAGCGACTGGTAGCCCTTAAGCAAATTAACCCGAATATTCGCCAAGAAGAAATTACCTTCTACGATAAGCAACGCAACGACCTAACTACGTATATTGAAAAAACGCAGTTACAACTTGATGCAATTCGATTAATAGTAGTTTCACACTAGAGATTTTGGCTTTTAACCGCTAGCCTTTTAAGCTGACTCCAGAGTAAATTTGGAGTCAGCTATTAAAAGCTTAATTAATTAAATAGCTGTATCTTTTTAAACTTCATTTTTAAAACCACGTGTTCTTATTTAGATGTGAGCTAACACTACCTATTTAGCTTTATACTAAGTCCTTTGTTGTGCTATCTATTTTTCTCAACATAGCCGTATCTAAAAACTCAAGCTGCGCTCTATACAGCTATTGTGTGAGATAGTTGATAGGTTTATTTTCCCTTGCATAAAGTTGTTTTTTTGTTAACCTACTCGCCTTCCATTTTAGTCTTTTTGAGGTGTTTATGGCGTTTCTATCTCGTTCGATATTGGCGTTGTCCATAGCGTTCTCAAGCAGCAGTGTCTTTGCTCAAGCCCAATGCGATGTTGAATTACGTCATGGTTTAATTATCACTGACGATGCGATTCGCATATTAGATAAAGGCCAGACTCGTGTACAAATTAATAACAATAACCAACTATTTATTCGCGGTTATTGGGTTGATTTAAGCGATGACGAAAGCAAAGTACTCGAACAGTTTAGTAATGGTATTCGCCACACAGTCCCCGAATTAGTAAACCTTGCTACCGATGGTGTTAACTTAGGTTTAAGCGCTATTGAACACGTAGTTGAAGGTATGTCAGACAAAGAACCTGAAGTACTTAAAACACAACTAAAGTATGTAGAGCGCGCGCTAATGGATAAGTTTAAGCGCGGCGATGACTTCTTTTTTATAGCCCCTCAATCACTTTCGCAAATAGATGATTTTTTTACTAAAGAGATCAGTCAGCAAATTCACTCTGCAGTGCATGGATCGTTAGGTGCTATTTTGGTATCACTCGGAGATGCGTTTAAATCGCGCGAAGGTAATATAGAAGATCGCATTAACGACATGGGGCAACGCATGGATATTATCTCAAGAGAAATTGATAAGTCGCTACAAAAAAAGGCGCATCAATTAGAGCTTAAAGCTTCTGAGTATTGCGAATGTTTAAATGCACTCGATGTAACCGAGTCTCGCTTACAGGCAATAGTACCTGGTATGGCCGATTACGATTTAGTGCAAATAAAGTCTTAGTGTACGTATTCGTTTTTAGAATAAAATAACACCGAGTATAAATATACTCGGTGTTTTGCTTTATGATTGATTAAAAATAAGCGCTTCTACTTTTTATTCTAAATTGGTGAGCCCGGTGGGATTGGCAGCACTTTAAAGTTGTTTGGCCATTGCCCTTTAATTAAAAACTGATTTACTTGCTCAGCTAAATATTGCTTAAACGCACTCTCGCCAGTACTTGTATGGCTCAGCATTGAGTTTTGGTTAAAGTCTTCACTCAACTTAACTAGGTAGTAACGTAACTGCGCTTGCACTTCAGGGCTTGCACTATCGCTTGCTACTAAATCAGCCATAGCTTTTGCTGTTAAAAATTGCACGCGCTGAGTGATTTTACCTGTCATTGTATTAGGTGATGACACGTTAAACACTTGGCTATATAGCTCCTCAAGTAACTCATCTAAACTATAAAAGTCATTACTACGCGCTTGCTGCTGCGCTAAGCGATTTAAACGCTGTGCATTTAATAAAAGCGACAAGCTGTGCTGCACTGCAACCTCGGGTAATGCCATTGCATCGAGCGTTAACCCTGTGCGTCCAACTATGCTTTCGCGCGATTTAGACTCGCCATATGCTTTTGGCGGAATTAGCGATAACACAGATTCAGGAAGTAATAAGTTACTTGGCTTAAGCGTTGCAAAAATAGCGTTTACTGCTTCTTGCTGTGTTTTTTTATTAACGACTTGTGCGCCTTTTACGGGTGAGTCACCGCGTGTTTCGTATTCGTAATCAACACCGGCTATAAGTTTCACTGCAGCCTCAACCTGAAAACGGTGAAACAGATAAAGCGGAACTAGTTTTTCCTCTAATTGCGATAATGAATCACCCGTTTTAATATTATTAATACCAAACTGCGAAAGCGCTTTTTTACGTACGTCGAGTACTCGTAAAAGCTCCTGCGAAGGATTAGTGCCGTTATCCCATAAGTGAGCTGTTGGATGCGCGCCACCTTTAGCACGAGCGTCGCTATCTGATATAAACTCAAGGCCTTTGGCTTTGTTCTCTTTTAAAATAGCAGCAAGTTCTGCGCTTTCATCTTGGTTAGTAAAATCGCTATAGCCATATTTAATTACTTGGGTATCCCACACGCCCATGCCTGTTGCATAGCCGAGCGTTACATCAAGCTTACCTTGTTCATTAAAACTAAGTAGCGGATGTGGGTAATCCATTACTGAGGCTCTATCCCCTACCGATGCTGCAAAGTTATGAGAAATACCTAACGTGTGGCCAATTTCATGTGCGCTTAATTGGCGAATACGATCAAGCGCCATTGCTTGCAAGTTTTTAGCAACTTCATTGCCTTTTAAATAAGGAGCAGCGAGTGCTTCGGCTATTAAAATATCTTGGCGGACACGCAATGAGCCGAGTGTTACGTGCCCTTTAAGTATTTCACCTGTACGTGGGTCGATTACCGAACTACCGTATGACCAACCACGCGTTGCACGGTGTACCCATTGAATGACGTTGTAACGAATATCCATAGGGTCGGCGCTACTTGGCAGCACTTTTACTATAAATGCATTTTTATATCCTGCAGCAGTAAATGCGTCGTTCCACCACTTTCCACCTTCAAGCAAAGCGCTTTTAACGGGCTCTGGAACGCCAGGATCAAGGTAATAAACAATTGGTTTAACAGGCTCACTAATAGGTAAGCTTGAATCCTTTTTAGTTAAACGATGGCGCGGTATATAACGCACGTACATAGAGTCACCAAGCGGCGCTGCGTAATCTTTATGTTCTATACTCCAAAAACCTGATTGCGGATTAAACTTACGAGGCGTGTAGTTATCATCTGGTAATTGAATAAGTGAATGATGCATATGAACAGTAAGCGCATAAGGGTCGGCACTTACTTGGCGAACAAATTCACCTGGTTTTGTGCCCTTAAATGTAAGTACGGCTTCAAGCTCGGTGTTTTTTACAAATGCTTTTGAGCGATTCATATAAACGGCGCTACGTGATTCATCAAGGCTAAAGCTCCCTTGCTTACGTGCAGCAAGCTTGCGACTTACGCCATGTACATCACTTAATAAATAAGGCGTGTAATCAATAAGTGCTGTGGCTTTATCTTCTGCAACCACTTTAAAACCAGCAAGTATACTTGATGCAAACGCTTCTTTAATACTTTGCTGTTCAGCCTTGTTACTTGTATTAGCACGATAGTAAGTATTCACAGCCCGCAGCATTACTTTGTCACCAAAACGCTCAAATTGCACAAGGTGAGTATTACCAAGCTGGCCTCTATCAAGGCCGATATCGTTAGAGCCTATACCGTAAGGTAAGCTTTGTTGCAGTAAAAATTGCTGTTCAAACTTATCAACTTTTAAATATACTTTTCCGTTTTGGGTATCGTAAAAAAACGAATAATAGCCCGGAAAATGATTCATTTGCGTAGTAAATTCATCAATTGACTTAATTGCTGCGTGCGCTTGAGTTATGATAGAGCACAGCACAGTAAAGAATATGTAACTTAGTAGTGGTATTTTTTTCATAATCTTATCTTTGTTATTTGTGTTTTAAGTACGATTAGGTGGTCCCATTATAGGGTGCTATTTAAACAATACAGTTATTTAAGACGAATTTCAGCGCTCTAAGCTAATCTCTCTCACATTATGATTGGTTTTAACACGTTATCAGGAAAATAGAATGCGTAGACTCCCTCCAGTATTACTAGAAGATGGTTGTTCAAGAGAACTTTTATCATTAATTCGAACAATTTTAGCGGCATGTAAAGAAATTTCGTTTCGCGTTGGTCAAGGCGCGCTTTCTGGCGTATTAGGCTCAACCCTTGATGAAAACATTCAAGGTGAAACTCAAAAAAAGCTCGATGTATTATCTAATCAGCTGTTAAAAGATATTTTACTGGAATCAGGTACGGTTAAAGCAATCGCCTCTGAAGAAGAAGACTACACAGTAGCAGGTAACCCAGACGCTAAATTTATAGTGGCATTTGATCCACTCGATGGCTCGTCAAATACCGATATTAACTCGCTTGTCGGTACTATATTTTCCATTATGGAAGCGCCTGAAGGTTCTGACGCCGCTGACGAAAGCATTTTTATGCAGCCAGGTCATAAGCAAGTTGCAGCAGGTTACGTACTTTACGGCCCGTCAACAATGCTTGCGCTGACTACAGGTAAAGGCACGCGTATGTTTACCCTTGATAAAACACAAGGCAGCTTTTTACTTACACAAGATTTTGCTGATATTCCTGCTGATACAAACGAATTTGCCATTAATACGTCTAACCAACGCCATTGGCAACCAGCGATGCAAAACTATATCAATGATTTGCTAGCAGGCGATACAGGCCCGCGCGCTAAAAACTTTAATATGCGCTGGATTGCAGCAATGGTGGGCGATGTGCATCGTGTACTTAGCCGTGGTGGTTTATTTACTTACCCTACCGACACCAAAGATCCTAAAAAGCCAAATAAATTACGCCTACTTTACGAAGCAAATCCAATGGCTATGTTAGTAGAGCAAGCTGGCGGTATCGCATCAACCGGTACCGAACGTATTATGGATATTCAGCCTGATGCAATCCACCAGCGTGTAGCCGTTATTTTAGGTTCTAAAAACGAAGTAGAAACGTGCTTGGGATATCATAAATAATCGCTTAAAACGATTGTCTTCAATTTAAAAAACCGCATTCAATTGAAGTGCGGTTTTTTTGTAGGTGAGGTATTACACCTCGCTTTCTAAACACCAAAGCCACGTTACATGAGCGCGAAGTAAATTCGCACCTACAGGGTTGCATATATTGTAGGTGAGGTTTTATACCTCGCTTTTTAAACAAATCAAATTTTTACTAACGCAACTATTTGAGCAAGCTTTTGATGATTAAGCTCTCCCATTTGCTCGCTATTACTGAGCGCATAAATAAAACCTTCATGCTCTGCACAATCAATGTCATCTCGCGATTCAATTACGTTTGCCCAAAGCTCTAAATCATCTAAGTCTATTTCGTTACTTAAACAGCGTTTAAGGACATCGATTAAAACCTCGGTTGAGAGAGTATAATGAGTTTTATTGCTATCAGCAGGGCTTGAAACGATAACCGATATAGCTTCGTCCCTTTGCTCACCAAATGTAATAAATTCAGCTAATGCTTTTTGTGTATTCATAATATTTGTTATTCTTGGCTCACTGTTACTAAAAAGAATTATAATGACTCAACTTAACTGCACTCAATGCCACAGTACTCTAACGTGTAATGTAGACGATATATCAGCGTGTTGGTGCAATGAGCTGCCAGCTATTTTACCGCTTGATATCACAGCAACAAGTTGTTTATGCCGCAAGTGCACGCTTAATAAAATAAATACTTTTTTAGAGGGTGTTTATACACAACCTATTAAAACCCAAATAGACTTTGCAAAGCAATTTAGAGGTAACGACAATTTAATTGAAGGGCTCGACTACAGCATGCAAAGTGGTTACATGATTTTTAGTAAGTGGTTTTTTTTAAAGCGTGGTTCGTGCTGCAAAAATGGTTGTAAAAACTGCCCTTATGGTTTTAGAAAGTAAAAACCATTTAATACAAATACGAGCAAACATTGGTTTTTACCTTCTCACTTTCTTCTCTTTCACTTCGCCTTGTGAATAATATTTTTAAGTACTGTTATTCACAAAGAGGTTTAGAGGCGCTGCGCTTTTAACGTGAGCAAGCTTTACATATCCAACACGTCTACTTTTCTCCCGTGGCGATGGGCAATGAATCACTTGCGCCCCACTCACTCCACGAGCCATCAAAAACACTTAAATTACTGTAACCACATTCAGTAGCAAATAACGCTAAAACACAGGCTGTAATACCTGAGCCACAGCTAAATTGTAGCTGCTGTGCATCCCCGACCACGTCATTAAATATCGCTTTAATTTCAGTAAGTGGTTTTGCTTCACCTTTATTAAGTAAATCCATAAAAGGTAACGAGCGACTATTTGGGATATGCCCGCTACGCATGCCTTTTCGGGGTTCACTTTCTTCGCCTGTAAAACGCTTATAAGCACGTGCATCTAGCAATGCAGTGCTGGGCTCATCGATTACGTCAACCACTTGTTGGCTATTAATAAAATACGCAGAGTTATAGTTTGCCGTAAAATCACCTTTACCTGACGCTTTGCTATAACCTTGTTGTGTGGCGTAATCGCTCTCTAACCACTTTTTAAGGCCACCACTGAGTACTTTAACATTGTGATGCCCCATAGCTTTAAACATCCACCACGCTCTTGCTGCGCTAAATAAACCGCCATCTTCGTATACAACTATAAACGAGTCGTTATTTACACCTGCATTTTGCATCACGTGGGTAAACTGCTGCTCGCTGCATACCATACTTGGTAAGGGATTTGATCTATCGGCCAATTCGTTTTTTATGTCAAAACGTTTAGCGCTAGGCAGCATTGCTTGAGGCGAATAAGCACCCAAAACACCTGGGCGCAGCATACCTGCATCAAATATCACTAATGCAGGGTTGTTGAGTTGTGCCTGCAGTTGTTGGTAGGTGATAAGGTTTTTCATGGTTTATATCCAATAAATAAATAAATAAATACATATTACTTAAAAAATTGAGTTAGAATTATGAATAATTTAATTAAGACAGTATATTAATTATGACCTTACCTATAAATAAAAAAATAACAGGTACAATTTTAGTCATTCATCCAAAGTTTATTGGTGATGCAGTTAATAATACGACCGCAATATCGCTTTTAAGAGAACTCTACCCTAACAATAAAATAATTGTCCTAGTTAACCCTCTTTTAGCTCCCATATTTAAACGTGATGACCGCTTTAATTTGACGGTTATGATTGACGAGCGTCATGATAAAAAGCAAAAAAAATCTATTTTTTATCAAGCAAAAAAAATAAAAGAGCACAATGTTCAACTAGCCATAATTATGAAAAGTGCCTTTTCTGACGCTTTACTCTGCACTCTAGCAAATATAAAATATAAAATAGGTTATAAAAAGAATGGACGTTCTTGGCTGCTAAGCCACAAATACAAGATTAATAATAATCACCACTACATAAATAGATATTGCCGCTTAGTAAATGAACCACATAACCAACCATTTACTACATCCCCTTCAACTTACGTTTTTAGTAAAAGAAGTAAATTAATTAAAGCTGATCGTAATAAACCTACGATTGCAGTTTATTATGGTGGTTTAGTAAAAAAGTATAGACACTATCCATCATCTCAAGCGTTTCAATCGTTAGCTCTTATAAACCAAACATTACCGTCTCATTTTGTACTGGTTGGGGACAACCAAGAGATAACAGACAATGCAAAAATATCTACAGATTTAATAGAGAATAGTATTGATTTCCAAGACCTAACTGGTAAAACAACACTGACCGAACTTGTCGATATAATTGCCAGTGTAGATTTATTAATTACGATCGATTCCGGTGCAATGCATATAGCTGCTGCAACAAAAACAGCATTCGTTGCTGTAGTTGGTTTAGGAACTTCACCCTGGAGTATTGTAGAACCTAAGTGCGAGAACAAAATATCTCTAGTTGCCAATGGCAGTAGTTTAAATGATGCTGAAATAATTAAAGAAATTTCACCAGAAAAAATAGTTGAAGCTGCATTTTCTTTACTAAAAAATAAAATTACATTTTTATGATTTCATCACGAAGTGGCGCCATTCTAGAAAGAATATCGTTTTGTAAACTATGGCTAACATTTTGCTCATTCATTGCATTTATAAGCAAATCAACAACATGATTAAAATCTTTCTCTGTAATATGCATACCAGTATGAATAGCCACCATAGAGTCGCCATCGTATGTACATGGGCCTTCTACTAACATGCACATATGAGTAATAAACCCTTGGCGAAAGTACGCTATATTACTGTGTTCAAAGTAATGAATTATCTGCTCGTCATTACCTATTTGATAGATAAAGCTATCAACAATTCTGCCTATCCCCGCTTTACCATCCAGCTTTTGATAAAGCGATAATTGCGTTGAGCTAGCACAACTACAAAGCAATCCTACGCATACTATAAAAATACCAACGCTTTTCATTACCAATACCCTGTTACCGATAAATACCAACCTGTTTGATCGTCAGCTCCTGCAATGCTTCCTAAATCAAGGTAAGCCACTGTCACACTTACGTGCTTATTAGGCATCCATGCTACAAATAAGTCTTTCCAATCTTGTTCGCCTAAGTTTAAGTTATTTGATTTTTGACGATACTCAACACCTACGGCTACTTCACGACTAAAAAATAGTGCTGTGCTGCCTTCAAATAGCACTTTACCACTACCATTTTCTCCACCGTAGCCAAGCAAACCAAGTTGATTAGCTTCGCTGTATCGTGTGGTTACGTTCCAAAACCAGTTATAACCAGCAATAGCCCCCAAATGTAACTTACTAGCAGCGAGGTAGTAGTCAGTGCCGCTGGTATCTTCTGCGCCTACAAGTGTTGCAATACTGCCATCATCCAGTGATTTATGCTGAATACCTAAGCTAAGCTGTGGCCAATCACTGTAAACAATATCGCCATATAAACGTATTTTAGCACCTGTAATTGATTGCTCTATTTCAGCATCAAGTGCTGGTACATCAAAGCGCTGTTGGGCATAACTGAGCTCAACACGATTAAATAAATTAAGTTGTGCACCACATACGTCAAGTGTGTAGTCGGTTACATCTGCGCGGCTACAAAAGCCATTTATCGAAAATTCATCATCACTTGCGTACCCAGCAAGTTGTGCCCACGGTACAATACCACCGCCGCCACTGCCTTCAATTTGAGAAACTCCCGGCGTAGCTAGCAGTTTTCCATTGCTTGCAATGCTCGGTACACTAATTATTAAAAACAAACTTGCTAATAAGTATTTAATTTTTTTCATAGTATTCCTCCAGCCATTCTTCTAATAGTTCTGCTTTTAAAGGCCTACTTAAGTAATAGCCTTGTGCATGGTCGCACTGCATGCCTCTAAGTAAATTTAATGAGCCAAGTGTTTCAACCCCCTCAGCTACAACAGAAAAGCCTAGCTGATGCCCCAACGTAATTGATGATTGCACTATAAATTGATCTTTTTGCGATTCATCAAGTTTTAGGATAAAGCACTTATCTAGCTTAAGCTCATCAATCGGTAACATTTTTAATCGACCAAGTGATGTTTGCCCTACACCATAATCATCTAATGATATTTTAACGCCAATTGCCTTTAGGTTTTCGAGCGCTTTAATACCTTTTTCTTCGTTTTCGATCATATCGCGCTCAGTAAGCTCAATAGTGATCAGCTTAGGATCTACTTTGTACTTTTTAAGCGTACGAACTAATGCAGCATGAAAGCCCGGAAATGCTATGTCTTGCGCAGATACATTTATTGCAGCCTGTAAGTTTATATTTTTAAACTGCCAATCAGCTACTTGTGCTACAACCGTATTAACAACCCACCCAGTAAGCTCAACAATAAGGCCCGACTGCTCAGCTAAGTCAATAAACAGTTCAGGATTAACCCAGCTACCATCTTTTCGCTGCCAGCGAATAAGTGACTCAACTTTATCTATTTTTTGCGTTTTCATGTGTAATTTTGGCTGATAGGTCATAAATAACTGGCCATCGTCATCACTAATAGCCTGCTTTAATTCATCAAGCATTATTAAGCGCTCTAAGTGCGCCTCGTCTTCACCATTTTGATAATAATGTATGCTCTCTTGTGTGTTTGCAGCACTTTCAACAGCAATTAGCACGCGGCGCATTAAGTCATCACTTGCAATTCCTTGCGTAGGATACTGCACAATGCCCGCACTAAAGCGTAAGTTAATTTTTAGTTTTTGAATGGTGTAGCACGCTTGTAATTGTGCCATTAAGCCAACAATCCCGCTTTTGTGTTCGCGCGCTGCAGCCGTCGGAAACACAGTTAAAAACTCATCGCCGCCAATACGAGCATGAAAGCCCCCTAACTCATCCGAAAACTCACTTATTCTGCAAGCAACCGCCTTTAGGCAGTCATCACCAATGCGCGGACCGAGCTTATCGTTTATATGGCGAAGACCCTTTATGTCTATTGCAACGAGCGTGTACTCGGCTGATGAATCTAACTCATCATCAAGCACCTCAAGCATGGCTGAGCGGTTATAAAAGCCTGTTAGGGAGTCGTGTCTGGCTTGAAAGCTAATTTGTTGCTCGCGCTGATTAATATCATTACCCATGCTATCAAACGCTGCGACTAGCGTGTCTATTTCGGTACTTTGCCTTCGCCCTTTAAATTCAAAAGCATAATTACCTTGTGCAAATTGCCTTGCTATTACAGCTAGTTGAGTAAGTGGCGTAGTTAAGTTATTTGCAAATATGCTGCTCGTAATAACACCTACAAACATAGTTAAAATAGCTAAAATAATAAGTGTAAAAAGAAGTTTTTCGAAGTCACTATAACTTTGTGTTAAATCGGCGCTCAGTAAAATAATTATAGGATGGGTCAACAACGATGGTAAATCTATATCTCGGTTACGATACACCAAATACTCACCAAAAAAACGCGATGTGGTTACGGTACTAAAATAGCTAACAGGTTCAAATTGCTCAGGGCGATTAGCTAATGAACTAATAACAATATCGTCAGCGCTACCTATAAAGCTCACATCCATGCCTGTTAAGCTTTTTAGTTCATGGGCTACATTGTCATCAATTTTAAAACCCACCAAACTATAGGCCACTGTACGTGGCGCTCTTACGGGTAATAAAATAATTTGGTAAAGCTCGTTATTTAGCACCACAAAACTAGACTCTTCTGGCGCACTTAAAAGCTCTTCCATTAACGGCTTTAAGTTATGTGCAAAAGCGTCTTCGTCAGTATTGGCGGAAATTAGCCTACCCGATAAATCAAGTAGCAGCATTAATTCGGCATCAATACGTTGGCTATGATTAAACAACACACTGCTTATTGTCCCGGCATCCCGCGTTGCTACAGCTTGCTTAAAACCAAAGTCGGAGGTGAGTACTTTTGCTGCGGTTAGTAGTAGGCTTTCTTTTGATTTTAAATATTGCTTATAAACATTTTGCGCTACGGTAATGTCTTGATTTACTTTTTCTTCTTGAAACTTACTCGTAGACCACCAAAAACTAAACAAGCTGACCATAGTGGTTAATAACACTAAGCCAACACATAAAATGGTTATGCGATTTCGTAAACTATTAGTCATTACCAGCCTTAAACTTACTACCAAAGGTATTTCTAGGTGCTGGGGTCGATGTGTTTACTGTTATCTGTAACTGTTTTTGAGAATTAATTGTTATCATTTTTTTATTCTCCAATGGCGCTGTTTGTAAAGGGTGCCACACACTCACTTGTGCAGGCAGCGTATTAATAGGCAAACTAACATAGCCTTTTTTATCTGTTTTATATACGGATTCACTACTCGCTACATAGATATAGCCAACCATAGAGTCATGAATATTACACCCTAAAACAACAACCCCTTGTTGCTCAAACGTAATGGGCTCTTTTGGTTGCCCTGAATATAATCTTAGTTGAAAAGGCTTAGCTTGTGAAAAAGAATAAACATGATGGCGAATATTATCGCTGTTAGGAAAGTTAACTTTTTGACCCTGTTGTACAACTAATAATTCGGGTAAAAACTGCTTATGGACTTGATCCATTATAGCAATGGGCAAATTTGATGGTGTGGCTTGTTTGTCAGCAATATTAAGCTCAACCACTGCACCTGATAACTTTTGGCCGTGTTGATCTTCTATTACTAATTCAATATTCGCACTTAAAGCAAACTGACTAAAAAACAAACCTATAGCTAAAAAGTAATGACTTTTAGCAAACTTTTGCAATGCCCGCTCAAACATAACAACACCTAAATATTAATGTAAGGTTAAGTTAATTAGAGACGAGCACTAATTGCAAGAATTATAGCCCAGTAACTAAAAATAAAGACTTAGTTACTGGCTTTGTTAGCACTTAAGTGCTGCTATTTAACAATTAATCCGTAATCGTTATCTAAAATAGTAATTACTTCTTGGCGAGGATTCTCTGGGATCACAATATCTTTACCTACAATTTTGCTCGCTATGCCAACATAGGTATTTGACACTTCAAGCATTACTGATTCTGGTAAAATATAATCTTTTGCTAATTGCTCACGCTCACTCATGCGATCTTTATTTAATAATACGTCGCTCTCTGGCACATTATTAATAAGTAATTGGCGAAAACCTTCTTTAGAATTTTCAACAATTTTACCATTTTTGTATGCTGCTTCATCCCAAATACGTGACGAATCAGGCGTGCCTACTTCATCTATATATATAAGCTGTTGCGCGCCATTTAAATCCTCTACATAACCAAACTCAAATTTTGTATCTACAAAAATTTGGTTAAGCTTCGCTAGCTCATCACTAATTAATTTAAAACCTTCAACTAACAGTTTTTCGTATTTGGTTACGTCATCTGCCGATTTAAAGTTAAATACATCTAAGTTATTAGTAATGTTAGCGCGAGTAATATTTACATCATCAACTGGCGGAATATCAGCAACGCCTTCAATAATACCTTTTGTTGATGGCGTAATTAAAACGTTATCAAGCTTTTGGTTCGCTTTTAAGCCTTCTGGTAAGTCAATACCACAAAAGTTACGTATGCCTTTAGCGTAGTCACGCCACATGCTGCCCGTAATATATTGGCGAGCAATTGCCTCTACTTTTACGGTACTGGCTTTGCGTACAATCCACACATACGGATGCGGAATATCAACAATATGATTACCCGCAAGACCCGCTTTATCAAATAACTTAAACCAATGGGCTGCCACTGAGTTTAACGCTATACCTTTACCTGGTACGCCATTTAAACCATTTTCGCCTTGCCAAATGCAATCAAATGCAGAAATTCGGTCTGAAATAACCATAATCGCAAGCTCAGTACCTGTCGGTACTTGGTAGCCTTTGTCTTTAATTAATCGTGCGCTGTCTTCATCAGTTAACCAATAAACTGAACGAACTTTACCGCTGTGTACTTCACCTTTGGTACGAATGGGTAAATCATCGTTTACGTCTAAAACTTTATAGCTAGTCATGCTATCTCCGGGGTTAGGGATGCTCTTTGAGCAAAGTATGGTATGGGGTTATATGGGCTGTATAATAATCTAGCCAACCTCAAAGCTCAATCGGATGCTTAAAACAAATAAAGGCATATATTTATAAGCGAGTCGCAATGGGGTAAACTTAATGTGCCAACCAGCCTGAGGAGATAGCTTGAACTACTTAACTGCCACTAAAAATAAAAAATACTTGATGTATATCTCTCAAAATTATTCGTACGCTATCTTGAGGCCTATTCAGGCTGCAGTACTAGCTAATGGTGGCGAAGTGCGCTGGTTTTTACAAGGTTTGGCAGTCAATCCTAATTTTTTAAAAAAAGAAGAAAAACGGCTTAATACAATAGAAGATATTCACGAATGGAAACCCGATGCAACGTTTGCACCGGCTAATTTAATACCCACTTTTTTCCCTGGTATCAAAGTAGGTGTGTTTCATGGCTTTGATGCAGGTAAGCTAGATAAAAAAGGGAATAACGATCATCTTAAAGCTAGAGGTTGTTTCGACCTGTATTGTACACAAGGCCCAAATACAACAATCCCATTTAAAGCCTTACAAAGAAAACTAGGCTATTTCAAGGTAACAGAAACTGGCTGGCCTCCTCTTGACCGATTATTTGATGGCATCACCGAAACGCCTTATACAAATAAATCAGACACCCGACCAACCTTATTAATCTGCTCTACATTTTCAAAGCGACTATCGCTTGCACCAAAGCTATATGAGCAAATAAAACATTTTAGTGAAACCGGAAAATGGCGAATTTCAATGCAATTTCATCCAAAAATGCCAACTGAATTGGTGAGCAAATATAAGGCATTAAGCAATCAAAATTTAACGTTTATTGAGACCGACGACGTAGTCCCTTTATTAAAATCAGCCGATGTTATGTTATGCGATACATCATCAGTACTTTTAATGTTTTTAGTCCAACGAAAACCTGTGGTCACCTTTTGTAATAATGCTCCTGAGGAACACCTACTTAATGTAACAGACCCTAATAAAGTTGAAGAAGCCTTAGAGCAGGCTTTCACGTACCCTAAAACACTTATGAAAAACATTGAAAACTATTGCCAAGAGCTTCATCCATATACTGATGGGCAGTCGAGTGAACGCGTAGTTGCTGCAACAAATGAGTTTTTATTAAGTGAAGATAAACTAAAACCTAAGCCATTTAATATTATTAGGCAATTTAAAACGCGCAGAAACCTCAATTATTGGAAATGGTAAAATAAAGTAATGATCAACCTAAAAAACGTAACTTTTAAGTGGCATAAAAGCGATAGCTCACCCACGCTCAACATAAAAGAGTTGGTTATAGAAAAAGGTGAGCATATTTTTTTACACGGTCCTAGTGGCTCAGGTAAATCGACATTGTTAGCGATTCTTGCTGGTATTAATACAGCCACCAGCGGTGAGGTATCAATTTTAGACAAAAACCTAACTACATTAAGCAATACTACCCGTGATATTTTTAGAGCGGATCACATTGGCTACATTTTTCAAAACTTTAACCTGCTTCCTTATTTAACCCCTATTGAAAATATAACGCTTGGGTGTGAGTTTTCAAAAAGCCGAAAACAAAAAATATTAAAGAAATCATCAAATAAAAACTCTGCCTTACAAAAAGAAGCGATACGGTTATTAAATGCTTTAGGCCTTACTGCCCAGTATCACCATAAAGATGTAGCGACATTGAGTATTGGACAGCAACAGCGCGTTGCTGCCGCTCGCGCATTTATAGGCAGCCCTGAATTAATAATTGCTGATGAGCCCACATCTGCACTCGATACAAATAATCGTGGTAGCTTTATAAAGCTACTGTTTGAGCAGGCAAAGCTATCTAATAGTACGTTGGTATTTGTGAGCCACGATGAAACACTAAAGCCTTTATTTAACCGCTCCATTGACCTTATAAATTTGCAGGAGCAGGTATGATCATCACTAAACTTGCTTACAAAAGCTTATTAAATCGCCGCGCAAGTGTACTGCTTACATTATTTACTATCGCAATTAGTGTAATGCTACTTTTGAGTATTGAAGGTGTACGAATTGATGCTAAAAGTAGTTTTAGTAATACTATTTCGGGCACTGATTTAATTGTTGGTGCGCGTACCGGCGATATACAGTTGCTACTTTCGTCAGTATTTAGAATTGGCCATACTAATAACGGCGTAAGTTGGAAAAGTTATGAATACATAACAAGTCAGCGAGGCGTAAAATGGAGCATACCTATAAGCCTAGGCGACAGCCATAAAGGCCAAGCGGTACTAGGCACAACACTTGATTACTTTAGCCATTATCGCTTTGCAAAAAAACAAAATTTAACCTTTAACAAAGGCCACCCTTTTGCCGCAATTAACGAAGTGGTGCTAGGTAGCGAAGTTGCAAATAAACTAGGCTACAAACTTAACGACTCTATTGTTATATCGCACGGCATGGGGAACACGAGTTTTCATCATCATGACGATAACCCATTTAAAGTCGTCGGCATTTTAAACCCAACAGGCACGCCTGTTGATAAAACGCTGCATATTCCTTTGGCTGCAATCGATTTAATTCACGGCGGTAAAGCGAGCCTTGAGCATGAGCATGAGCATGAGCATGACGAACATAACAACCTAGTTGGGCATCCAAAACAAATTACGGCATTTTTAATGGGATTCAAATCGCCTTTATACACGCTACAAATTAGGCGTAATATAAATCAATATAAGCCAGAAGCCTTGCTTGGGATTATGCCAACCGTAACACTTAAAGAGTTATGGGAAATGCTCGCCATAGTAGAAAAAATACTTTTGCTATTCTCAGCTGTTGTCGTGTTAATTAGCCTACTTGGCATGCTAACGACATTGCTCGCAAACCTGAGTCAGCGTCGTCGCGAACTTGCTATATTACGTTCGGTAGGCGCTCGCCCTTGGCATTTATTTACACTTATAAGTATTGAGTCACTACTGACCACTTTACTTGGTTGCCTAGTAGGTAGTGTGCTTTACTATTTAGTTATTTTTTCAGCCAGCGGTTACTTACAAAGCCATGCCGGTATAAGCGTAAATATCACAATACTCTCTTACTATGAACTGGGCTTAATCGGCGTTATTATGGCAGCCGGTTTTATTATTGGCTTAATACCCGCTACTCGCGCTTATTTTTATTCACTCAGCGATGGTATGAGTATAAAAGCATAATTTTTAGGTATTTTATGACATTTTTTAAAACAGCTTTTCAGTACATTGCTGCTATTGGCTTATTATTTATAAGCGTAGCGAGTTATGCTAATCCACCAAAAGAAATTTTTTGGGAAGACTTAATCCCTAAAAACCACGTGCAAATAGACACTCAAGCACAAGCTAATCACGAAGGTAGTGATCAAAACTGGGTGCAACCCGATTTAGATGCTCCAGTGGTAAAGGCACTTGATGGCCAATCGGTGAGTTTGCCTGGTTTTGTTGTGCCACTTGAGGGCGATAGCGAAGTAATTACCGAGTTTTTACTCGTTCCTTATTTTGGCGCCTGTATACACGTACCACCACCACCGCCAAATCAAATAGTCCATGTAACAATTAAAGGTGGAGTACCAATAGATAGCCTATACGACGCAATTGTTGTAACTGGAATAATAAGTACTGAAACATGGTCGGGCGAAATAGCGCAGGTAGGATATAAAATGAAAGCGGTCGGTGTAGCACCGTTCGAGCTTTAAAATAAAGGGCCCGCTTTTAAAGCTGGCCCTTAAATATCATTAAATTTAGAATCGATAAAATTAAAATAACTGAATACTCAAATAACTAGATAACTACTTTTGGCAATTTGAGCAAAAAATAGTACTGCGCTGCCCCAATCTAATTTCTTCTAATTCGTTTTCACACGTCATACATGGCTTGCCTTTGCGCCCATATACTAATAACTCTTGAGCAAAATACCCGGGCTTACCATCACTTTGTGCAAAGTCTTTAAGCGTTGTACCACCTTGCATAATGGCCGCAGCAAGCGTGTCTTTTATAATAGGGATAAGTGCTTGATAACGTTTGAGCGATACTTTTCCCGCTTCTCGCTTTGGATGTATACCCGCTTTAAATAACGATTCATTCGCGTAAATATTACCAACACCAACCACCACTGCGTTATCCATAATAAATTGCTTTACGGGTACTTTTTTATTGCGCGATTGTTCGTACACGCGTTTAGCAAAAAAATCATCGGTAAGCGGCTCAGGGCCTAGCTTAGAGAGTAGCTTATGCACTTCACCTGGCTCTTGCCATAAGCAGCAACCAAAGCGACGAGGATCGTTTAAGCGCAGTGCTTTACCGTTGCCAAAAATAAACTCTACGTGGTCATGCTTTTTAAGCGGCTCACTTTTATCTACAACACGTAAATTACCTGACATACCCAAATGTAAAATAGTGCTCCCAAGCTCACAGTGCAAAAGTAAGTATTTAGCTCGTCGTTCAATACTAGTAACAATTAGCCCTTCAAGTTGATACACGTCATCTGGCACTGGCCAGCGCATACTGGCATTGTAAATATTTACCTTTGTAACAACTTGGTTTTGTACGTGGGGAGTGATGCCCATTCGGCTCACTTCTACCTCTGGTAATTCAGGCATTAATTAGACTCACTTTGTGAAAAATCAAAACTAGGAAATAACTGCTGTGCAGTTTTTAAATCGAGTGCGAGTATTCGTTGGCTACTCTTTTCGAGTAAGTAATATTGCCCATCGCCTTTATAAAGCAAATAAACCCAAGGTAAACTCTCGCCAGCCAACTCAAATGTAGCAACATATAAAGGCGCATTAGGATTAAAAACAACAGATTCGTTAACGCCCATTAACTGCGCGCTTTGCCATTGGTTAATTAAATCACTAAGTTGCTGCTCAGATGCTTGCCACACAAGCGGTATGTCTTTTTGTAGTGGGGTTGTACGCCAGCTTGTTCCTATTCGCTCAATTTTTTGATCAACAAATTGCAGTGTCAGTACAAAACTTTGCTGGGGGAGTACGGCTTGTAATGTTGGTTTATCCTCCCCTCCCAAAAGTTGCTTATGCCAGCCATTTAAGAAGAAGATCATAATCAACATCGAAAATATTATAACGTTGTTCCAACCTTTACGGCCCAGTCGCATATTAATACACCTAGTAAATTCAAGATTTTAAAGTGTAACTAAAACTTAATTGCGCTGTCTATATGTTAAAGGCCGCAGACTTTGTTAGAATATCGGCAAATTTAAAGGAGTTCCGTCAATGTCTATGTATGTAGTGGGCCATAAAATCCCAGATTCAGATTCTATTTGTGGTGCAATTGCACTGGCTTATTTAAAAAACCAAATCGATGAGCCTGCAATTCCAACTCGTCTTGGTGAAATTTCACCTGAAACTCAATTTATCCTTGATAAATTTGGCTTCGAAGCACCAGAGCTTAAATTAAGCTACGCGGGTGAAGATGTGTATATTGTAGATCACACAGAAAAAACACAAGCACCCGATGATATCGACCAAGCTCGCGTTGTTGGCGTGGTAGATCACCACAAATTAGGTGACTTAACATCATCGACCCCGCTTGAATGTTGGATTCGTCCTGTTGGTTGTTCAAACACCATTATTAAAATGATGTACGACTTCTACAGCGTAGAAATCCCTAAAGACATCGCGGGTATTATGATGTGTGCAATTTTAAGCGACACAGTCATATTTAAATCACCAACATGTACCACTGCCGATATTAAATGTGTTGAAGCGTTAGCTGAAATTGCAGGTATCGATGACTTTAAAGAACTGGGTATGGATATGTTTCGCGTTAAATCTGCGGTAGAAGACACACCAGCACGTGATTTAGTAATGCGTGACTTTAAAGATTTCAACATGAACGGTAACCTAGTAGGCATTGGCCAACTAGAAGTAATCGACCTTGCTGTTTTTGACGATATTAAAGCAGACCTTGCAGCCGATATTGCTAAGCTAAAAGTTGAGGGTAATCGCCACTCTGTATTTTTACTGCTTACCGATATAATGAAAGAAGGCTCAGAAATGCTAATTGTATCTGACGATGCAAACTTAGTTGAGCAGGCTTACGGTGTAAAACCAGAAAATGATAAAGTATGGTTAGATGGTGTACTGAGCCGTAAAAAGCAAGTAGTACCACCACTACAAGATGCATTCACAAAAATCTAATGATACCAATTTCATTAAAAACATGATTATTTTATCGCATTAAATAACTCACTAATTTAATGCTATTGGTATAACGTTTATTGATTTAAAAGCCTTGTTGGTTATGCCAACGAGGTTTTTTTATATCAATTCACTAATCATATTTTTAAAAACAAAAAACCCAGCCTAAGCTGGGTTTTTAAATTCTAAAAGAACTAAAATTACTTAATTTTAGCTTCTTTAAAAAGAACATGTTTACGAATCTTTGGATCAAACTTTTTGATTTCCATCTTCTCAGGCATGTTACGTTTGTTTTTGTCAGTAGTGTAGAAAAAACCAGTACCGGCAGTTGAAACTAAACGGATTTTATCGCGCATGATTCAGATCCTTAAACTTTAACGCCGCGAGCACGGATTTCTGTAAGAACCGTGTCGATGCCTTTTTTATCGATAATACGCATACCTTTAGTAGTAGTGCGTAATGTTACAAAACGTTTTTCACTTTCAACCCAAAAACGGTGTGTTTGTAGGTTAGGTAGGAAACGACGTCTAGTCGCGTTTCTCGCGTGTGAACGGTGATTACCAACCGCAGGACGCTTACCTGTAACTTGACATACTTTAGACATGTCTATATATCTCCAATAACTTCGCTCGAGCTTAATTTAATCTAAGGCCGTGTATTTCCGCCCTAGAGATAAATCGAAGGGCGCTCTTTATACAGCTTTTACAGGCAAAGATCAAACACTGATCTATCCAATCAGCTCATATATGTAAATTTGATAGCGGCTAATTATAAAGATCGAATGCCCTTAGGGAAAGTAAAAACTGCATTTAAATTAAACTAATTTGCCAAAACACGTTAAACAGCTCATTTTTAACACACTTCTGTATCTAACAAAGCTAAATCAGGCCTCGCTCGGCAAACGAAACACACGTTTCTCCACCAACAATGATGTGATCGAGCACACTTATGTCGACCAATTGCAGTGCTTGCTGCAATTTATTAGTAATAAGTTTGTCTGCTTGGCTCGGTTCTGCAATACCACTTGGATGATTATGCGCAAAAATAACAGCGGCTGCATTATTTTTAAGGGCAGCCTTTACCACTTCACGCGGATAAACGCTGGCAGAATTAATTGTGCCATAAAAAAGTATTTCATCTTTTACTAATCTATTTTGGCTATCCAGATATAACACCATAAATACTTCTTGTTGCAAACCTCGCATTTGAATTGTTAGGTAATCGTAAACTGAGTTTGGCGAATTAAACACGGCGCCTCGTTGGCAACGCTCCTGCATATAACGTTGGCTTAGCTCTAACACAGCTTGTAACTGAACATACTTAGCGGTCCCTAACCCCTTTTGAGAGCAAAACTCCTCAATGCTGGCATTAAACAAATTATGAAGTGTTTTATTCTCGTTTAATAAATGCTGAGCCAACTCAATTACATTCATTCCCGGTAACCCTGTTCGTAAAAATATGGCAAGAAGCTCTGCGTCAGTCAGCGCCTTAGCTCCCTTTGCTATGAGCTTTTCACGAGGTCGAAGTGAGTTTGGTAGTGAAGTAAGTTGCATTATTCATCCTTGAGAGGCGAAAGTGTCTTATAAATGTAATGCAAATTTGAAATTTAGCCTGTTATTTCGAATTAAAAAACTTCGCTGTATGGGTAAAGATTTGTTATTTTAAGCCCAATATTTAATAAAAACTGATGAACATCCATGACTAACTTAACAAACAAAAAAATTGTACTAGGTATTACCGGCGGTATTGCAGCTTATAAATGTGCAGAACTCGTTAGGCGATTAAAAGACTCTGGTTGTGAAGTAAAAGTAGTTATGACTGAATCAGCTAAACACTTTATTACACCACTGACCATGCAAGCCGTTAGTGGAGAAACAGTCTCTGACTCATTACTAGACCCTTCTGCTGAAGCTTCAATGGGGCATATTGAATTTGCAAAATGGGCTGACTTAATTTTAGTTGCTCCAGCGACGTGTAATATTATTGCTAAAATGGCAGCCGGCATTGCTGACGACCTACTAACGACGTTACTGCTAGCAACGCCTGCAAAAGTCGCAGTTGCACCAGCCATGAACCAGCAAATGTATGCACACGCAGCAACACAAGCTAATTTAGCCACATTAAAGGCACGTAACGTACTTATTTGGGGCCCAGGTAAAGGTGAGCAAGCCTGTGGCGATATCGGCGCTGGACGCATGTTAGAGCCACATGAGCTAGTTGCGCTATGTACAGCAAAAGAGCAACCGCAATTACTTTCAGGAAAAACAATTACAATAACAGCAGGCCCAACGCGTGAGCCTCTCGATCCGGTTCGTTTTATATCAAATCACAGCTCTGGAAAAATGGGTTATGCACTGGCAGAAGCCGCTTTGCAACTCGGTGCTAAGGTTAATTTAATTTCGGGTCCGGTCACTATAAAAGCCCCTACTGGCGTAAACCTTATCAATATAGAAAGCGCTGAGGAGCTATTAACTGAGTCACTTACCTATGCACCACAATCAGATGCATTTATTGGCTGCGCTGCTGTAGCAGATTATCGAGCTGCAAACATTGCGACTCAAAAAATGAAAAAGCAAGGCGACGAACTCACCCTTACTTTAACTAAAAACCCTGACGTAATTGCAGCTATTGCCAACCTTAAACAAAACCGTCCTTATACTGTGGGGTTTGCCGCCGAAACTCAAAATGTAGAAAGCTATGCTAAAGGTAAACTAAAGAATAAAAATCTAGATATGATTTGCGCTAATGACGTATCAAAAAGTGGCTTAGGGTTTAATTCCGATCATAATGCCTTAACACTGTACTGGCATAACGAACAACTAGAATTACCAACTACAAGTAAAATAGAAATAGCTCGCAAGGTGATCGAACAGCTGGCTAAACATCTATAAAAAGGCTGGAAACAAACTGAATAAAACATTAACATACGCCAATCATTTGAACAAAAAATGACTAGGGTTCTTAACTGCGCCACTAAGAATAACTAATAAAAAGGAATGTTCATGCCTGCGACAAAAAGAAGTAATCGCAAAGAGCAAATACTGCAAGCACTCGCACAAATGTTAGAAACTAATTTAGGACAACGTATCACCACAGCAAAACTAGCTGCTGAGGTGGGTGTGTCTGAAGCCGCCCTATACCGTCATTTTCCGAGCAAAGCGCGTATGTTTGAGGGCTTAATTGAGTTTATTGAAGATACCCTTTTATCTCGTATAAATATTATTATTGAAAACGAAAAAGAAAGCCAAACGCGCATTTATAACATTCTATTATTACTTCTAACCTTTGCTGAAAAAAACCCAGGCATTACTCGTATTTTAACTGGCGACGCATTACAAGGTGAGCAGGAACGTTTACGCGAGCGGGTACAAAGTCTGTTTGAAAAACTAGAAACTCAGTTTAAACAAGTACTTCGTGAGCGTAAATTACGTGAAGGTAAAAACTTCCAAAGTGATGAGCTTACACTTGCAAACTTTTTACTTGCCTACGTTGAGGGCAAAATGAATCAGTTTGTACGTAGCGACTTTAAAGCAAAGCCAAGTGTTCAATTTGAAAAACAATGGCTTGAGCTACAAAAAATTTGGCTGTAATTACTGCTAAATTAATAAATTAAATACCAAAAAACGACCTACGGGTCGTTTTGTCGTATGTAGCTGCCATTTAACTGATCCGCTCGAATTATGAACCAAACTCGTTACAATGAAACAATGTCATAATACGAGAATCAATAATGAAAACAAAACTCACCTTATTAAGCACGGCACTCGTTGCCAGCTTAACTAGCACCGGCATACACGCCAAAGAATCGCTACAATTTAAAGACGTTTTTAGTTTTAAATCAGCTAAAAGCACGCAACTATCTGACAATGGTCAAGTACTCACTTTTAGTGCAACGCCGTATCGTGGAAATGCAACTGGTCAAGTTTACTCACTACAAAGCAATACACTCATCGCAGAAGTAGAACGCGGCACTAAGCCTCATATTAATAAAGCCGCTAACTGGGTCGCTTTTACACAAGTACCTACCTTACTTGAAAAAGAAACAACCAAAAAAAAAGACACACTTAAAAACAATCTGGTACTCGTAAACACACAATCAGGTGCCCAACAAAGCTTTGCTGATGTAAAAGATTACACGTTATCTGATGACGGTATGTGGCTTGCTTATCGTTTAAATAAAAAAGACGATGACGCAAAAGTAGAAGATAAAACCGATAGCACTAAAAACGAAGAAGACAACGCTATCACGCCCGATAAAAAAGATAAGAGCTATGCGCTTGTTATCGTAAATTTATCTGATAAACGCTCCCATACAATAGAAAACGTATTTAGCTACGCTATTAACTCAGCTAACAGCCAGCTATTAGTGAGTCAAAGTTACAGCGATGGTAATAACAACCAAATAGCGTTAATTGAGCTCAGTGACTTTAATAGCAGCGTATTAATTGATGAACCGGGCGTAATCGCAAATAAAATAGCGTGGCACCCAACTGACAATATTGCAGCGTTTACATTGGGTAACTATGTAAATGATGACACCCGCCGTCGAAGCTACACTTTACAGCTATATAAAAACGAGAAGCTCTCAACTATAGATTCACCTAATAAAACCTGGGTTTTAGGTAAAACAGCATCCCTTAAATGGTCAGAAAATGGCGAGCGCTTATATTTTGAAAACCATCCAAAATTAGCAGCTAAAGTAAAAGCCAAAGAATATACCGACGAAGCCTCATTGTACGATTTTGACACTATACGCGAACATAAAGGTTTAGATGTATGGCACAACAACGATGCGCAAATAAAGCCGCGTGAAGAACAACAATGGAACGAAGTTAATAAAAACCGCCATTACAGCGCGGTATATCACGTTAACTCGCAAAAAGTGGTACAGCTAAGTACACCAAACATGCCTGAGGTTGCACTAAACCCTCAGCGAGATGCCTCTTTACTTGGCTCATCTAACATCCCCTACTTAGAAAAAATAATGTACGGCGGTTTTTTTGCTGATTACTTTGCAGTAAATATAAACACCGGTAAACAAACTCCCATTATTAGTAACTACCCGTTTAAACCGAACCTTGCACCTAATGGAGAGTTTGCGGCTTACTTTAGCGATAGCCAAATACAGTTAAAAGATTTAAAAAATAATAAAGTAACACCGCTTACAAAAGCGATTCAGGCAACCTTTGCTGATGATAAACACGACTACCCTTCTACCCAACCTGGTTATGGTTTTGCTGGTTGGATGACCGATAGCAGCCAAGTGCTTGCTTATAGTAAATACGATATTTGGGCATTTGACGTAAAAACGCAGCAAGCTAAACGCCTAACTAATGGTAAGCAAAGCAATACGCAGTACCGTGTTATTAAGCTTGAGAAAACCCAAGTGGGCTTTAAAAAAGGCGATACATTACTTGTCTCTGCTATTAACTTACAAACTAAACAAAGCGAAGTTGCAAAGCTCGACTTAGCCACTAACACAATAACTAACGTGCTTAGCGGTAATAAACGCTTTGATATGGTTAAAAAAGCCAAAAAGGCTGACAAGTACTTGTTCACCTCGCAAACTTATAGCCAATTTCCTGATTACTACCAAACTGATTTTAGCTTTAGCGCACCAAAACAAGTAACCACCCTAAACCCACAAATTAGTAATTTTGCCTGGGGCGAAAAGCCAGAACTAATAAGCTATAAAGGCTTTGACGGTGAAGATTTACAAGGTGTATTAATAAAACCAGCGGGCTATAAAAAAGGCGATAAAGTACCTGTGGTTGTGTATTTTTATCGTTACATGAGTCAGCGCATGTTTGATTTTCCAAAAATGGAATTAAACCATCGCCCTAACTTCCCTATGTTTACCTCAAACGGTTATGCGGTATTTTTACCTGATATTCGTTTTGAAATAGGTCACCCGGGTAAATCGTCAACGCAAACCATGATAAACGCCACCCAAAAATTAATAGATTTAGGCATAGCCGACCCAGATAAAATAGGCTTACAAGGTCACTCTTGGGCAGGTTATCAAAGTGCGTTTATGATAACCCAAACAGATATGTTTAAAGCGGTTGTATCTGGCGCGCCAGTATCAAACATGACCAGTGCTTACAGTGGCATACGTTTAAAATCGGGCCTTGCTCGTCAATTTCAATACGAAACAGGACAAAGCCGTATTGGCAAAAACTTATTTGAAGCACCAGAACTTTATATAGAAAACTCACCAGTATTTTTTGCAGACAAAGTTAATACGCCTATCTTAATAATGTCTGGCGACAAAGACGATGCAGTACCTTGGCATGAGAGCGTGCAGTACTACTTAGCTCTGCGCCGTGCAGGAAAAGATGCTACATTTTTACAATACGAAGGTGAACCACACCACTTGAAAAAGTTTCCTAATCAGGTCGATTTTTCAGTACGTATGATGCAGTACTTTGATCATTACTTAAAAGGCAAACCAGCTGCAAAGTGGATGACACAAGGCGAGGCATTCGTTGAAGAGTAAATAACCCACACAAAAAAAGCCGATATTACATAAAACAATATCGGCTTTTTTGTTTTTAAAATGTGTATTTTTTACCCTACAAACACAACTCTCTAAATGGCAATGTGGCTGCGCCAATTGATACCGGAAAATTATCAATATTAGATACCACCAGCTTTGGCATAGGGCGTTTAGCGCCACGTCTAAATTGTGCATAAACCTCAGTTCGTGCAATAACTTTTTCAGCCAACTCTTTTGGAATATGGCCACCAATAATAATCGCCTCAGCATCTAATAATGCAGAGCAACAGGTTGCCACTAAATCAAATGAGTCTTGAACTTTAAACAACCACTCTTCAACGCCAGGCCAATCGGGGTCAAAGTTGTCATGCAGGTCGTAAATAGAAGTAACCGCTACGCCATTTTTTTTCAAAATACGTTTTAGTAATTCAAGATTAGGGTGGGCATATAATTTAGGCGGTAGCATGTCGCCAAGCTCACCTGCGTTTCCGTATGTACCGCGCAGTACGTCGCCATTATTTACAATACCACCACCAAATGCGGCCGACACAAACATATAAACAAAGTTTTTATATTCACGACCAATACCAGCAACACCTTCACCTGCGGCTGCGCCTGTAGCATCGTTAACAACCCAAGTTGGGAGCTGAAAATGCTGCGACACAATATCGATAATATCAACCTGCGACCACTCTTCTAGCATATGGTGGGTATTCATTTTCCCATCCATTGAGCTAAAAAAGCCAGAGATACCCACGCCCATTCCCAGTACTTTTTCACTTGGAATGTCACGCTCAGCGCTTATTTCTTCCACCAGCTTTTGTGCACATTTAAGCACATTATTAATGCTCATATCCGACATTAGCTGCATATGGGTGTAAACCACCTTTCCCGTAAAATCCATTACAGCAAGCGAAATAGCATCAAGTAAAATAGCTAAGCCAAAGGTAAATCCGTAATCGGGGTTAAGGGCAATGCCAAACCCCGGCTTACCTTTTTTATTAGGAATAAGCGTATCGCTTTGTACAATTACACCGTGCTGGGTTAACGACTTAAGTAAACGCGACACAGTTTGCTGTGGAATACGAGTTGCGCTCACAATATGACTTTGAGTTACGCACTTTTCCCAAAACACCACTTTTATAATATCGCGCTCAATATCTTGAAATAGCTTTTCGCCTTTTCCAAGCTCAAAACCAGAGCGTAATAAGTTACTGTTGTTTAACGAAAACATAGGTATTAACCCTAACAAAATTGGAGCACAAGATTACGTGAAACCATTATAAAGAACAAGTGGGCAAACTGCGCCTACTCAATCACTATCACTCTAAAATCGTTCACATTTGTGTTAGTTGGCCCAGTAATAATTAAATCATCAATTGCTTTAAAAAACTGATGGCTATTATGCCCTTCTAATTGCGCTTGAAGGCTCTCTCCTGCGCTTTGTGCCCGTATAACCGTTGTGCTATTTATGTAAGCACCCGCTACATCTTTACTACCATCTACACCATCTGTATCACAAGCAAGTGCGTAAATACCCGCTTCGCCATTAAGTGCCTCAGCCAACGCCATTAAGTATTCTTGATTGGGCCCGCCATCGCCATAAACATCAGCAACGGTTACTGTAAGCTCGCCACCTGAGAACAACATAACGCGCTTGCCTTGGGATTTTTGCTCAAGAGCGATAGCCGCATGTTGCTTTGCAACTTCTTTAGCCTCGCCTTGAATATCATACCCTAGTACCTGGGTTTCCCAACCTTGATGTTGTGCAACACTTATAGCGCTATCAATAGCATGCTGTGCATTTGCAACAATAAAGTACTCACCCACGGTATCAGCAACTCGTTCTTGCTCTGGTTTTAATAAATGCGCTTCAACCTCTGCAATTACCGGCCAATTGTACTTTTGTAAAACAGCCAGTGCATCGGCTTTAGTACTGCCATCGCTAATGGTAGGGCCTGATGCTATATCACTTGGTTTGTCCCCTACTACATCTGAAATAATGAGCGTAACGTAATCCGACTTAGCGGCCTGCGCTAACTTACCGCCTTTAACAAGTGACAACTGCTTACGCACTACATTTATTTCATCAACGCTTGCACCACTTCGAAGTAAAAACTGATTAAGCTTTTGCTTTTGTGAAAAAGGCACATCATCAACAGGTAGGCACATCAACGACGAACCGCCCCCCGAAATAATAAACAAAATAGGAATATCAGCCGGATTATTTCTTACAAGCTCCAATAACTCCTTGCCAGCAGCTAAGCTGTTATCGTCTGGTGTTGGGTGGTTTGCACTAAGCACTTTAATTCGCCCAGTATCACCGCTACTTTCGTAGCCATAACGCGTTACCACTGCGCCAAAACATTTATCACCATAAAAGCGATTAACTTCGGCGGCCATTTCAGCGGCGGCTTTACCCGCCCCCACTACACACAAACCTTTGCTTGCATCTATATTTTCTAAATACTTACTCATGCAAGCACTTGGTTTACAGGCATTTACCGCAGTGGTAAATAAATCAATTAAAAACGACTTTTTAGAATCCATTAGTCACAGCTCACGAAAAAATTGAAGGAATAGCTAAACAAATTAATATCATCACAATAAACATGCTAAGTAGCATAACGATATCTTTGCCAGTTAAAATTGAGTTTGATACTGTCTCGGCATTTTGTACTTTTGTTACTTCGTTTACCTCTCTTGGAATTAAACGACTCGTAACATAAATAATCACAGCAGCGCTTACAAAACCGATAAAATTCCACCAAAACCAGAAAATATCAGGCGCAAATACCGACACCAACAAGTTAATTAATACACCACTAATTAAGCCAATATTGGCATGCAATGCAGCACTGCGTTTACTTAGTACAGCAACTAAAAATACTGCCAGTATTGGGCCATAAAATAACGAGCCGACTTTGTTAATAGCTTCAATAATGGTCGGCGCTATGTCACCGGCAAAAAGTGATAGTACTAAGGTAATTGCGCCCCATGCTAAACCTAAGTATTTAGCTAACTTTAAGTAAGATGGTTGGTCTAGCTCTTTATTAGATATACGGCTGTAATCTTCAATACTTACCGCCGAAAGTGAATTAATTGCAGAGCTAAGTGACGACATCGCTGCCGACAAAATAGCGACAACCAATAAACCAATTAAGCCATGCGGTAGGTAATCTAAAATAAATATAGGCATCATCCAATCAGGGTTATCTGCTGGAATTTTTGCTAAAAATTCAGGGTTACTCATTGCCAGAGTGCCAACAATTAAACCCGACACGCAATATAAAATAGTAATAGGAAAGCGCACTACACCATTTGCTAAAATCATGTAGCGTAGGTTTTTAGGATCTTTTGCACTGAGCGCACGTTGCGCTTGCGTTTGGTCACACCCATAGTAAGAAGCGTAAAGTACCACACCACCAAAAATCATCGGTAAAAAGCCAAAGCCATCACCACTAAAACCAAATGAATCAAACTTAATCGCTTCTAATCGGCTCGAATCAACATTGGCAATAAAGGTATCAACCCCACCCAAGTGATATAGTCCAAACCCAATACAAGCAATAGTACCCAATACAATGATGATCATTTGAATCGCATCACCGTACACTACGGCTTTCATCCCGCCTTGCAGTGAATATAAAACGGTTATAACGCCCGTTAGTACAATAGCTTGCCATGCTTCTATTCCCATGGTGCCTTGTAAAATAAGCGATACCGCGTAAATCATAATGCCGGTCGCAAACGCACGGCTAAATTGAAAAACCACACTAATAAGTACACGGGTTGAGCGCCCAAAGCGCATTTCTAGATAGTCGTAAATACTGACAATGCCGCTTTTATAAAGCTTGGGTAAAATAGTCGCTAAAATTAAAATCATCGCCAGCGGAACACCCAGCTCATACGAGAGCCATTGCATACCACCACCTTCACGCAAACCAACAAATGCAGGAGCCGAAATAAAGCTAATAGCCGAAAGCTGAGTGGCCATTACCGACAAAGCTAAAGGTTTCCAACCTAAGCTTTTACCCCCTAAAAAGTAATCATTTTTATTGGTTTGTTCGCGTAGCATAAATCCCATTACCAATAAGGCACCAAGATAAAGAGCAACTATTGAAAAATCTAATATATTCATAATTAATTCGCGTATTCACAATATGAAAACACTGCGCCTTTTCAAAAATAAAATACCAAATGGCTACCTGCCCTTATCTTTTTGAATAAACGAGCCTAGTCAAAAAGATAAACCTGTAGCTAACTTAGCTGAAAAATGCATCACAATGCAAAAAGCCTATTAACCCCAAAGTGAGTTAATAGGCATAAAGCATTTATTTAAAAGTCGTATTTAACTCTTAAAGTAACGCGTCGTGGGAGAATTGGGCGACCGACAAAGTATGGGTTATCTGCCGTTTGGCTATTACCTAGACGAGGTGAACCTTCAGTAACACCGTCAGAATCAAACAGGTTAAATACCCCAACGCTTAAGCGTACTGTTTGCTCTGGTGCAACTTGCCAGTTATAGCCTGCATCAAATCTAAATAAGTGGAATGAATCAAGTTCTACCGAGTTTGAGTCGTTAGCATAGTTTTTACCGGTAAAGTTATGGTAAATCGATGCATCCCAGTTATCTGCGGTGTAGCTAATAGATGAGTTAAATAATATTTTTGGTTTACGACGTAATTCGTTACCAATAATAGAAGGGTCTGAGTCAAATTCAGTAAATTCGTGATCGGTATAGGTCATATTGGCATCAACAGCCCACTCATCGGTAATATCGTAACGACCGGTAAGCTCAACACCCGTTGCTTTAGTTGATTGCATAACTGGCAGCTCTAATACCCCCCCATTACCATCATTTACAAAGTCTACGCTGCGTCTATCTTTTAAGTCAGTTCTAAATAACGCAATGCTACCGCTAAAGTCGTTATCAAAAAACTTAACACCCAGCTCGCCTTGCTCAACAATTTCGGCTTCGTAGCTGGCAGGCTCGCCTAAATCATTAAACTGAATACCTCTAATTTCTGGGAAGAAAAACCCGCGAGATGCATTGGCATATACATTTAAATTATCAGTTAAGCGATATAACGCCGCCCCTGATACAGCAAATTCAGACGTGTCGACTTCGCCGTAAGTCATTACACCACTGCCCGTAGTGTTAACTTGTAAGTTAGGTGCAAGCGTTGGATCATCTGAAATCTGAACTACTTGGCTGCCTTCGCGACTAATTTTTCCTTCAATTTCTTCGTAGCGAACACCAAAGTCAAAAATCCAGTCGTCACTTTCCATTTGATCCGCTACGTACAATGCTCGGCGGGTAGCGCTAATGGTTTGGTTAGTATAAGAAATACCTGGGCCACTAATACCATTTTGAGTGTACTGAACCTCGTCGCCATTAACATCTGTATACGTTAAGTCGATTAAGCGAGGATTGTTATTAAACTCACCTAAGTAAGTTGTAATAACGTTGTCGTCGTCGGCTTCACTGTGAGAGAAAAATGTACCGACTGTAATATCATGGCTAAAATCACCTACAAAAATACTTTTGATGATATTAAACTCTGCAGAAAAATCTTCAGCTGGGCGGTCGCGGTCTAAAATACGGTTAGCAAATAGTAAGTCATCACTTGCAAGTGCGACACCTGAATTAACATAAGAAAACTCAGCACCGCTTGCATCACCTAGCCCTCTGTTAGCTAAAAAGTCGTCTTGGCTTTCAGGTACATTAATAATACCGTCGCCGTCTAAAAATAAATTAAATTCGTGTTGGTATTTAGCGTATTTACTGCGCATATTAATGGCAAAATCGTTAGCGAGTTCTTTTTCAAACACCACTGAAATAGAACCACCTTTAGTAACTACACCATCGCTGATTGGCGATTCATAACGACCATTTGCTGTATCGTACGTTAAGTTAGATACTTGCGCCGTTTGCAGTGATTCGACTTCACGACCATCGTTACCAATTAAGCGCTCGCGGCTGTCGCCATCAAGTGGAATAGGTAAGTAAAACTGAGCTTGATCGTCAATGTACTGTCCGTAAACAGTAAATGAGCCAGAGCCATCATCAAACTCTTTACGAATATTACCACGCAACTGTGTACCTTTAGTCTCAAGGCCTGTATCTAAAGGGCCCTCGTCGTAACGGTAAAAACCAGAAAGCGCATAATATAAGCCGTCTTCGTTAAGTGGACCGCTCGTTGCAAAATCTAAGCGAGTACGCCCTTGGTCAGAAAGCTCCATTTGTACGGTACTTTGCGGATCATCACTGCCCGTTTTAGAAATATAGTTAATAATGCCGGCCACAGAACCTTGGCCAAATAAATTAGATACACCACCACGCACAAACTCTACGCGCTCAATACCCAAATCATTACGGTAATACACATCAAACGCCGATGAGTTTAAACCAAAAACACTCAGTGTAGGTGAACCATCATAAGACAGCGGCGTAAATTGAAACTGACCCGATGAAGGTAATCCTCTTACTTGTAGGTTAGTAGCGACTTCACCGCCACCGCCTTCTACTTTAATACCCGGAATATAGCGAAGCACATCCGCTTGGCTACTTGAAGACAGCTTTACCAGCTCGTCTTCGCTAATAGATGTTACTGATTGTGGAGTGTCTGAAATAACACGCCCTTTACTGGTACCAGAGACGATAATACGCTCAACGTTGTTAGCTTTTTTTGCTGTATCTGGTGCAGCTTCTTCTGCTGCATAAGCGCCCTGTGCAAGGCATAAAGATACAATAGAGGCGATCGTTGTTTTATTCACGGGTATTCTCCAATTGTGCTAGTTGTCTGTGTATTTACTTAGAGTGTGGCTAAGCAAAGCCGAAATAATCAAGTAAACATGTTAGTTTTTTGTTACTTCGAACAGGATTTAAGCACAGAAAAAAAACATTTACAACCCATAATGAGTGCTTTAATATTGTCCAAATCGGAAATAACACACAAAGAGCACCCAATATGACTACTATAAACAGCGGTAAAATTGACTCAGCAACGGCTTCATCGCTTGCAGACCTTGCTACTAAAACACTTATAGCAAATGACTTAGGTGGCTATACAGTACCAACACATGGCTTATACCCGTTTCAGTGGAACTGGGATTCAGCCATTACAGCACTAGGCTGGATGAAATCAGACGAAAGCCGCGCATGGCAAGAAATTGATGTGTTATTTTCAGGCCAATGGGATGATGGCATGGTGCCGCACATCTTGTTTCATAAAGATTCTGATACTTATTTTCCTGGTCCTGACGTATGGGGTTCGGATAAAAAAATTAAAAGTACGTCTATTTCACAGCCGCCAGTAGTCGCCACCGTAATGAAAGAAATGCTTGCCAGCGCTAAAGATAAAGCACTTGCAGAACAAAAAGTTAAAGCGTTATTTTCACAAGTAGTTGATTATCATTTATGGTGGTACAACGACCGAGATCCTGAAAAAACAGGCTTAGTAGTAACCTACCACCCGTGGGAATCGGGCATGGATAACAGCCCATCATGGGATGATGCTCTTCATGCTGTGCCATGTGTAGATTGGGAATATACGCGCCGTGATACAAGTCATGTAGATTCTTCTCAGCGTCCACATAAAAGTGAGTACGACCGCTTTTTATACCTTGTAGACTTTTTCAAACGTAACAACTTTGACAGCAAAGTAATTTACGAAACCTGTCCGTACAAAATGAATGACCTAGGTATTATTGCTATTTTACACCGTGCAACCAAAGATTTACTCAAAATGGGTGAACAACTTGGCTTAAACGATACTCGCACTGATTACTTAGCACAGCGCTTACAAATAACAGAGCAAGCCATAAACACTTTATGGTGTGAACAAAGCCAGTACTTTTATTGCAGAGATGTATTAACTAACAGCTTGGCTAAAGTTAAAACATCAGCCGCGCTATTAACTGTATATGCAGGTTTAACAAGCGATGAGCAAACTAAAATAATTAATACAGCCACCGAAGATTTTATTGAGTCGAGCCAATTTAGTGTGGCATCTACTCACCCTAAAGAAGAAAAATACGAGCCACAACGCTACTGGCGCGGCCCTATTTGGCTACACATCAACTGGATGATAGCCATAGGCCTTAAAGAAGCCGGCTTTGTAACAACCGCCGAAAAAATTCAAGATGATACGCGCAACCTAGTTGTTAAGTCAGGCTACTACGAATATTTTAACCCAGAAACAGGTGCAGGCTGTGGTGGTAAAGATTTCTCGTGGACAGCTGCAATAGCATTACATTGGCTACTTGACTAACAACTAAGGCAAGATCATGAAACACACAATATGCTTTGGTGAAGTACTGGTTGATTTACTTTCAAATAAATTAAGCCAAAACAGCAACGAACACGAAGCGTTTACCAAATTTGCAGGCGGTGCGCCTGCAAACGTAAGCGTTGCCATTGCAAAGCTAGGCGGTAATGCCTACTTTGCAGGAATGCTAAGCACTGATAGCTTTGGCGACTTTTTACATAATGCATTAAAAGAGCAAGGTGTAAAAACCGACTTTATGCGTTTTACCAACCAAGCCAAAACCGCCCTCGCGTTTGTATCACTCGATAACGATGGCGATCGCACGTTTGAGTTTTACCGTGATAACACCGCCGATTTGCACTTTAGTAACGATGACTTTAGTAGCGAATGGTTTGAGCAATGCGATATTTTTCATATTTGCTCAAACACATTAACCGACAAAAACATCAGAAACACCACCGCTTACGGTGTTAAATTTGCAAAACAAAATAACTCAATTGTGAGCTTTGATATTAACTTGCGCCTCAATTTATGGCCAAGCGATGCCAACCCTCGCGAGCATATTTTACCGTTATTAAAAGACTGCTCAATTATTAAAGCCTCAAAAGAAGAGCTTGAATACTTAGCGGGTGAGCAATCGAGCGATGAGTTTATTACCCAAACACTTAATAACGGCTGTGAGCTATTTGTAGTTACCGATGCAGGCAACCCTATGCATTGGTATACAAAAAATGCCAAGCAAACGCTTCACCCTAAAAAGGTTACTATGGTTGATGCCACCGCTGCAGGAGATGCGTTTGTAGGTGGATTACTGTATCAACTAGGCCTACAAAACCTAACACCCAGCTCTTTTAGCGAGCTTTGCAACACGCCCGAAACACTAACAACTATTTTTGAATTTGCTTCGTTATGTGGTGCCCATGCCGCATCTTACAAAGGGGCATTTAAATCCCTACCTAACCAAAAGTCTCTACACGATTTTAGGAGCGAACTATGAAAAACACACCTGACAACTTTAAAAGCCGTGAATTTTTAACGCAGCACATTAGCGACACACTAGCATTTTATGAGCCAAATATTGACGATGAACACGGTGGTTTTTACCAAAACTTTTCTGATAACGGTGAGGTATTTGATAAACACACTCGCCACTTAGTAAGCTCTACTCGTTTTGTATTTAACTATGCACGCGCGTATCAAACCTTTAATGACGAAAAGTATCTTAATCGTGTTAAATCGGGGATTGAGTTTATTCGTAAGCATCACCTTATAGAGCAAACAGGCGGCTACAACTGGTTATTAAAAGTTGAAAACGGTCAAGCCACCGTGCTTGATAACACCAATCATTGCTATGGCTTTGCATTTGTTATTTTAGCGTACAGCTGGGCATATCGCGCAGGTGTTACTGAGGCGCGCGAATACCTAAACGATACATTTCAAACAATGGAAACACATTTTTGGGATGCAAAAGCCGGTTTATATAAAGATCAACATAACAGTGACTTCACAACATGTGATTCATACCGCGGCCAAAACGCCAACATGCACACCTGCGAAGCACTTATTGCCGGCTATGAAGCCACAAAAGACGAAATATTTTTAAACCGTGCGCTCACACTTGCCGACAATATGGTTAACCGCCAAGCTAGTTTAATGGGCGGATTAATCTGGGAGCATTACGATATAAATTGGCAGGTCGATTTAGAGTACAACAAAGACGATCCTAAAAATTTATTTCGTCCGTGGGGCTTTCAACCTGGCCATCAAACAGAGTGGTCAAAACTGCTTATGTTTTTAAATAAGCATAAGCCACAAAAATGGCTTATTGAACGCGCTCAAGCCTTATTTGATAACTCGATAAATGTAGCGTGGGATAAAAAACACGGCGGTATTTGCTACGGCTTTGCTCCTGATAAAACTATTTGCGATGACGATAAATACTTTTGGGTTCAAGCCGAAACTCTGTGTTGTGCCGCGTATCTTTATCAAGCAACAGGGGATGAAAAATATCAGCAATGGTATGACAAAATTTGGCAGTATTCGTGGCAGCATTTAGTTGATCATAAATACGGAGCCTGGTTTAGAATTTTAACCGCTGACAATAAAAAAATAGACACGATGAAAAGCCCAATAGGTAAAACTGATTACCATACAATGGGTGCCTGTTTTGATGTGCTCGAACTATTAAAGTAACTATGTAGTTATAACTTTTACAGTATTGTGTAGACCTTTTAACCGCCAGTTTGGCGGTTTTTTTCTTAAGTGTTAGCCTATTTTTAAAAATACAATTCCAAAAATCTCTAACTACTTACTTATTTACGATATAGATAACTTTAAAAATATTAACGATATCTATGGTCGTTTAGTAGGTAATAGCGTTTTAAGTGAATTTACCAATATACTAAAAAATTAAATGCCAAATAGCTCTCTAATTGCACGATGGGGAGGTGTAGAGTTTACTGTTATTTTATCAGGCACCTCCATAACCGATGCGATGGCACAAGCCAATGAGCTAAAAGAGTATGTGGGCACTCATCCAATTGCAAATATATCTCTTACTATCAGTATAGGTTTAGCCCCTATTCAAACGGGTGATACTGTACTAAATATATTGGAACGGGCTGATAAAGCACTATACGAAGCTAAAAATAATGGCCGTAATTTAGTCTGTTGTAGCGATAATAAAGTTTGTAACCTTGGGGTGAACGCTTCACCCCTTAACTTTATTGTCTCTACACATAACGCCTATGCATACTGCCCACAAGCAAATCCACAGCTCCAAGCATACTGAAAATTGTAGCCCCCTAACCAACCCGTTACGTCAGTTACTTCGCCTATAAAGTATAGGCCTTTAGCTTTTTTAGCTTCAAAGGTTTTTGAGCTCAACTCGTCGGTATCTACACCGCCCAATGTTACTTCTGCTGTTCTATAACCTTCTGTGCCATTGGGTTTAATTTGCCACGCATGAATGTAATTTACTAACTCATCTATTTGGGCATGTGTAAGCTGATTAATATTACAATCTGGTATCGCTTTGCTTTCGTGCAGTATTTCTATAAAGCGTTTAGGTAAAATAGTCGAAAGGCTGTTTTTTAACGACTTTTGGGCTTGTGTTTCACGCCAATCAGCAAGTTGTTGCCTTAAATCAATTTCAGGTAGCAGGTTTATAGTGACAACCTGCCCTGCTCGCCAAAATGAGCTTATTTGCAATATTGCAGGGCCCGATAACCCTCGGTGAGTAAAGAGGATATTTTCTTTAAATACGGTGCCGTCTTCGCTTGAAACTTCACATGGAATACTAATTCCCGAAAGCCCTTCAAAACGCTCTTTATCATGCTGATGCAGAGTAAACGGCACAAGTGCAGCCATAGTTGGTAACACGCTTAAGCCAAACTGCTCTGCAATTTTATAACCTATTGGTGTAGCCCCTAGTTTTGGCATGGTTAAGCCACCTGATGCTATAACTAACGACTCACAGCTTAAGGTTTCTTGCTCTGTGGTAACGCTATAGCCGGTTTCGGTTTTTGATACACTGATCACTTCACTGCGTAGCTTTATATTTACTCCGGCCCACTCACATTCTGTTAGTAAAATATCAACAATGTCTTGTGCATTGTTATCGCAAAAAAGCTGGCCTAGTGTTTTATGGTGATACGCCAAGCCATGTCTGTCCACCAGCTCAATAAAGTCATGCTGTGTATAACGACTTAAGCATGATTTAACAAAATGAGAGTTTGTGCATAAGTAGTTATCCGGGGTTGCATTTTCATTTGTAAAATTGCAACGCCCACCACCACTTATTAAAATTTTACGACCTGGTTTTTTCCCCATATCAAGTACTGTAACGCTTCGGCCACGGTATCCAGCTTGCGCTGCACACATTAATCCTGCTGCTCCCGCACCTATTACAATTACATCTACTTGGGTCATTTATTTATCTCATTAAAAAATTTTCTCGATTATAGCAAAGTTTAATAGCTAACAACGCAGCATTTGAATTATTAGTAATAACACAACAAAAACGCATCAGTAATAAGTAGGGAATAATTACCCTCACAATAAAACAACCCTTTATGCTTATTTTTAATTTATATTACAAATACTAAACAATGAGTAAACCGCTAAAAACCTGGGTTATAACTAAATGAAAGAGGTACATAATAAATTGATATTTTAACCTAGTTAACAGATCGTTTACTTTTGTTCCCGCATCGTGATCTTATATCACGAAATAATAAATAAAAATCTAGGGATAATTATGACAACTAGTAAAACTTTTAAAAGATGCGCAATTGCAATTACAGTTAGTACGCTTTTTGCAGCAACATCTGGCATGGCTCAATCAGTTTCAAGTTCAATGGCTGAAACATCGGCTAAACTACAAAGCCAAGGCAGTTTCGAAACTCAGTTCATTATTAAATATAAAAATAATAACGAAATGGCGAGCTTTTCAACTGCTGACGCAAGCCCGTCTAGCATGAAAAAGCGCGCACAAAGCTTTGTTAAAAACTTCGCTTCTAAAAAAGGCAAAGTAAAAGCAAAATATATTCGAGCAATGGCACTTAATAACCACCACGTAATGCGTGCTGATAAAAAATTAAGTGCGGCAGAGGCCCAAGAGTTTATGCAAGAAATGGTTGATTCTGGCAATGTTGAATACATTGAAGTGGATCAAATGTTAAAGCCGTTTTCAACTCCTAACGATCCACGCTTTGATGACCAATGGCACTACTACGAGCAAGCCGGTGGTTTAAACTTACCTACTGCATGGGATACCGCAACGGGTAGCGGTGTAGTTGTAGCTGTACTAGATACGGGTTACCGCCCACATGCCGATTTAAATGCTAACATTTTACCGGGTTACGATATGATCTCTAACCTATCGGTAGCTAACGATGGCGGTGGTCGCGATAGCGATGCACGTGATCCTGGTGATGCAGTTGCTGCGAATGAATGTGGCACTAACGGTGCACAAAACTCTAGCTGGCACGGCACGCACGTAGCCGGCACAGTTGCTGCGGTAACCAATAACGGTGAAGGTGTTGCAGGCGTAGCTTATAACGCAAAAGTAGTGCCTGTTCGTGTACTTGGTAAGTGTGGTGGTTTAACCTCTGATATTGCAGACGGTATTATTTGGGCATCTGGTGGGAGTGTTTCAGGCATTCCTGCTAACTCAAACCCTGCAGATGTAATAAATATGAGTTTAGGTGGCAGCGGTTCATGTAGCTCTACAACTCAAAATGCAATTAACACCGCGCGTAGTAACGGCACTGTGGTAGTTATTGCTGCAGGTAACGATAACGATAACTCAGCAAACTACAACCCAGGTAACTGTAATGGTGTAGTAAACGTAGCATCAGTAGGTCGTAATGGCGGTCGAGCTTATTACTCAAACTACGGTAGCAATATTGATGTTGCAGCACCGGGTGGCGCGCAAAGTTTTGCAAACGACTCTGAAGGTGTTCTATCAACTTACAATTCAGGTTCGTCTACACCTTCAAGCGACAGCTACGGTTATTCGCAAGGTACATCAATGGCTGCGCCTCACGTAGCAGGTGTTGCGGCACTTATTAAGCAAGCAAAACCAGATGCAACGCCTGACGAAATAGAAAGTATTTTAAAATCAACAACCCGTTCATTCCCTGCTACATGTACTAGCTGTGGTACGGGTATTGTTGATGCAGCCGCAGCTGTTACAGCAGCAAGTGGCGGCACTACTCCGCCTACAGGCGGTGATAGCGAGCTTATTAATGGTGAAGCTAAAACAGGTTTAAGTGGGGCTGCAAATGCACAAGCGTTTTACACTATGACCGTACCAAGCGGTGCAACTAACGTAACATTCACTATGAGTGGTGGTACTGGTGATGCTGATTTATACGTACGTGCGGGCAGTAAACCTACAACTACTACCTATGACTGTCGCCCTTATAAAGGCGGTAATAGCGAAGAGTGTTCTATTGATAACCCTACAGCAGGCACTTACCACGTAATGCTTAACGGCTACTCTGCGTATTCAGCTGTGAGCTTGGTAGGTAATATTACTGGTGGTTCATCGTCTGGTGGCGGTACAGGCACTCCACAAGCTGGCGGCGGCACTATAAGCGATGTGACAGCCAATACTGGTCAGTGGAAACATTACACGTTAGATGTACCTGCAGGAATGAGTACGTTTACAGTAACAACGTCGGGTGGAAGTGGCGATGCAGACTTATTTGTAAAATATGGCAGCCAACCAACAACCACTACGTACGATTGTCGCCCTTATAAAAATGGCAACGCAGAAACATGTACATTTACCAATCCACAAGCAGGTACTTGGCACTTGAGCGTTAACGCTTATAGCACTTTCTCTGGTTTAACACTTAGCGGACAATACCAACCGTAATTTAAAGTTTGAGCCGTAAATAAAAAACCGATGTTGTTTCCAACATCGGTTTTTAAATAGTAAGTAGCTGATTAATTAAAGCTAGAACCTACACTTTATTACTGTTATAGCTTCTCTAGTACTGATTCTGCACGGCTTACAACAAACTCTTTGTCTTGCTCTACAAATAAACCAGTTACTACTGCATTTTCAACAATCATAGCGTAACGCGTTGAACGTAAACCACCAAAACTAGCGGTATCTTTATCAAGCCCTAACGATTTAGTGAAACTTCCATCGCCATCAGCAAGCATTGTAATTTCTTGCGCGTTTTGCGAGTCGCCCCATGCTTTCATAACAAATGCGTCATTAACAGATACACAGTAAATAGCATCAACACCTTTTGCTTTAATTTTATCAGCAAGAGTAATAAATTCAGGTAGATGTGCATTTGAACACGTTGGTGTAAATGCACCTGGGACTGCAAATAACACGACTTTTTTACCTTCAAACAACTCTTTATTTGTAAGAGATTGCATACCGTCGTCAGTTAATTGCGTTAACGTAACCGATGGTAATTCTTGGCCTTGCTCAATCATGGTGGTTCCTTTAAAAGATCAATACAGAATAAGTAACAATCATACTACGTAACCTATTACAGTGTAGGTAAAGTGTAACTAACTTAGTAACTCAGAGTAGTCTAGCAAAGGTTTGTAGACCGCGTTCACTACATTTTATGAAAACTATTTTAGCTTCTATAGTTTTCATAAAATTTATTACTCTGTAGTTAAGGTAAATTCAAATCATTTATAAAGCGAGAAAAGTCATTACCTAACTTTTTATCCCGCATACTGTACTCAACAATTGCTTTTAAGTAGCCTAACTTATCTCCACAATCGTGAGAGCGACCACTCATATGAAATGCTTCAACGGTTTCTTGTGCCATTAACGCGTCAATAGAATCTGTAAGTTGTATTTCACCGCCAGCACCTACAGACGTTTTTGCGAGTAGAGGCCAAATATTCTTACTCAGTACATATCGCCCTACAACAGCAAGATTTGAAGGTGCTAAATCAGCATCAGGTTTTTCAACCATTGCTTTAATTGCAGCACTTTTACCTGGCATTAACTCAACACCGTTTATATCAGCAATACCATATTTACTCACGTCTTCTTTAGCTACCGGCTCAAGCATTATTTGGCTTGCTTGAGTTTCTTTAAAGCGTTTAATCATGGCCGCTAAGTTTTCAGTCTCTTGATCCGCAGTATAGGCATCAAGTATCACATCTGGCAGGAGTACGACAAAATCATTATCGCCGACTATCGGCTTAGCGCATAAAATAGCATGTCCAAGCCCTTTAGCTTCACCTTGGCGTACACTCATAATAGTTACATCAGGCGGACAAATAGAGCGAATCTCATCTAATAAAGCACGTTTAACACGTTTTTCAAGCGTGGCTTCTAGCTCGTAACTTGTATCAAAATGGTTTTCGATTGCATTTTTAGAGCTGTGTGTAACTAATACAATATCTTTAATACCAGCAGACACACATTCACTGACAATATATTGAATAAGTGGTTTATCGACTATTGGGAGCATTTCTTTTGGAATAGCTTTTGTCATAGGGAGCATTCTCGTCCCTAAGCCTGCTACTGGAATTACAGCTTTCATATCTATCCTTAGTGATTAAGTTTGTAAATAAACTAGCAGATACAAAATAGATACCAGCTGAATAAAGTTACCTCTTTTGAAGAAGTAAATTTGAAGCTGCTTTTAAAGTGAAGACTCTACACTTTGGGAATATAAAATAGATAGGTAAATAGTGAACTTATTAATGATTTTGTTGGGGGGTGAGATTAAATTAGCTAAATGAAACAAACCTGGGTTTGCTATAAATAACAAACCCAGACCAATAAATTTCTAACTAAAGGTAGAGGTATAAACCTTTTATAATTAAAGACCAGCACGCTCTTTAATTACTGCAATAAGTGGTGAGCTGGCAAAATTGCCTTCAGCCCAAGCAATATCAGCACCATCTGTTAACGCACTTTTTGATAAGTTTTTAACTATATACTCACCAGTATCCACTGCATTGCTAGCAACAGCATGGCGTAATAAATTATTACCATTACATTGTACTGCATCATAAATATTACGAATTTTTACACGAGAGCTTTTAAGCTTGCTGCGTAATCGGTTTTTATCGTCTGCAGCAATATACTCACAAATAGATACCGCTAATTGATCTTCAGCACTTGCAGGTGCTGTGTACGAAAACGAACTTACAGCGATAATAGCAGTAAGTACAACTAGCTTTGATACTTTAAACATGACAAACCCTTAATGGTACTTTATTCTTATATAGACTGTTTAATATTATACCAACCTACTAAAAATTACGCAATAATGTTAACGTGCTTTATATAAGGTTACGAATTTATAACTAGATTTGTTCTTTTCATCAGGAAGGTTTTCTTGCTCTTCTTTCACGTCCCAATTAGCAACTTTATTATAATCAGGAAACTGTGTATCGCCTTTAACATCTAAATCAATAAAAGTTAAATACAGGCGTTCTGCTTTTGGTAAAAATCGCTCATAAATATTACCGCCACCAATAATCATTACTTCTTCAACAGCACAAACTAGTGCTAGTGCGGCCTCTGGTGTAGTTACCACTTCAATACCCTGTGCAGTATATTCGCTGTTTCGAGTAATAATAATATTACGACGCCCAGGTAAAGGACGGCCTATTGACTCAAAAGTTTTACGACCCATGATCACAGGTTTACCCGTAGTTATTTTTTTAAAATGCTGAAGATCCGCAGGTAAATGCCATGGCATTTTATTATCTAGGCCAATTACACGGTTATTTGCCATTGCTGCAATCATTGAAATTATCATAATAAACACCTAGTACTTTATTCTTAAACAAAGAAAAAGGAGCATAAGCTCCTTTTTAATAAATTCTATTTAATTAACGCTCGTAGACAACTTCTACGTCGTAATCATCTTCATCCCAGTCGTCCCAATCATCATCATTGCCTTTACCTTTAGTGGCTTTTTCATGATAGGTATCCCACTTGAATTCAACTTCTTCATCTTCAACTTGTACAAACTTCTCTTTAGGCATGCTATCAAGTAGTGTCATTATGTTGTGGATTAAAGGTTGAGTATTAAGTTTATTAATTGCTGAAATGTGATAAATATTTTCAGTTTCGCCCAGCTCTTCTGCAATCGCTTCGCATAGCGCTTTTGCTTCATCTGCTGGTAATAAATCTATTTTATTAAACACTAACCAGCGTGGTTTTTCAGCTAATTTAGGACTGTATTGGTGTAGCTCGTTAATAATCGAGAATGCATTATCAACAGGGTTTGAACCATCTACCGGCATTACATCAATAATGTGCAATAACACACGACAACGCTCTAAATGCTTCAAGAAGCGAATACCTAGGCCTGCACCATCAGATGCACCTTCAATTAGACCCGGAATATCGGCTATAACAAATGATTTATTTGCTTCAGGACGTACCACACCTAAATTAGGAATAAGCGTCGTGAATGGGTAATCAGCTACTTTTGGTCTTGCTGCAGATACACTGCGGATAAACGTAGATTTACCTGCATTTGGTAATCCTAGTAAGCCTACATCAGCCAATAATAGTAACTCTAACTTTAAGTTACGTACTTCACCGGGTGTGCCCAATGTTTTTTGACGAGGTGCTCGGTTAGTACTTGATTTAAAACGTGCATTCCCCAAGCCGTGGAAACCACCTTTTGCAACCAAAATTCGTTGACCATCTTGAGTTAAGTCGCCAAGTCCCTCTTGGGTATCAACATCCATGATGCGCGTGCCTACAGGCACCATAACAAATAAGTCATCGGCTTTTCGGCCTGTACAGTTACGGCTACGACCGTTAGTACCACGTTCAGCTCTATGAAAGCGCTCAAACTGATAATCAATTAGGGTATTTAAGTTTTCATCAGCTTGTAGATAAACACTACCACCGTCTCCACCGTCACCGCCGTCTGGTCCACCATCTGGAACATATTTTTCACGACGGAAAGACACGATGCCGCTGCCACCGTCTCCAGCTTCTGCGCGAATTTCTACTTCATCTACAAACTTCATGATTACTCACTTTAGGGATTGGCTTGTTTAATAACTCTATTATATACCCAAGCCAACACAAATGCAGGCTTGGGTATATATTTTGACTGACTACAAAACAAAAAACCCCGCAAAGGCGGGGTTTTTAACTACCTTACTGATTACTCAGTTACGATAGTTACGTATTTACGGTTTAAAGGACCTTTTTGTTCAAACTGAACTTTACCATCTGCTTTTGCGAAGATAGTGTGGTCTTTACCGATACCTACGTTAGTACCAGGGTGGAAACGAGTTCCACGCTGACGAACAATGATGCTACCCGCTAGAACTGATTCGCCACCAAAACGCTTAACACCTAGGCGTTTGCTTTCTGAATCGCGACCGTTACGAGTACTACCAGCTGCTTTTTTATGTGCCATTTCTAAGTACCTCTAATTAAGCGCTAATGCTAGTGATTTTAACTTCAGTGAACCATTGACGATGGCCCATTTGCTTACGAGAATGCTTACGGCGTCTAAATTTAACAACCTTAATCTTCTCACCGCGACCATGTGAAACAACCTCAGCTGTTATCTTGCCACCGTTTACGAACGGTACACCGATCTCGATTTTCTCACCATCAGCAACTAAAAGTACTGAATCAAATTCTACTGCCGCACCAGTTTCAACGTCTAATTTTTCAAGACGAATCGTTTGACCTTCAGTCACACGATGCTGTTTACCACCACTTTGGAAAACCGCGTACATAATTAACTCCGTCTGTGCACCCTCAAATCGGCGCAACTAAAATATTCTTCGATAGGGCGCGAAGTTTACGCTAACGCGAAATAACTAGCAAGCCTATTTTGTAATTAAAATGAATAAAAAGTAGCTGCTTTGAGAGCAATTCAATATTTACCCCATTTTATATTAATTAGCCCTTTTGCCAAGCGCTTTTTAACTCTTAGTCGAAATAAATTAATGTACTCAAATATGACCCTCACAGCTTAATATCTAAGCACATCATAAACTGTATATTGATTATCAATTAATCAGTTATCTTGGCTAATTCAGTCTAAATTAAGTACTTTAATAGTGTTTTTTCAATCAATCGTCACAAAATATCGAGCTAGTGCATTTTTTGTTGTACAATCTGCGCCGTTCACACATAAAAATTGGCTCGGAGATCAATGGATATAAAAGCTATCCAGGCGTTAATCGAAAGCGATATGAATGACGTCAATCAACTTATACATGCGCAAATGCGCTCAGATGTGGCGTTAGTTAATCAGCTTGGTTTATATATAGTTAGCAGTGGCGGCAAACGCGTTCGTCCAATGCTCGCGATTTTAGCAGCCAAAGCGCTCGGTTATCAGGGTAAAGATCACATAACACTTGCAACAATTGTTGAGTTTATTCATACAGCAACGCTATTGCATGATGATGTTGTAGATGAATCAAACTTACGACGTGGCACACCTACAGCAAATGCTGAATTTGGTAATGCTGCTAGCGTATTGGTTGGTGACTTTATTTACACTCGTTCATTTCAGCTTATGGTTGGCCTTGGAAAAATGCAGGTTATGCAAGTACTTGCCGATGCAACAAACATTATTGCTGAAGGTGAAGTATTGCAGTTAATGAACTGCAACGACCCAGATACGACCGAAGCCAGTTATATGCAGGTTATTTACTCTAAAACAGCTAAGTTGTTTGAAGCAGCGACAGGCCTTGCTGCCATTATTACTGAGCAAGACCAAACTACTCTCGATGCACTAAACCTATATGGTATGCATTTAGGTACTGCGTTTCAGCTAGTAGACGATGTACTCGATTACAATGCAGATGCTGAGCAGTTGGGTAAAAACATTGGTGATGATTTAGCTGAAGGCAAACCAACGCTTCCACTTATTTATGCTATGCAACATGGTAGCGAGCAGCAAACGCAGCTTATTCGTGATGCAATAGAGCACAGTAATGGTATGGAGCATTTAGAAGAAATTTTATCGGCACTAAAGCAAACTAATGCGCTTGAATTTACAATGCAAAAAGCAGAGCTTGAAGCTGACAAAGCTATTGCGTGTTTAGACTTTTTAGCTGAGTCTGACTATAAGCAAGCACTCATAAGCCTTGCTCGTATTGCGGTTGACCGCGACCACTAGTTTTAACTAGTTACACAGTGTGAAATTAATTCTGAGCAATAAAAAAGCCTGCAAATGCAGGCTTTTTTGTTATTCTACTTTGGCTATTACGCCATGAAATCAACACCTTCTTTGATGTCTTTTTTCAGTGTTTCAAGCATGTCATTTTTTGCTTTTGTTTCAAATGCGCTTAGTTCGCCGTAAGAAAGAATTTCTTCTACGCCGTTTTTACCTAAACGTACTGGATGTGCAAAGTACTCTGCATCGCCATTTTCAACAGCAACGTAAGCGTAATCTACAACTTCCTCACCTTGTAGGCCTTTAACTAAAGACATACAAAAACGAGCTGCAGCAGCACCCATAGATAGCGTAGCTGAACCACCGCCTGCTTTAGCATTTACAACTTCAGTACCCGCATTTTGGATACGTGGAGTAAGTGCAGCAACTTCTTCATCTGTGAAAGAAACACCTTCAACTTGAGAAAGTAGAGGAAGAATAGTTGTGCCTGAGTGACCACCAATTACTGGTACTTTAACAGTTGCTACGTCTACGCCTTTAAGTTCAGCAACAAATGCTTCTGAACGAATAACGTCAAGCGTAGTAATACCGAATACACGTTTAGCGTCGTAAGTACCTGCTTTTTTGAATACTTCAGCAACGATTGGAACTGTGCCATTTACTGGGTTAGTAATAATACCTACTAACGCTTTAGGACAGCTAGCAACAATGCCTTCTGCTAAAGTTTTGATGATACCAGCATTTACATTAAATAAATCAGCACGATCCATACCTGGTTTACGTGGCATACCCGCTGGGATAAGAACGATGTCAGAGCCTTCAAGCGCTTTGTTTAATTCGTCTGCGCCAAAGCCTGCTACTTTAACATCTGTTGGGATGTGAGAAAGGTCAACCGCAACACCTGGTACTACTGGTGCAACATCATAAAGTGATAATTCAGAGCCAGCTGGTAAGCCTGTTTTTAATAATAAAGACAACGCTTGGCCGATACCGCCTGCAGCACCTAATACAGCAACTTTCATTGGAATTCTCCGTAATTTGAGGTAGGAAACATTTGTGGCTCTTAAGATAATGAAATTAGCGACTAAAAACAAATTTATCCTGTCTATTTCAAGTATATTTTCGACCATAGTCGTAAACTTTTGTGATTTAACGCATCAAACTGGCAAGTTAACTAAACAACTGCTGCATAATTATTCATTTTTGTGTAGAATTTGCGGCATAAATAACAAAAACGAATAAAGACTATGCAACCACAAGATAAACAAGAAGCACTGGTAAAAGCATTTAAATCACTATTAAAAGAAGAAAATTTTGGCTCTCAAGGCGAAATAGTTGATGCATTAAAAGATCAAGGCTTTGACAATATAAGCCAAAGTAAAGTATCGCGCATGCTAAGTAAATTTGGTGCTGTACGCACACGTAACGCCAAACAAGAAATGGTTTACTGCTTACCAGCTGAAATGGGTGTACCTACGGCTAAAAGTCCATTACGCCAATTAGTAATCGACATTATGCACAACGAAATGATGATCATTATTCGTACCAGTCCAGGCGCCGCTCAGCTTATCGCTCGTTTATTAGATTCATTAGGTAAAGCAGATGGCGTACTAGGAACAATTGCAGGCGACGATACTATTTTTATCGCTCCTGCTAAAATATCTGAAATAGATGTAACACTTGAACGTGTTCGCATTTTATTTGATACGGTTTAATAGCAAACTAAATTTGTTTTAAAAACCCGACTGAAGGCGCAAAGAAAGCAGAACCCATATCGGCTTGAGTAAAATCAAGCCAGTGGTCGTAACAATCCCCTTCCCCTAAACGACTATTAAGTACTTTTTCAAATGCGGTGCCCGTACAAGCGCATGTAATTGATAACATTCCCTGCTCATACACATCGCCATAAGGCATGCTCTGATTTAATAATAGCGGTTGTCCGTCTTCGTCTTTTAGCTCACTTCGCGAAGCATGGCTGGTTTCGATCGCAGGGGTAATTAGCGTGTTATCAAGGCGCGTACGTCCCATTATTTGTTCTTGCTCGCTCAATGATAAGTGCTGCCACATAGTTAAATCATGCTTATAACGCTGTACATGAATATAACTCCCCTGATCTTCAAAATTACCAGGGTTACTAATTAAAGCCGTAGCGCGCTTTTTTCTTCCATGCGCGGTGTCGCCACCATAAATAAAACCATTAAAATCACGACCATCTAAAAAGCGAAAATTACGAATTTGCTCCACCAGCTCAACATCGGGGGCAAATAGTTTTAAAATTTGCAGCGCAAACAAATGATTAACGTCTTCACGATCAGAGCGAATTTGCACAAATAAATCGCACGGTTGTACGCTCATTTGATGATCGCTATGGTTTATATTAGGAAAGCTCTGTAATTCGCTTGGAATGTATTCAGGGAGGATATGCGGCCAATATTGCGCACCAATAGCAACCATGCAAGAGAGCATTGATTCTGAAAATTGATCGCTAAACTCTTCTTCTATAGCGCTTACTTGTTTTAACTTTGCGCGAAGTGATTCGTCTTGACCATCAAACACATTAAAAAATAAGTGCAAACCGTGTAAGTTTGCTTCAGCACAAATCCCTGATTGCGCTTGCGCCATTGTTATTCCTTAGTTTTACAGATAAAAACACAGCGAATAACAAATTAATTACGATTCGAAAAAATTCACCGTGTGAGGTTTTATTTTTATTATAACCTGTTCATTATTTTCAAATGACTGGCCATATTGTGCAGCAACTTCAATTTCTTGTTTATCAATAACAAGTGAATAAACATACGCCGAACCAATAAAGCGACGACTTACTATTGTACCTCGCTTGCTGAATTTGTCACTTTGGTTATCCGCCACTAATTCTATTTGATGGGGACGTACATATATAAGCCCTACGCTTACATTATGCTTACTTTCAACATAGGACTCGACTAAACCAAATGGTGTTTTATATTCAGTTGCTGTTAATACTTCTGCGCTCAAGTATATGCCTTGACCCAGAAACTCTGCAACCTCCTTTGAACATGGAGCTGCAAAAAGCTGCTCAGGCGTGCCTTGTTGCTCAATTTTACCGCGATGCATAATGGCAAGTGTATCTGAAAAGGCAAACGCCTCTTCTTTTGAATGTGTAACAAACACAGCAGATACTTGGGTTGCCTTAATAATTCGACGTATATCGGCAATTAATTCAAAGCGTACTTGTGTGTCGATATTTGAAAAGGGCTCATCAAGTAGCAATAAACTAGGCTTATAAGCTAATGCACGAGCAATAGCTACACGCTGCTGTTGGCCACCCGATAACTGATGCGGGAACCTGTCGGCACAGCCAATTAAATGTACCAGCTTAAGCATTTCATCAACGCGTTGCTGCTTTTGAGCTTTACTCATTTTACTAAGCCCAAATGCGATATTATTTGCTACCGTTAAATGCGGAAACAATGCATAATCTTGAAACATCATGCCGATGTTACGGTGCTCAGGCGAGACAAACGATTGCTCATCACTCACTAATTTACCGTCTATAAAAATAGACCCTTGCTTAGCTTCAATTAAACCTGCAATCGCTTTTAACGTGGTCGTTTTGCCGCACCCACTCGCTCCGAGTAGACAAACAATTTCATCTTTACCCACCGTTAAATCTAAATCGTGAATAACCTTTGTGCCGTTATAGTGATAGCTCACGCCTTGTAAAATTAAACTACTCATTTAACTACGCTGCTCCATAGAACGATTAATAAAATACAAAGGAATAAACCCAACAATAACAATAAATAATGCCGATATTGAAGCAAGCTCTAACTGCTCGTCGCTCACATACTGAAATACATGAGTAGCTAAGCTTTCAAAATTAAACGGTCTGAGCAATAGCGCAGCCGGCAGTTCTTTCATGCACTCAATAAATACCAATAACGCAGCAGTAAGCAATCCTCTTCGCAGTAAAGGTAGGTGCACTAAACGCAGTGTTTGTCCTTGGCTTTTACCCATTGATTGGCTTGCCATATCAAGTGATGGGCTAATACGTAAAAAACTCGACTCAATTGCTCCGTGTGCAATGGCGTAAAACCTAACAATATAAGCAATAATAATAGTAAAAATGCTACCTGTAAGCAGCAAGCCAATATCTAAATTATACGGCTCGAGCGCTGTGTTAATGGTGTTCTCTAATAACGTAAGCGGTAATAAAACCGCAATAGCGAGTACAGTTCCTGGCAACGCATAACCTGTGCTTGCTAAACGCCCGGGAATAAGCGGATACGCTTGCTTTGCCACACGCTGATAAAAAACGACAAAAACACTCAACGTAATCGTTATTAGGCTCACAACCCCAGCCACTTTTAAACTTTGCCAAGCGTAACTAAAAAACTCTACATTCCATGCTTTATCAAAGTAGGTAATGGCGTAATTTATAAGTACTGCAATAGGGATTACAAACGCGATAAATAAAATAAAGCTGCAAAATGCCGTTGCGAGCCAAGCTGACTTTCCTTTTAATACATAGAGAGATTCACTATTTACACTTGATTGGCGCTCAAATACCGATTGGTTACGACGACTAAAGCGCTCTGCCATTAATGCTAAAAATAACAGTAATAACATCACACCCGATATTTTAGCTGCCGCTGTAAGTGAGTAATAACCAAACCACGTATCGTATACGGCAGTCGTTAATGTACTTACGGCAAAATAACTCACTGTTGCAAAGTCAGCCATGGTTTCCATACTTATAAGCGCAAGAGCCGCCACAATAGCCCCACGAGAGAGTACTAAGCTTACTTTAAAGAAACTTTGCCAAGGAGATAACCCCATTAACTGGCTAGCTTGTACTAATTTGAATGACTGTTCGCGAAGGGCTGTTTTAAAAATTAAAAATAAATACGGGTAAAGTACCAAGGCAATCATAACGATGGCGCCGGGTAATGTACGTATATCAAAAAACCAATAGTCATTAGGCGATTGCCAGCCAAACCATTCTCTCAGTGCTATTTGCACCGGACCCGCATAATCTAATAAATCAGTGTATACATAGGCAATAATATAGGTGGGCATAGCAAGGGGCAGCATAAGTGCCCATTCAAACTGTTTTTTACCCGGGAAACTACAGTAAGCCGTTAGCCACCCAAGTGGCAAAGCTATGGCGCAACTAAGGACGCAAACACCTAAAACAAGCAATACGGTATTGGTTATGTAATCCCAAAGCACGGTATCCCACAGGTGAGAAAACACCTCAGAGCTACCTTGTAGAGATTCAAAAAGAAGAAAAAACAACGGGGCCGATAGAATTAAGCCAGTCGACCACGCAAAGAGCTGCCATTTAGACAGCTTAAATTTATTAGTCATTAAAGATCGAACTTCACCTCATCAATTAGCTTAAGCGCTAACGGACGATATTTACTAATCTCATCAAGTGGCAAGCTGTCTTCTTTAAAACTCCCCCAAGAGGCAACCAAACTTGATAGTTCAACACCCGACTTAACTGGATACTCCATATTTAATGAGGCATACATGTTTTGTGCTTTGCTGTCGGTCATATACTCTATGAGCTTTAATGCATTTTCAGGGTTTTTAGCGTATTTGGTAATAACCGCACCCGATACATTTATATGTGAGCCACGATTAACTTGATTCGGAAAGTTAATATTTACGGCCTCTGCCCAACCTTTTTGCTCTTTATCTTCTAGCATTTTGCCAAGGTAGTAACTATTACCTAATGCCAAGTTACATAAACCTTCTTTAACAGCTTTAACTTGAGCACGATCGTTACCTTGAGGCTTGCGCGCTAAATTAGCCTTCACACCTTCAAGCCACTCTTTAGTTTGCGCTTCACCATGGTGTGCAATCATAGAAGCCACTAAACCTAAATTATATGGATGTTTGCCTGAGCGCGTACAAATTTGTCCTTTGTATTTAGGATCTGCTAAATCTTCATAAGTGAGCTTAGGTAACGCACCAATTCGCTCTTTTGATGAATACACATTACGAACTCGCTTAGTAAGCGCGACCCATTGGCCATCACCGTCACGAAAAGCTGCAGGTACGTTATTATTTACACTGTCACTTTTTATAGTTTGTGTTAATTTTAAATCTTCTAATTGAATAAGCGCACTAAAATTAGAGGTTAATACTAAATCGGCTTTACTATGTTTACCTTCACGTTTAACACGCTCAATTAACCCTTTTTTAGCAAAAACAACATTGGTTTTTATTCCCGTTTGTTTTGTAAAATCGTCTAAAATTGGCTGAATCAAAAACGGCTGACGAAAAGAATAGATATTAACAACGTCACTTGCAAAGGCTGGTGCCGATGCTGATAATCCTAAAAAAAGTGTAAATACTGTCTTCATTATTTCACCTAAATAATTGTTATTATCATCGAATTCTACCGCGCTCATTCAAAAAGTGCACACTTTAAATAAATGTAAATATGTAAATAACGCCCAAAAAGGAAATGCAGTGTAAGAGATATCTCACGGAAGTGACAGCTAATGAGTAAAAATCAAGATAAAAAACACACAAAAACAACCTAACAACCTGTATTAATTGAACTTTTACATTATTACTATTGCATAAATACTAATTGAATGTAGTTTTATCCCTATTTTAGTTGCTCTATTGCACTATAATTTACGCATCAACCAAGCAATGACGCTTATTGAGTAAAAGGAAATGGACTGCTTACTCAACCAACCAATGATTAGGTTACCAGGACAACACGGACTTTAGGACAGGCTCAGGATGAGTATCACAACGCAATGTTGTAAAAAGGACAGCGTCAGGAAGATGCGAAAAGGATAACAACACGGCTAAGTTGTTTAACAGGATGTTTAAGGAATAAATGGACAGGCCTTTAAGGCAACACAATGGATTGGTTAAAATAGGGATACACTAGGAAGTGTAATTAAGGATTTGGTAATAGTATTTACCCTACAGGATGTTTAGGAATTTAAGGATACAGGCCCGGATGGTCTACATTACATAGAACTAAAAAGTAATATAGTAATAAACATGGATTAGTAAAAATTGGAGTTGATTAAGTTCAATTGCAGGATGCAGAAAATTAGAAGATTCCGCAAGCGCGCCTAGAGATAGAGCGCGCTTTTCTTTGCCTAAAACTTGGGTTTAGTAAAGCTCTAAGCAACTACCACTAACTTTTGCAGGGTAATACTGCATCCCAGCTAATCAATATTAATACCTTCAAATACTTTATTAATATTTTAAATTTCGCTAAGTTTTTCATTAATTGCGCCGATAACTAAGTAACGCAAGGATCATAAATACTCAATGGATATGAATTTTAAAACGCCGCAAAGCAATACCTTTTTATGTAAAGTATCAGACGCAAGTACAGCAAAACCAATTGGTGTTTTTAGTGCCCAAACTCCCAACGAAAATCCCTATAAAGCTTTATTTAGCCCCAAAGGTTATAACTTTTTAAATATGCCAATGAGTGAGTTTAAAAACATACTTAACGTAATTATCCAGTTAGAAAGCGATATTTCTATTAGTAAATGGGGTGAGGGTTCTCGACCTGATGAATTTAGTTATCAGCTTAATAGAATATCTAACGCTATTGCGACTACTCACTTTAAGGGAAAAACCGATATTAGCTGTTACTTTTTAAAGCGAGTCGAAGAGGCTAAGGATATGATTGGTGAGGACTGCACCTCGTTTATTCAGGCTCACAATAGCGTAAGCCAATTATATAATACGGTTTTACAATTAACATCTGAAGAAGGCTTCAGAGCAATTCAAAATAAAGCACTGACTCACTTAAAAGAGCAGCAAGCTTTCGCTTAACTGCGTAAAACTACTCTTCTAGCGGTCGGCCTTTATTGCGCTTACCAAGCAAATACGCATCACGAAACTTAATAAAATGCTGTTCTAATTTAGAAGATGCATCCATTTCTCCCGCAAGCGCTAGCACCATAATAGCCACTTCAGCAGTGCCTAGTTGATGCGCATGAGGGGCAACACGTAATCGATAATCAGATAGTTTATCAGCAGTAACAGAAAGTACAGGCAAGTTATCTAAGTATGGGCTTTTGCGAATCATTTTTTTAGCTTCACGCCAGGTACCATCTAAAAATATAAATAGCGGTTTTTTACCCTCTTCAATACTCATTTCGGTAATGGCCCTGCCCTCTTCTACATCTTCAGCAGGGAATACTACCATTGGCTGATATTGTGAATCGCTTATCAAAGCTAAAAGAGCGGGGTTTGGGTCTGTTCTATCCCATCTAAATGCGTGGTTATCTGGCACTATTTCAGCAATTAAGCGCCCAGTATTAGAAGGTTTAAAACTTTCATTGTGATACATTAATAAGCACACAGCTGCTTTACAATCTGCATGCTCAACACCTTTACAAATACAGTAGTGCTTAGCTATTAAGCATTGCTCACAGCGATCTAATTTACCGCCTCGAGCATTAAACTCTCGACGGGATTCACTTATTTGTTGAGCGCGTAATGCTAAAACTGAGTTTTTCACTGTATTTACCTTCAATTAATTAAGCGCGCATTGTAGCTATATTTGGTGATAATAGATATGTGAGGGCTGTGACGAGAATTTTAGCAATCAGTAATAAAAACCCGTAGTCGCGAGTTTACCTCGCGCAAGTTTTTAATTTAACAAGCGCGGCATAAAGCCGCGACTACAACAAACGTCACCCCAACCACAGCAAACTCCCATCTCGTAGTCGGAGCATACCTCGCTCAATTTTTTGAATTTAAAAAACGCGGCATAAAGCCGCACCTACACATAATTAAAACACTGTAATTTAAAACCTGCTCTTTCACCCATAAAAAAACCCAAGCCAGGCTTGGGTTTTTCAAACAAATGCTAAAAAGTTAAATTACTTCTTTTTAACTGCTTTTTTGTTTGGTAAGTCAGTGATCGAACCTTCAAAAATTTCAGCTGCAAGGCCGATTGATTCATTCAATGTAGGGTGAGCATGAATAGTAAGCGCTAAGTCTTCACCATCAGCACCCATTTCAATACCTAAACCGATTTCGCCAAGCATTTCGCCCGCGTTAATACCGATCATAGCACCACCGATTATACGGCCACTTTCTTTATCAAAGATAAGTTTAGTAGAACCTTCAGTACGAGATGATGCAATAGCACGACCAGAAGCTGCCCACGGGAATACCGCAGTTTCAATTTTTAGGCCTTGCTCTTTTGCTTCTTTCTCAGTAACACCTACCCAAGCGATTTCTGGGTCAGTATACGCAATCGAAGGAATACATTTAGGGTCGAAGAAATGCTTCTGACCAGAAATAACTTCTGCAGCAACATGACCTTCATGAACCGCTTTATGCGCAAGCATAGGCTGGCCAACTAAGTCACCAATTGCAAAAATATGGCTTACGTTAGTACGTAATTGCTTATCAACATTAATAAAGCCACGCTCATCAACGTTTACGCCCGCTTTTTCAGCATCAAGTAAGTTACCGTTTGGAGTACGGCCAACTGCAACAAGCACTTTGTCGTAACGTACAGGTTCTGCTGGTGCGTTTTTACCTTCAAACGTTACGTATAAGCCATCTTTTTTAGCTTCAACACCAACAACTTTAGTTGAAAGCATTACGTTGAATTTTTTGCTTACGTATTTTTGGTAAATTTTGATAATGTCTTTATCAGCTGCTGGAACTAATTGGTCAGCAAATTCTACAACATCAATTGCAGAACCTAGTGCACGGTAAACCGTACCCATTTCAAGACCGATAATACCACCACCAAGTACAAGTAGTTTTTCTGGTACATCTTTAAGCTCTAGCGCGCCAGTTGAATCAATTACACGGTCATCTTGTGGGATAAAAGGTAAGTTAACTGGTTTAGAACCTGCTGCAATAATCGCGTTATCAAACGTGATAGTTGTAGAGTCTTTCTCGCCTTCAACTACTAAAGTATTGCTGCCAGTGAATTTACCGTAACCAGATACAACTTTCACTTTACGCATTTTAGCCATGCCCTCTAGTCCACCAGTTAACTGGCCAACTACAGAATCTTTCCAAGTACGAACTTGGTCAAGATCGATCTTTGGTGCGCCAAAAGTAACACCGTGAGATGACATTTCAGCTGCATCATCAATCACTTTAGCTACGTGTAAAAGTGCTTTTGAAGGAATACAACCAACATTAAGACATACGCCGCCTAATGTTTCACGAGATTCTACCAATGTAACTTCTAAGCCCAAGTCAGCAGCGCGGAATGCCGCAGAGTAACCACCAGGACCACCGCCTAGTACAACAACTTGAGTTTTTAATTCGTTGCTCATGCTATTACCTTAATTGTTTGAACGGGACACTGCCCTAAAGTTTAACTGCCATGTTTCTGCAAGGCAGAAAGTGAGAGCAGATCACAAATTTGTGCAAAGATTGTATCATTGCAAATGGTAAAAATCCCAGCTAAAAACAACTGGCTGGGATTTGATTCTATTCATTGTCCAGCGATTACATCACCAATTGGCGAATATCGCTCATGTAACTTGCAAGAGTCACAGTAAAGCGTGCAGCTAAGGCTCCGTCAATAACCCTATGGTCGTATGACATAGACAGCGGAACCATTAGTTTTGGTTCAAACTCTTTGCCATTCCATTTAGGTTTCATTTCAGATTTAGACACACCTAAAATAGCCACTTCTGGTGCATTAACAATCGGCGTAAATGCCGTACCGCCAATACCGCCAAGGCTAGAAATAGTAAAACAACCACCTTGCATATCAGACGATGTAAGCTTCCCGTCACGTGCTTTAACAGATACTTCCATTAATTCGCGTGATAGTTCAATAATGCCTTTTTTATCAACATCTTTAAACACTGGTACAACTAAACCGTTTGGCGTATCAACTGCAACACCAATGTTAATGTACTTTTTAAGAATTAAGCTTTCGCCGTCTGCAGAAAGCGATGAGTTGAATTTTGGAAATTCAGCAAGTGCTTTTGCAGCTGCTTTCATTACAAACACAAGTGGTGTAATTTTAACACCCAGCTTTTTCTTCTCGCTAAGCACATTTTGCTCTTTGCGGAATACTTCAAGGCTTGTGATATCAGCTTCGTCAAACTGTGTAACATGTGGGATTTGCACCCAGTTACGGTGTAAGTTTTTGCCTGATAGCTTTTGAATACGAGACAGCTTTTGCTCTTCAATTTCGCCAAACTTAGCAAAATCTACTTTAGGCCATGGAATAAGACCAAGCTCGCTGCCACCAGCATTACTACCTGCAGATAATTGACCCGACTCAACTTGCTTAACTAGGTTTTTAACATAGTTTTGCACGTCTTCTTTAACTATACGGGCTTTGCGACCAGTGCCTTTAACATTAGCTAGGTTAATACCAAACTCACGCGCTAAACGGCGAACAACAGGTGATGCATGAGCATACGCGCTGTTTTCTGTGAAGCTTTCATTACTTGCTTTTGCTGGTGCCGCTTGAGCCGGTGCCGACTCAGTTTTAGCCGCAGCTGCAGGTGCTGATTTTTCAGCTGGTGCAGGTGCTGCTACTGGCGCGCTGCCTGCAACTTCAAATACAAAAATTAATGAGCCAGTCGATACTTTATCGCCAGCGGCTACTTTAATTTCTTTAACTGTACCTGCAAATGGAGCTGGTACTTCCATTGCAGCTTTGTCGCCTTCAACGTTTAAGATTGATTGATCTTCTTCAACCGTATCGCCAACTGCAACCATAATTTCAGTTACTTCAACTTCATCGCCACCAATATCAGGTACATTCACTTCTTTAGTACTTGGTGCTGCATTTGCTGTTGAGCTAGCTGCTGGCGCTTCTACAGGAGCCGACTCTTTAGCCGGTGCTGCAGATTCACTTCCTGCTACTTCAAAAACAAACACTAATGAGCCTGTTTTAACTGTATCGCCAGCGGCGACTTTAATTTCTTTAACTATACCGGCAAATGGAGCGGGAACTTCCATTGCTGCCTTGTCGCCTTCCACGTTTAAGATAGATTGCTCTTCTGAAACGGTGTCGCCAACAGCAACCATGATTTCAGTTACTTCAACTTCATCATCGCCAATGTCTGGTACGGTTACTTCTTTAGTTGAAGAACCTGTAGAACCTGTAGAAGCAGCAGGTGCTGCCTCTTCAGATTTAGCTGGAGCAGCGGCTGATGCTTTTTCTTCACCAGTGCTTTCACTCTCGCCTTCAAACAAAAATACTAAAGAGCCAGTTGTAACGGTGTCGCCAACGTTTACTTTAATCTCTTTCACTGTACCCGCTTGCGAAGCAGGTATTTCCATTGATGCTTTGTCGCCTTCAACATTAAGTAATGATTGGTCAACATCTACTTTGTCGCCAACGCTTACTAATATTTCGGTTACTTCTACTTCGTCGTCACCAATATCTGGTACTTTAATTTCAATACTCATTGCAAACCTCTTATGCGTACAGTGGGTTAAGTTTGTTAGTGTCGATGTTGAACTTTTTAAGTGCTTCAACAACTACTGACTTCTCAACTTCACCGCGTTTAGCAAGTTCAGATAACGTAGCAACAACAACGTAGCCCGCGTTAACTTCAAAGTGACGACGTAGGTTTTCACGGCTATCAGAACGACCGTAACCATCTGTACCTAGCACTTTGTAGTTGCTGCTTGGAATAAATGAACGCGCTTGTTCTGCGTAGTTTTTCATGTAATCCGTTGCTGCAACAGTCACAGAGTCGTTTAATACGCTTGTGATGAATGCTGTTTTTTGCTCGCCTTCAGGGTTAAGCATGTTGAAACGTTCAACATCTTGACCTTCACGCGTTAATTCGTTGAAAGACGTTACAGAGAACACGTCAGACGCAATGCCATACTCTTCGCTTAGAATCGTAGCGGCTTTACGTACTTCAGTCATAATAGTACCTGAGCTTAATAGCTGTACGTTGGCTTTTTTACCTTCGTAACTTTCAAGCTTATAAATACCTTTACGAATACCTTCTTCAGCGCCTTCTGGCATAGCTGGCTGATGGTAGTTTTCGTTCATAAGCGTTAGGTAGTAGTAAATATTTTCTTGGTCATCACCGTACATACGACGAATACCGTCTTGTACAATAACAGCTACTTCAAACGCGTAAGTTGGGTCATATGAAATACAGTTAGGAACCGTATTAGCAAGAATATGACTGTGACCATCTTCGTGTTGCAAGCCTTCACCATTTAGCGTTGTACGACCCGCAGTAGCACCTAATAAGAAACCACGTGCTTGTTGATCGCCCGCCATCCATGCCATGTCACCAACGCGTTGGAAACCAAACATAGAGTAGTAAATGTAGAATGGGATCATTGGTAAATCGTTAGTGCTGTATGAAGTTGCAGCAGCAACCCATGACGACATTGCACCTAACTCATTAATACCTTCTTGAAGCACTTGCCCTGATACAGTTTCTTTATAATAAGAAACAATATCACGATCCTGTGGCGTGTAGTTTTGGCCATGCGGGTTATAAATACCGATTTGACGGAATAAACCTTCCATACCAAATGTACGCGCTTCATCGGCAATAATTGGTACGATGTTTTTACCAATGCCTTTATCTTTTAATAAGATATTAAGTGCACGAACAAAACCCATAGTGGTTGAAATATCACGCTTTTGCTCTTCAAGTAGCGGCTTAAACGCGTCTACTTCTGGCAACGTAAGTTTTTCACTAAAACGTGGAATACGCTTAGGTGTATAACCTTTAAGTTCATCACGACGAGCATGTAGATATTTATACTCAGGTGAACCTTCTTCAAGCTCTAAATAAGGTAGTTCTGCAAGTTGCTCTTCAGATACTAAATCATCAAGACCAAGGCGTGAACGTAAATGCGCAACATGCGACATGTCCATTTTTTTCACTTGGTGCGCAATGTTTTTACCTTCAGCTGCTTCACCCATGCCGTAACCTTTTACAGTTTTAGCAAGAATTACAGTTGGACGGCCTTTAGTGTCTTCTGCTTTTTTAAATGCAGCAAATAATTTTGATGACTCATGACCACCACGCTTAAGCGCGAAAATTTCGTCATCTGTCATGTCAGCAACAAGTGCAGCTGTTTCTGGGTAACGACCAAAGAAGTTTTCACGTACGTACGCGCCATCTTTAGCTTTATATGTTTGGTAATCGCCATCAACAGTTTCGTTCATTAACTGTAGTAATTTACCCGTTGTGTCTTTAGCTAGAAGAATATCCCAACCGCTGCCCCACACTAGTTTAATTACGTTCCAGCCAGCGCCTTTAAACAAGCCTTCCAGCTCTTGAATAATTTTACCGTTACCCATAACTGGGCCGTCTAAACGCTGTAAGTTACAGTTAACTAAGTAACAAAGGTTATCTAGTTTTTCACGTGCAGCAAAAGAGATTGCACCGCGTGATTCTGGCTCATCCATTTCACCGTCACCTAAAAACGCGTATACACGTTGGTTTTTAGTATCTTTTAAGCCACGACCATCTAAGTATTTTAAGAAGCGCGCTTGGTAAATAGACGAAATAGGACCTAAGCCCATTGATACCGTAGGGAACTGCCAAAATTCAGGCATTAACTTAGGGTGTGGGTACGATGGTAAGCCTTCGCCATCAACTTCTTGGCGGAAGTTATCTAGTTGTGCAGCCGATAAACGACCTTCAACAAATGCACGTGCATAAATACCAGGAGAAATATGACCTTGGTAATAAACTAAGTCACCACCGTCTACATCATTTGGCGCTTTAAAAAAGTGGTTAAAACACACTTCATAAAATGCAGCAGATGATTGGTAAGACGCCATATGGCCGCCTAAGTCGAGATCTTTTTTAGATGCACGTAGAACGATCATAATCGCGTTCCAACGTATAATTGAACGAATACGACGCTCAAGATTTACATCACCCGGGTAAGCAGGTTCTTGATCTACAGGAATAGTATTAACGTAGTTCGTGGTAATACCCGTTGGCATATCAACGCCGTCTAAACGGGCTTGCTCTAATACTTGCTCAAGTAAAAACTGAGCTCGTTCAACACCTTCTTCGCGCACAACTGATTCAAGAGCTTGTAACCACTCTTGTGTTTCTAGCGCGTCTACGTCAATTTTATTGACTTCAGACATATGGAGGTTTCCTTATGTTTAAAATACGAATATTGTTAATTTAATATCACAGCTACTTAATTTGTGTGTTCAAAGTAGTTATGTACTAACTTAATTTTGTTTAGTGCGTCTTAAACTACGTTCAATTCGCGAATGTTCTTTGCCTGCTTCAAGTAGTGCTTCTTCTATAAATGCTAAGTGCGCATTACTTGCTAAACGGGCTTGTTCTGGATTACCGTCAATAACGGCATCCATTAATAAACGCCTGTGTTGGGCTAATTGACTGCTAATATCTGACTTTTTTAATAAAACAGTTAAATTTTGCAATACATTTTGCTCAAGCAGCGCTTTCATGCCTCTTACTAAATGCAGTAACACCACATTATGCGAAGCTTCTGCCACGCTAAAGTGAAATGCATTAATTGCTTTTGCTTTTTGCTGTAAATCATCATTAACTAGGGCAATTTTATCAAAGCTTTCTTTCACTTTGCTAAAATCGTTGCTGGTCCCGCGCAGTGCCGCGTAGTAAGCAGCAATCCCTTCTAATGCATGACGAAATTCAAGTAAATCAAACTGCGACTCAGGATGTTTACTAATCAAATCAAAAAGTGGATCAGTAAGCCCTTCTTCGAGCTGATTTTTTACAAACGTGCCGCCACCCTGGCGACGCGTAACTAAACCTTTCGCTTCTAATTTTTGAATTGCCTCACGCAGTGACGGGCGAGATACTTCAAATTGCTTTGCTAGTTCACGCTCTGGTGGCAACTTTTCACCTGGTGCTAACGAGCCTTCAAGAATCATGTTCTCGAGTTGCTGTAAAATAACATCAGATAACTTTGCTGCTTTGATCTTTAAAGACATGAATCAACGTCCGCGTTGTATAAATACCAAGAGCCCATAAAGCGGGGCTTTGAGTAGTATGATTTACCCAAAAGGTAAATTGGTCATACCAAAAATTTTCAATACGGTATCAAAAACCTTATTAGCTGTCAATTTACAGGTAGCTTGAGCAATTAAAGTAGCGTAACGCATTTTGAACGAAGATTAAACAATGCGCAATTTACAAAAATTGTTATAACGTTAATAGGATGAAAACAATTGGTCTGACCAGAAAAATAGAGTGTTAACTCTAGTTGAATTTATTAAAGAAATTAATAACAGGATAAAAGTACCAAAGAAATAGCTGCAATTTACACACGATCAGTCAACTAAATATAAAACATAATGCGCGCTATAAAATTTCGATCACGCAATATCGTAGCAGCGGGTTTACCCCGCGACATTTGGCAACTAATCTCCCAACCAAAAAAACACGATGCGCGATATAAAATCGCGACTACGCAATATCGCAGCAGCGGGTTTACCCCGCGACTATTGTGCAAGTAATTACCTAAACGTAAAACACAATGCGCGATGTAAAATCGCGACTACGCAATATCGTAGCAGCGGGTTTACCCCGCGACTATTGTGCAAGTAATTACCTAAACGTAAAACACAATGCGCGATGTAAAATCGCGACTACGCAATATCGTAGCAGCGGGTTTAACCCGCGACTATTGTGCAAACAATCTCCCAACCGAAAAACACATGCGCGATGTAAAATCGCGACTACGCAATATCGTAGCGGCGGGTTTACCCCGCGACATTTGGCAACTAATCTCCCAACCGTAAAACACAATGCGCGATGTAAAATCGCGACTACGCAATATCGTAGCAGCGGGTTTACCCCGCGACTATTGTGCAAGTAATTACCTAAACGTAAAACACAATGCGCGATGTAAAATCGCGACTACGCAATATCGTAGCAGCGGGTTTAACCCGCGATTATTGTGCAAGCAATTACCCAACCGTAAACCAATATGCGCGATATAAAATCGCGACTACGCAAATTTATAAAAATTGCATATGCTTTAAATTCGTGGGTCTGTGATTGCTAAAATACGGGTATGTTATGCATCGTTCATATTTATTACGAAAGGGAAGAGTATCAAAAGCAAACCACTATTATGCTATTACACTGGTTTGTCATGAGCGAAACAACCTATTCACAAGCTTAATAATTAATAGAGCTATTATCAATGAAATGAGGGGATTAGAGAGAGAGCAACTGATTAAATCAAATACTTTCGTGATAATGCCAAACCATATTCATTGGTTATTACAATTATCCGATAGCGCAACATTAAGTGAGGTAATTAGAAGCTTCAAAGGACGCTCAGCCACGGTGTATAGACAATTTGGCAGACAAAAGCTTTGGCAAAAAGGGTTTTATGATCACTTAATAAGAAATACCGAAGACTTAAATAGCTGTGCTAGATACATAGTCGCAAACCCTTTACGTGCAAATTTAATAGAAAATATTGCAGACTACCCATATTGGGATAGTATTTATCTAAACTCGTAGCAGCGGGTTTACCCCGCGACATTTGGCAACTAATCTCCCAACCGAAAAACACAATGCGCGATGTAAAATCGCGACTACGATAGTCCACCAAATAATGTAAGTAGTGCTATAAGTACTAAGTAAAATAATACATTGCGCTTAACAAGCTTAATCATACAAGTGGCCTCGTAGGTACAGCCGTAATAACGCTTTTCAACTTGCTCTGCAGCAAGTGCAGTACATGTTACTACTTCTCGGTTTGGAGATTTAAAGTTAAGTACGTAACGTAGCCAACAGCTTGTGCCTTTATTAAAGTTACCTATTACTAAATAACCAAAGCTGGTAATACGTGCAGGTAACCAGTCGAGCCAAAACAATAGTTTATGTATAAGTTTAAAACGCTTAGCAAATATTACTTTATGATCTTCTCGTACTAAGTCAGCTAAAGTACGTACCAGTGCATATAAAACCGCGCCTGGTGCGCCTAAAACAACAAACCAAAAAATAACCGCACAGTAAAATCTAAAGTTTACCCAAGCCAATGTTTGCCCAAAAGTCTCGCCACTTTCTTCGTCTTCTGTACGTTTTTGACCTATTTGTAACGCATATAAAGATGCTGCAGTACCATCATCTCGCGTTAACGCATTTAAGTACGACTTATATAAAGCACGCTGCTTAGCACAACCAAAGCAAACCAAAAGCACCGCGATATTAATGCCCAACTGCCACAAAACAAAATCAGATAAACAATAAATTAGTGCCATCGCAATCACTGGAAGTAAAAGCCAAATTAAAAAGCCCGGTACTGAGCTAAATAAGCCCTTATCACCAAGTAATTTATTAGAGCGATTTAAATAACCATTTGCGTAATAACTTATCTGCCAGTAATTAGACCGAGCGCCTAAGCGCTCTAGTATTAATGCAATTATTATAGAAACTAAAATCATGGGAATAACTCTCTAACTTAGTTGTTCAAGCATATTAAAAAACAATGGCCAATTAAAGCTACTGCCAGGATCGGTTTTACGCCCAGGGGCAATATCGCAATGCCCAACAATACGCGAAGGGGTAATTTTTGGATAGCGTTGCATTATAGATTTACTAATAATAGTTAATGTTTTGTACTGCGCTAAAGAATATGGCGTGGTGTCGGTACCTTCAAGCTCAATACCAATGCTAAAGTTATTACAAGCAGGTACCCCCTCAAACTCAGATTGCCCAGCATGCCAAGCACATTTTTCAAAAGGCACGTATTGTATAACCTCACCGGTGCGCTTTATAAAGCAATGGGCCGATACACGTAAATTATTTAAGTCACTAAAACTCGGATGAGCATTGAAATCAATGCACCCCATAAATAATTCATCAACGAAAGGTGTACCAAACTGCCCTGCTGGCAATGATATATTGTGAATCACCAATAAAGAAATATCAGCCTCATCAGGGCGCTCATCAAAATGCGAACAAGGCCGCTGCGCTACCGTACTTAAAACACCGTCTAAATCTATTTTCATGATACGTTTATTATATAAATATCAAGATATACATAGCACTGATGCTAATGGATTTATTAAAAAAATGATAGTAACAAGCGAGGTATAAAACCTCACCTACAAATAATTCAAACCCATACGTAGGTACGAATCTACTTCAAGCGCTTATCTTTATATTAACGAAAAGGCAATCGCTTCTCTTTCTTTTATAAACATAGTAAAATTTGCTTAATTTATTAACGCTTATGAGCTTTTATTATGTCTATCCCGCACTCTTTAGTTAGCCAACTTGTCACTCTTGCACTCGACGAAGATTTAAATTATCAAACAGCTCAAGACGGAGATATTACCGCGCAGCTTATCCCTCAGAGCGAGCAAGCCAACGCAAAAGTAATCACCCGCGAAGACTGCATTTTTTGCGGAAAAGACATCATCCTTGAAGTATTCAAACAAGTAGACCCAAGCGTTAAGGTTAATGTACTAATAAACGACGGCGACGCAGTTAAAGCAAACAGCACATTATTTACCGCTATTGGCTCGGCTCGTTCAATATTAACTGCCGAACGAACTGCCCTTAACTTTGTGCAAACGTTATCAGGCACTGCAACTACTACAGCGCATTACGTAAAAGAGTTAAGTGGTACAACTACGCAACTACTCGATACACGCAAAACCATACCTGGTCTGCGTGCTCTTCAAAAATACGCAGTAAAATGTGGCGGGGGTGCAAACCATCGTATTGGGTTATTTGACGCTTTTTTAATTAAAGAAAATCACATAGCCGCTTGTGGCACAATAAACAAAGCAGTAGCTCAAGCTAAACAAAACCACCCAAATAAACCTGTCGAAGTCGAAGTCGAATCACTCCCAGAACTTAAGCAAGCTATTGATGCCGGCGCCGATATAATAATGCTCGACAACTTTAGCGTAGAGCAAATTAAACAAGCCGTAGTTTTAACAAATAAGCGTGCCAAATTAGAGGTTTCAGGCAATATGACCCTAGAAACGCTCAAAACTTATTCACAAGCAGGCGTCGATTTTATATCAAGTGGGGCGTTAACAAAAAACTTACAATCAATCGATTTATCGATGCGTTTTGAGCAATTTTAAAGCTACTGAAAAACTTTAAAATCTCTAATCAGTTGACAAATTAAGCAAAAAAGCATTAAATAACCCGAAAGGCTTACTTTGTAACATTTTGTTAAATAAAGTGGTTTTTATAGAAAATGTACGTGCTAATTACTGAAATAAAATGATAGACTAATACTGTTTTATTACTTTTATTTAAAAGTTAATCATAAATAACTAGAACCTTTAGTTGTTCTTTATTTTTAAAAATAAAATTAAAAACTAAAGCAACTAAACTACTTACTTTATGCCTATACTATTTGTTGCTGCAATGTGTAGTGCTCTTAGTAAACTTTTATAGCTAGTACTAAACATAATGAATTCACATACGGCTTTTGTGTTTCATACTCTAAAGCTAAAGTGTAATAAAATTAATTTTAAGTAAAACTGTAAAGTAAATCAGTTAAATTAAGTGAGGCACTTTGCCGCTTAAGCGATTTAAGTTACAAAAATCTATCCTTTAGGAGAGGAAACATGAAAACAATGACTCAAAAACAACAGGGTTTCACCCTAATTGAATTAATGATTGTAGTAGCAATCATCGGTATTCTTGCTGCAATTGCATTGCCTGCATATCAGGACTATACAGCTAGAGCGCAAGCTTCAGAGGCAGTGTCATTAACAGCAGCAGCTAAAACAGGTATTGCTGAGTATTATCAATCAGAAGGCGCTTACCCTGTCAAAGACGGAACTCCTGATGTAACGGCATTCGGAGTTACAGGGACTTATAGTGTAGTTACTGTAGAAACAGCCACAGGCGTTATCTCTGCTAAGATGAATAAAACAGGTGTATCTAAGGACTTACAAGATAGAACATTTACTTTTACACCTTCAGTTAAGGATGGTGCGTTTAAGTGGACTTGTACGCATGACTTAGTTAACAAAGCTATCGCACCTAAAGGCTGTAAAGCAAAAGCATAAATCGTTTAGTATTAACTGCAAAGGTAGCTTAAAGCTACCTTTTTACTTTTTATTGGATGATATTTATGAAAAATGAAAAAAAAAGCTTAGATACTTTCCAATGGATTGGTGTTAGTGCAAGAGGAAAGCGTCTTGAAGGTGAGCTTACAGGAAACAGTATTGCATTAGTAAAAGCTCAGCTTAGAAAACAAGGCATTACTCCTTCCAAAGTAAAGCGCAAAGCAAAACCATTATTTGGTATTCAAAACACCCAAAAAATAACGCCAAAAGATATCGCATTAGTTACTCGCCAAATTGCGACCATGCTAATGGCAGGGGTACCATTAATACAGTCTATAGAGATGATTGGCACTGGTTCGACTAACAAGAGCGTTGCCAAGTTAATGGTGACTATTGCTGATGAAGTAAAAGCAGGCCAGCCACTATCAACCGCACTTCGAAAACACCCTCGCTATTTTGATGATTTATACTGTGACTTAGTCGCATCGGGCGAGCAATCAGGTGCGCTTGATAGAATATTTGATCGTGTCGCTATCTATAAAGAAAAATCTGAAGCCTTAAAATCAAAAATTAAAAAGGCCATGTTTTACCCTGTAGCGGTATTAGTTGTTGCTGTTATTGTTACCTCCATATTATTAATATTTGTAGTACCTCAATTTAAAGAAATATTTGACGGTTTTGGCGCAGAGTTACCAGCTTTTACTTTATTTGTAATTGGTATATCGGAATTTATGCAAGCATATTGGTGGGTTGCACTAATTACTGTAGTTACAGCTGGATGGATATTTAAAGAAGCAAAACTAAGAAGTTTAAAACTCAGAGATGCAACCGACAGAACCATTCTTAAACTCCCTGTAATTGGCATGATATTAAATAAAGCAGCTGTTGCTCGCTATGCACGAACTCTTTCGACCACCTTTGCGGCTGGTGTGCCATTAGTCGATGCGCTTGATTCTGCTGCCGGAGCTTCAGGTAATGCTGTTTATCGCTATGCTATTTTAGATATCAAAGTAGAAGTGAGCTCTGGTAATCAGATGAACTGGGCAATGCGTAACTCAAAAATATTTCCTGATATGGTAATACAAATGGTCGCTATTGGTGAGGAGTCTGGCTCACTAGACGGTATGCTCGCAAAAGTAGCTACTATTTACGAGCAAGAAGTTGACGATGCAGTAGACGGCCTTTCAAGTCTACTTGAGCCACTTATTATGGCCGTACTAGGTGTACTTGTTGGTGGCTTAATTATCGCGATGTATTTACCTATTTTTCAACTTGGTTCTGTCGTCTGATTTTTACTTTATTTAAATAATTAAAAACAAACTATTTAAATTCGCTATTTTCTGGTTTTTTATATGCAAAGTATTATAGAAGTAATGCAAAGCCAATTGTGGTTTTATTTAACAACAGTTGGCTTAGTCAGTTTATGTATTGGTAGTTTTTTAAATGTGGTTATTTATCGCTTACCGTTGATGATGCAACGTGAGTGGCAAAGTGAATGTAGACTGTTGTTAGAAGATGAACTTACAGCTAATAAATCTAAACAAGCCAATATCAATAAGCCTTTTAACTTAGTAAAACCCAACTCTACCTGCCCTAAATGCAAAACAGCCATTAAGCCTTGGCAGAATATTCCTATTATTAGTTGGTTAATACTTAAAGGTAAATGCGCAAGCTGCAGTAATCCTATTTCGGTCCGATACCCTGCTGTAGAGCTAATTACTGCCCTATTAAGTTTAATTGTTGCCTACAGCTTTGGTACGACCGAGCAAGCCCTTTTATATATTTTTGTAACGTGGATTTTAGTAGCACTAACCTTTATTGATATTGACCACATGCTACTGCCGGATCAGCTTACACTTCCGCTTGTTTGGCTTGCACTTATTGCTTCTGTAATGGGTTACACAATTACACCAACCGATGCAATTATTGGCGCGGCTTGTGGTTATTTAAGTCTATGGAGCGTGTTTTGGCTATTTAAGTTATTAACCGGTAAAGAAGGCATGGGTTATGGCGACTTTAAACTACTCGCTGTATTTGGGGCATTACTTGGCTGGCAGTCATTACTTACTATTATTCTGCTTTCGAGCATAGTAGGTGCCATTATAGGTATTGCGCTGTTGAGCATACAAGGTAAAGACAAAGCGACCCCTATCCCTTTTGGCCCTTATTTAGCGATAGCAGGCTGGATCACTATGCTTTGGGGCAACCAAATTCAAGGCGCTTATTTTAATTTAATAGGTTATTAAAATGAGTGAGCAAATTACTAAAGTAAACAGCTGGGTATTAGGTTTAACAGGCGGTATTGGCTGTGGCAAAACGGCCGTAAGCAATATGTTTGAAGAGCTTGGTATTACAATAGTTGATGCCGATATAATTGCGCGCGAAGTAGTACTCCCAAATAGCAAAGGGCTAAAAGCGATTACAGCCCACTTTGGTGAACATATTTTATTGCCTGATGGCACATTAAATAGAGCAGCGCTGCGCGCAAAAATATTTTCTAACAACAATGACAAAGAATGGCTTAATGCGTTACTGCACCCTCTTATACGGATAAAAATACTAAACGATTTAAATAATGCAACTAGCCCTTATGTTGTTTTAGTAGCGCCTTTATTGTTTGAAAACAACCTTGATAAATATTGCGACCATACCCTACTTATTGACGTACCAACCTCAGTACAAATAGCGCGTACGGCAAAACGTGACAACACAAGTAGTGAGCAAGTTAAAAGTATTATTGCCTCGCAAATGTCACGTGCCGATAAGCAGCAAAAAGCTGATGATATTTTAAATAACGACCGTAGTTTAAACCTAGTGCATATAGAACTTGTTGATCTACATAAAAAGTACCTACAATATGCATTACACAACAAAACTAACTCACATTAACACTGTCCTAACTCACACAAACTCGTATTTTAGTTAGTAAAATCACAACAAAGAATGAAAGGTGATGTAATCCCCTTCTTTTTTCTGATAAATTGCTTACTATTGAAGGAATAAAACAGGTGCGCAATGAATATTAACTCACCGTTATTGAGAAAATTTATAACCCTTGGCCGTATTGATGCCGACACGGTTAAAAACAAACAAAATGAATTTGCCTCAACAGCTGAGCTTATTTCTAAATGTGGAAAAATCGATAGTAAAGATTTAGCTGAACAATGTATTGATTTGTTTCGCGTACCTTATTTTGATTTAAAAGATTTCGACCCTACAAAAATCCCGGCCGATCTTGTAAAAGAAAAACTCATACGTAAACATCACATTTTGCCGCTTGTTCAAAAAGATCGAAAAGTTTATATAGCAGCATCAGACCCAACAGATTACGGCGCATTCGAAAACTTTGAGTTTAGTACCGGTCTTTCATGCGAAATTGTTGTTGTTGATTATATTCAACTCGATACCAAAATCGAGCAATTACTAGATGCTACTGGCAGCTTAAATTTAACTGATGACGAGTTTCAGGAATTTGCTGATTTAGACTCAGAAAGCCAAAGAGATACAGCACCACAAGATGACGATAAAGATGATGCACCTATCATCGTTTACATCAACAAAATTTTAATGGATGCCATTAAAAAAGGTGCCTCTGATTTACACTTTGAACCGTATGAGCACAAGTACCGTATCCGCTTTCGTATTGATGGCATTTTGCATGAAGTGGCAAGCCCACCTAATACATTAGCAACCAAGCTTTCTGCACGTATTAAAGTAATGTCGCGACTCGATATTGCCGAAAAACGCAAACCACAAGATGGTCGTATAAAACTAAAAATTACTGAACGCAAAAGTATCGACTTTCGTGTAAGTACTATGCCTACCTTGTGGGGCGAAAAAATAGTAATGCGTATCCTTGATTCATCAAGCGCTATGTTAGGCATTGATGTATTAGGCTATGAGCCTGAGCAGAAAAAGCTCTATATGGATGCACTTGCCCAGCCTCAAGGGATGATATTAGTAACAGGGCCAACGGGTTCTGGTAAAACAGTATCGCTATACACAGGTTTAAATATATTAAACCAGCCAGAGCGCAATATTAGTACTGCGGAAGATCCGGTTGAGATTAACCTTGAAGGTGTAAACCAAGTACAAATTAACATTAAAGCCGATATGACTTTTGCCAATGCACTGCGTGCATTTTTACGTCAAGATCCTGATGTAGTTATGGTAGGTGAAATACGTGACCTAGAAACCGCAGAAATATCAATAAAAGCGGCGCAAACAGGTCACTTGGTTTTATCAACATTGCATACAAACTCAGCGCCGGAAACAATCACTCGTTTATTAAATATGGGTGTGCCGGCTTATAACGTAGCAAGTTCAATCAGCTTAATAATAGCCCAACGTCTAGCACGTCGCTTGTGCCCTAAATGTAAAACGCCAGAACAACTTCCAAGTGAAGAACTGGCTCGCCAAGGATTTACCGCCAAGCAAATTGAAGAAATGACGTTATATACGCCTAAAGGGTGTGATAGCTGTACTGATGGTTACAAAGGGCGTGTGGGTATTTACGAAGTAATGCAAATTACTCCTGAAATTGCCCAAATTATTATGCGCGGTGGTAACTCGCTTGAAATAGCAGACGTATCACTTAAAGCCGGATTTAATAATTTACGTTTATCGGGTTTACGCAAAGCAGCCGATGGCCTTACATCCCTTGGTGAAATTAATCGCGTAACTAATTTTTAAAGATCCATAGTAAAAGCTACAAGGTTCTGAATACTAAATTCAGAGCCTTACTTATACCTAGAGACTCATATCTAAGTAATGTAAAATGCAGAAAAAGATTGTAAAGAGTAAATTATGCCTACTATTGTAAACTGCCCAACCTGTAAAACTAAAGTTGAATGGTCAGAGCAAAGCCCATTTCGCCCTTTTTGCTCAAAGCGCTGTCAGCTAATTGACTTAGGTGAATGGTCGTTTGAAAATAACAGAATTTCTGCACCAATCACCTCGGCTGAAGAGTTTAGCCAAGACATGATTGAAGATATTGAAGCTATGCTGGCTAAAAATGAAGATGACTTTTTTAAGTAATTTATCTTCATTATGCCCTAAATACGAAAACCAGCATTAAGCTGGTTTTTTAGTATTTACAAAAAGTATAATTAACTTTTTTGTTTACTGTGCTTTTTATTCATACGCTTTTGCATTTTAGCAAATTTCTCTTTTTGCTCAGCGTTAAGTACTTGCATTACTTGGTGTTGCGTTTTTAGTTTAATTAAACCAAATTGCTCACCTTTTTCGCGGCGTTCATTTAATAGCTCTTTTGCTGCATTTTCGTCAAATGTTGCCGCCGAAAGTAATGCATCCATTTTAGCTTTATGCGCTTCACGCATCGCTTTACGGGCTTCTTTATCGTCGCCACGCAACGCTTTCATTTGTGTTTTTTGCGCTTCAAAAATAGCTTTTAGCTTAGTTTGCTGCTCATCTGTTAAGCTTAATTTTTCAACGCCGCGCTCAGAAAGTAAAAAGCGAGCTTGAGAATGGCCTTGTTTATGTCCGTCGCCTTTAGCTAATACGCTACCAGCACCAAGCGTTGCTGTTGCTAAGCCACAGATAAGTACTAATTTTGAAAGTGTGTTTAATTTAGTCATAATCATTACCTTAATATTGAATTGGTTGGTTGAGCGATTGTGGCTGCTAAGCCAGTGAGTTAACTATACCTAACTCAATGCAAAGTAACGCAAAGCAGTGTAAAGGTTGTGTAAAGATTCACCTTTGCACTATTTAGCGGGTAAAATAACGCTATAAACAACTCTAAGGGTTTGTAAATGAAACTATTAATGATTGATGACGATACTGGTCTTTGCGAGCTATTAAGTGAATATTTAACTGCCCAAGGGTTTGAAATACAAAGCGTACACGACGGTGAGCAGGGCCTTAAACTAGCACAAGCAAATGACTACGCCCTTATATTGCTAGATGTAATGTTACCAACGCTTGATGGTTTTGAAGTGCTTAAACAACTTAGGCAAACAAAACTCACACCGGTAATAATGCTTACTGCAAAAGGTGAAGACTTTGACCGTATTTTTGGCCTAGAGCTAGGCGCTGATGATTACATTCCAAAGCCTTTTAATCATCGTGAATTACTAGCCCGCGTAAAAGCAATAACACGCCGTATTGAGCACATTAATAGCTTAAATGCAGCTACAACGAGTAAGTTACTCGTTAATGGTATTACTGTTAACCTTGCTGCGCGAGAGGCCTCAATCGACGGCTCTACACTGACTCTTACTGGTACAGAGTACGAAATACTCACGCTATTGTGTAAAAATGCAGGCGAAGTGGTTAGTAAAGAGCAAATTAGCGAAGAAGTGCTAGGCAGGCGCTTAGCTTCTTTTGATCGCTCTATCGATATGCATGTAAGTAATATCCGTAAAAAAATAGCTGAGCATATTCCAGGTGAGCGAATTAAAACAATGCGAGGTACGGGCTATGTCTTTATCCAAGGCGAATAAAAGCACTTACTTTGCTTGGTTAAAACACCCTGGGCACTACCTGTTTTTTAAAGTATTTATTTGGTTTTGGTTAACTATAATCGGCACCGTAGCAGCGCTTATATTTTTAAGTAATATAACCGCTATTAATGCGGTATCTAACGAGCCACTTTATGGCCCGATGAAAAAAAACCTAATATACACCGCCAAAAGTATTGAGCGTACTGCCATTAAACATAAGCGCAGCCTAAGTGAAGTATTAGTACACCCTCGCCTATCAAAGCGTAAACTTTTATACTTAAGCGCAGCTCAAAGCGAGGACTCTCTTAGTAGTAAAGAGGTGCCAGAGAGCATCGATTTAAGTTTATTAAATTTCACTCAAAATATGTCACCGCAAATTATTTTCACTGAAAAATATCAAGCCTTCGGCCCTGTTAATATAAACGTGCCTGAAGGGAGTTTTTATCTTTACGAAATAGATATTAACCATCAACCACCGCTAATAATGCGCTTTAAGCTTATGCCTAATTGGATGAAAATAGTCATCGCAATTGTTGCATCTCTCATTTTAAGCTTTGTATTTAGCCGTAACTTAATAGCCCCTATAAATAGCCTTAAAAAAGCGGCAATTAAACTATCAGCGGGTAACCTAAGCGCAAGAGCCGACATTTCTGTAAACCGAAAAGATGAGCTAGGAATACTAGGGCGAGATTTTAACAGCATGGCTAATCAGTTAGAGCTTTTAATCAGCTCACAAAAACGCTTATTAGCCGACATATCACATGAATTACGATCGCCTCTTACACGTTTAAAAATGGCTACCGGACTTGCACAAATGCAAGCTAACGACGCTAGCCAATCGTATTTATTACGCATAGAAAAAGAAGCAAACCAACTCGATAAGATGATTGCCGACGTGCTGCAAGTTTCTCGCTTAGAAGCAAAAAGCCAAGCGCTTTCACTGCAAAAACAATCATTACAAATAATTGTAGATCACGTTATTAATGATGCGCAGTTTGAAGCAAAACAAAATAATAAGCAGCTAAATATAGTGGGCGCTGTAGACGTAAATATTAATTGCGACGAAGGCCTTATTGCCAGTGCGCTTGAAAACCTATTGCGCAACGCTATTAAATACGCAAATAATACAATTAGCATTACTCTAAAGCATGCTGATGCCATTTATATAGAAATATGTGACGATGGCTCTGGTGTGCCAGATGATCAACTGAGCAAGCTTTGCGAGCCCTTTTTTAGACAGTCAGATGCGCGGGATCGCGTAAGTGGTGGCACGGGGTTAGGTCTGGCGATTGCTAAAAATGCTATTACTGCGCATGGCGGCAGTTTAGTATTATCAAATAAAGAACAAGGTGGCTTGTGTGCTAATATAACCTTGCCATTAATAAAAGAGTAAAGCATGTTTTATAGTAGTGAGCGTGAGCTTAAGAGTAATCAAATAACAATTAATAACTTTTATAAAAACACGCTAATTAAAGCTTATTTAGATACACCTAACGGGCAATTATTTTATGCTTATGCCATACCAGATAAAGCCAAAAATGCCATTGTAATAAGCTCTGGGCGCCTTGAAGGGTTAGATAAATATAAAGAGTTGTTATGGGAGCTGTATAACAATAATTTTGCCATATTCATAGCCGATCACCAAGGACAAGGCCGCTCTTATCGCCACCTACTAAATAAGCACAAAGGCCATGTTAATCAATTTAAAGATTACAGCGCAGACCTAAACTTATTTAATACACAAATAGTGGATACTCATTGGCAAGGTAAAAAGGTGTTAGTGAGTCATTCAATGGGCGGCGCCATAGCATTTGACTATCTTGCGCATTTCGAACACAATTTTAGTGGCGCGTTTTTATCAGCGCCTATGCTTGATATTTATACAAAAAATACACCAAAGCCTTTAGCTAAATTAATAGCAAGTACTGCAACCCTTTTGGGTCAAAAAGACAATTACGCACTAGGGCAAACCGATTACATACCCGATGAGTTTGCTACAAATGTATTAACCAGCAGCCCAGTGCGTTACGAGCTATTTAGGCAAACATATCAAGAAGAGCCATTACTACAGCTCGGCGGTGTTACTTACGGCTGGCTAAATGCGACGTTTGCATTTATAACTTCGGTGGATAACTTAAGTGTGACTATTCCACTTTATATTGCCAGTGCACAAAACGACGAAGTGGTTGATAACAATGCCCAATATAAATTAGCAAACAGGCACGTAAACACTGTACTTAAAAGCTTTGAAGGCGCTAAACACGAGCTGTTTTTTGAACGTGATGAAATACGCCTGCCATTACTTAAGAGCTTGTATCAGTTTTGTGAGTCGGTGACGGCTTAACAAGTACCGACAAAGGGTCGAGGTGGATCAGTATATCTACCTCAGACTCAAAGCGTTCTTTAAGCATTGCCTCTACTTCATCAGCCACATTATGTGCGCGAATCAAACTTAAATGATCATCAAGCTCTAAGTGCATTTGGATAAACTTAACTTTTCCTCCTTGCCGCGTACGAATATCATGCACACCATGTACATCACCATGGGCTCTGGCTATATCAAATATGCTTTGCTTTTCATCATCTGGCAGTTCTTTATCCATTAAATGATCGGCACTATCGCGAGCAATATCCCAGCTGTTATAAAGTAAGTAACCCGCTACACCTATCGCAAAAACAGGATCTGCATACAACACACCATAATAAGCTAACAAAATAGCTAATAGCACAGCGGCATTTAATATTAAATCACCTTTGTAATGTACTGAGTCGGCTTTTATAGCAATTGAATCGGTGTATTTAACCACCTTGTTTTGTACAAATACAATGACCAACGTACACGCAATAGCAAAAATACTTACCCACACACCTAATAAAGAATGGCTTAACTGTATAGGGTTAAATAATCGCTCAATACCATGAAAAGCAAGTAGGCAACCTGAGCCTGCAATAAACGCGGCTTGCCCAAGTCCAGCAAGTGCTTCAGCTTTACCGTGTCCAAATCTATGGTCATCATCTGCTGGGCGCAGTGCGTAACCTAGCACTAAAAAACTCATGGCGGTGGCTGTTATATCCATTAACGAATCAGTTAACGAGCCAAGCATTGAAGCCGAGCCAGAAGCCAGCCATGCCCATGTTTTTGCGCCAATCATTAAACTAACCATTACCATGGTAACAATGCTTGAAGTTTTAACCCAAAATTCGTAGCTACGGTTATGCACGTTTTAATCCGATAATTAGGAGTATTCAATAGTGTGAGTATATCATTTTTTTAAAAGGTTTCGTGTATACTGCCCTTCGTCAAACTACAGATTATTTTATAAGGCTCATTATGCTGGATATTGTTTTATACCAACCTGAAATACCGCCTAACACTGGTAATATTATTCGCCTATGTGCCAATACCGGCTATGCATTACATTTAATTGAGCCGCTAGGTTTTGAGTGGGACGATAAGCGCGTGAAACGTGCAGGACTTGATTATCATGAATTTAGTCATGTTCAACGCCATGCCTCATTTGAAGATTACCTTGAAAAATGTAAACCAAAAAAAATATATGCATGTACAACCAAAGGTAGTCAGTTTCACCATGAAGCAAGTTACGAAGCGGGTGACTGCTTGGTATTTGGCCCAGAGACTCGTGGCTTGCCTGACGATATGATCCAAGCACTGCCAAAAGAGCAGCGTGTGCGTATTCCTATGCAAGCCAATAGCCGCAGCATGAACTTATCAAACGCAGTAGCTGTGTTTGTTTACGAGTCGTGGCGCCAGTTGGGTTTTCCTAACGCGCAGTAAATAGCTTTGAGCTAAACAACAAAAAACCGACATAATGTCGGTTTTTTAGTTTTATAAACGCTTATAAAACTACTCAGAACGTTGCTCTCGGCCTAATAGCGCCATTGCAGCTTCTTTCATATCTTTATTTTCATAAAGCACTTTATAAATTTGCTCGGTAATCGGCATTTCTACACCGCTACGCTGCGCTAATAAATACACTTCTTTGGTATTTCTAAAGCCTTCCACTACTTGACCAATTGACTCAATAGCAGCATCGACGCTTTCGCCTTTACCTAACGCTAAACCAAATCGACGATTACGTGATTGGTTATCTGTACACGTTAGTATTAAATCGCCAAGGCCTGCCATTCCCATAAAAGTTTCTGGCTTAGCACCAAGAGCACAACCTAAACGAGTAAGCTCTGCAAGGCCTCGGGTGATAAGTGCGGTACGCGCATTAGCGCCAAAACCAACACCGTCCGAAATACCGGCACCAATGGCAATTACATTCTTAACCGCACCACCGAGCTGAATACCAATGAAATCATCATTGTTATACACACGGAATGAGCGACCACAATGAAGTAAATCAGCGAGCTGCTGAGCAAATTCAGGCGACGTAGAAGACACTGAAATAGCTGTAGGTGACCCCATCGCCATTTCTTTTGCAAACGTAGGACCCGACAGTACCGCAAGTGGAATATCATCACCTAATTCTTGCAAAGCCACTTCTTGTAACAAACGTCCAGTATTAGGCTCAAGCCCTTTAGTTGCCCACGCTACTTTAGCACCGTCTTGCAATGCAGGTTTAATCTGCGCAAGTGTGTCGCCAAAAGCATGGCTTGGCACAACAACAAGTACAATAGCGCTGCTAGCAACGGCGTGTTGTAAGTTAGCTTCAAGAGTAAGAGTATCTGGAAAAGGAGCATCAGGTAAGTAACGTTGATTTTTCCGCTCAGCTGCAAGCGTGGCAACGTCGTCGCTATTTCTTCCCCAAAGTGTCACGTGGTGACCATTTCGGGCTAAACAAATAGCAAGGGCGGTGCCGTAAGACCCCGCCCCTAATACAGTAACAGCTGTAGTTGCTGTACTCATAAGTTATGCGTCTGCTGAAGCCTGGTCAGCTTGCGCAGTACGTTGTTGCATGTATTGTGCAAATAACGCATCAAAATTAACTGGCGCAAGGTTAAGCTGTGGGAAAGTACCACGGTTAACAAGGTTTGAAACAGCTTCACGTGCATATGGGAACAACACGTTAGGACAAAATGCACCTAGCATGTGCGCAAGTTGCACTTCTTCAACTTCAGCAATAGTAAAAATACCTGCTTGTTGAATTTCACATAAGAACGCAGTTTCTTCACCAAGAGAAGCGGTTACAGTCAGCGCTAAAACAACTTCAAATACACCTTCGTCTAGTTTATTAGAGCGTGTATCTAGGTCTAGCTTAACTTCTGGCGTCCATTCTTTTTGAAAAATGGCCGGAGAGTTTGGCGTTTCAAACGATACATCTTTAGTGTAAATACGTTGAATAGTAAATTGTGCGCCGGCTTCTGCAGCTGCTACGTTTTGATTTTCTTCGTTCATTGTTATTCCTAACTTGTTCGTTATTATAATTAAATTAAGCGTTTAGCTTAGCGTCAAGTTTACCTTGCGCTTCAATAGCCATCATGTCGTCGCAGCCACCGATATGTTCATCATTAATAAAAATTTGCGGTACTGTGCTTGCACCACCTGCTTTGGCAATCATTTCATCGCGTAGCTCAGGCTGTACACCAATATCATAATTTGTGTATTCAACGCCTTTGCTGTTTAAAAGCGAAAGAGCACGCTGACAAAATGGACAATACGCCTTGGTGTATAAAACAACATTACTCATAATAAATCCTCTATCGGCCTAGCTAAACTGATTAGCGACCTGTTGTAGTTGGTAAGCTGGCAGATTGCCACGCACCCATGCCACCTGCTAATAAGTAAACTCGTTCAAAACCAGCTTTACTCATAGCGGCTGCAGTACCTTGGGCAGTCATACCTGTAGTACATACAACTATAATGGGTTTAGTCTTGTACTTTTCAAGGCTTGAAAAGTCAGATTTTTTCGCATTCTCTGGGCTTAAGTGCTCAGCACCAGAAATACGCCCTGCATTAAACTCTTTTTGCGCACGTATATCGATTACTTGACCGTCATCACGGTTAATAAGTAACGTAAGCTGCTGAGGATTTATTTGACGAACAGCTGAAAGCTTACTCTTTATCCAGCCACTAACAATAAGGAAAACAATACCAACCCAAGCAAGGCTTAAAATGGGATGATTTGTAATAAATTCAATATATTGATCCATTCTACTTCCACTATGAAATTATGTTTTAAACCTAGGGCGTGTTGGCCTTTGTGGATTGAAATTTGTTCAATCTAGGGGCGATTAAATCGCGGCGCGAGATTTGTAACCTAGTGGGCTAAGTAAAAACCGAGCAACAAAGAGGTAATAGTCCCTAGAAAGAACCCAACGGGCAGCGTATGTTTGGTATTTATGCTACGTTATCGCCTATTTATGGGGAGTAACCACACTTCATAGGCTCTGCCTTGCCTAAAAACCAAACATACTGCTGCAAATTCAACCACCAAAGTGCAACACGCCCTAATATTTTAAGGATTTTGTACTTTAGCCACGCAAGTATACCCAAACCAACCTAAAATGCGAGTTTAGGAGCACTTAGAGACGTTTAAAAAACGATAAAGCCCCCCATATATAGTTAACAAGAACTCTGGATAATAAATCTATCTCAAGCAGAGTTCAGGTTAGTCAATGAGGTATAAGTGAAAAAATTTAATATCTTGTTTTCAATGCTGATCCTAGCTTAAAAACACGGTATGCTAAAACCACGCTAATAAACCTTTTAGGTGCACAGTATCCATCAACAGATACTAATTTTCAGGAGCTATTATGACAGAGCATAAAAAACCACTGGTATTAATGATTTTAGACGGTTGGGGATACCGCGAAGATACGCAAAGTAATGCTATTCTTGCAGCTAACACACCGGTATTAGACAATTTATGGGCCACACGGCCACACACATTAATATCAGCTTCGGGTTTAGATGTTGGTCTTCCTGATGGTCAAATGGGTAACTCAGAAGTTGGCCATGTGAACTTGGGTGCTGGTCGCATTGTTTATCAAGATTTTACCCGTATCACTAAAGCAATTAACGATGGCGAATTTGATTCAACCCCAGCCTTAGTTGAAAACATAGATAAAGCGGTAAGTGCAGGAAAAGCAGTTCACATAATGGGTCTTTTAAGCCCAGGTGGTGTGCATAGCCATGAAGACCACATAGTTGCTAGCATAAAACTTGCTGCAAAACGTGGCGCTAAAGAAGTTTACTTTCATGGCTTTTTAGATGGCCGCGATACACCTCCACGTAGTGCTAAAGCGTCAATCGAACGTATTGAAGCGTTATTTAGCGAACTTAAATGCGGTCGTTTGGCGTCACTTATTGGCCGCTACTACGCAATGGACAGAGACAACCGTTGGAACCGCGTAGAAAAAGCTTACAACGTAATTGCATTAGCTGAAGGTGACTTTAATTTTGATAACGGCGTAGAGGCACTTAATGCAGCGTACGAACGCGACGAAAACGACGAATTTGTGGCCGCTACAACCATTACACCAACAGGCGCCGCTCCTGCTTCAATAAACGATGGCGACACTCTAATTTTTGCCAACTTTAGAGCAGATAGAGCCCGCGAAATTACTCGCGCTTTTGTTGAGCCTGATTTTGATGGATTCGCAAGAAAAAGAACGCCAGAGCTTAGTGCATTTGTAATGATGACAGAGTATGCAGCCGATATAGATGCACCTATTGCCTTTGGTTCAACACCGTTAGTAAACGTACTTGGTGAGTGGTTTGAAAAAAATAACAAAACACAGCTTCGCATTTCAGAAACCGAAAAGTACGCACACGTTACGTTTTTCTTTAGTGGCGGGCGCGAAAGTGAATTTAAAGGCGAAACACGCGAGCTAATTCCTTCGCCGCAAGTTGCAACCTACGACTTACAACCTGAAATGAACTCAGAAATGCTAACCGACAAACTAGTAGCAGCAATTAAAAGCGGTAAATACGATGCTATTATTTGTAACTACCCTAACGGCGATATGGTTGGTCACTCTGGTGTATTTGAAGCTGCTGTTAAAGCTTGTGAAGCTGTAGATAGCTGTATCGGACGTGTTGTTGATGCACTTGAAGAGTTTGGTGGTGAAGCACTAATAACAGCCGATCATGGTAATGCTGAGCAGATGGCTGATCTTAAAACAGGCCAAGCGCATACTGCCCACACTAGTGAACCGGTACATTTTATATATGTTGGTCGCGATGCAGAGCCTATGCAAGGTAAAGCATTAAGCGATGTAGCCCCTACAATGCTTCACTTAATGGGCATGGAGCAACCAAGCGAAATGACTGGTACGCCTATCATGATGTTGAAATAACACATGAATAGACGTATTAACCGGTTAATTAAGTGCGGTTTAATACTAACTTCATTAGTGACTGCATCTGCAGTTGCTAATGAAGATCGTACTAAAAAAGACTTATCAGAAGTTCAAAATGCACTTGAGCAAAGCCAAGCTGAGTATAACGCCCAAAGAAAAAAAATAGCGTCGCTACAAAAAAACCTAAAAAGCCATGAACTCGATATAGCTAAAAATGCTAAAGCACTTAACATGGCAGAGCAATCAGTAAAAGAAACTAAAACACAGCAAAAAGAGCTACAAAATAAAGCCGATGAGCTCGATAAAAAGCACACTCAATTTCAGAAAATTTTAGCCGCGCAACTTAAAAGCGCCTATATGGCCGGTGGCGACGACTACTCTAAAATGCTGTTAAATCAAGAAGACACTGCAAAATTTGAGCGCACACTTAGTTATTACAACTACTTAAATAAAGCCCGTATTGAACAAATTGAAGATCTAAAAGACCTTCAAAAGCAAATAGTACAAAACCAAAAAGAGCTTGTTAAAACACAAGAAAAACTAGCGCTTTTATTTGATGAGCAAAAAAGACGTCAAACTGCATTGCTTAATGCACAAAGTGAACGCCAAGCTAATCTTAAAAATTTACAAGCTCAGCTCAACAGCACCAAAAGTTCAATAAACTATTTAAAAGAAAACCAACAAACTTTGGTAGCAACAATTGAAGAGCTCGAAAAAGAAAAAACACAGAAAATTGAATTACTGGGCCTAAATAAAAACAAAGGTAAATTGGACTGGCCGAGCAAAGGCAAGTTAGAGCACACATTCGGCCAACGTAAACATGGTGGTATTGATTGGAAAGGCGTATTAATTGGTGCAAAAGAAGGCACTAATATTAATAGCGTACATAATGGCCAAGTTGTATTTGCCGATTGGCTAAAGGGCTATGGTTGGGTAATTGTTGTAGACCATGGTGAAGGTTTTATGAGCCTATATGGTCATGCCCAAACACTGCTAAGAGATGTAGGCGACATGGTACGCGAAGGCGAAACCCTTGCTTTAGTTGGCCAAAGCGGCGGACAAGCTAGTTCTGGTCTATACTTTGAAATACGCCACAAAGGACGCGCAGTAAATCCTGTAAAATGGTGCAAACGCATTTAATTAAATAAATCGCTGCACCGCTCTGGAGCAGCTGATGACAACTAAAAAAACTGCAGTAATTACTATTGATAAAAAAAATACAGGCTTTTATAAAAGTCTGTATTTACTTGTACTACTAACCTTAATCGCTTTTTCTAGTAACGCACTAGCAAGCTCGATTAAAGATCTTAAAAGACAACAAATAGACGAAATACTCTTTAACATCCATACCTACTATGTTGAAGATCTCACCTTACAAAATAGCCACCACATTAAATATAATAGCCAACAGTTTGAGCGCTTATATTCAAAGCTCGACTCTTACTCTAAGTACTTAAATGAGCACGAACTAACCTCATTATTTGATAACACAAACGGGCGCTATACAGGTATTGGTATTGAGGTTAAAAATATCGACGAGAATATGACTATTGTTAATGTAGTTAATAACTCGCCCGCAAAAGCAGCGGGTATTTTGCCAAGCGATATTATTGTCAGTGTAAACAACCAAGCAGCCCAAAACCGTACAATCGATGAAGTAGCAACACTAATAAGAGACAGTAAATTTTCAAATATAGAGCTAATTATAAGTCGTGATAACAATAAAAACCCACTCACGTTTCATGTAGCACGCCGCCAAATAAACCTCGAAAGCGTAACAAGCGAACTTCTAGATTTTGGTACTGGTTATATAGCTATCAATAATTTTTCTAACCACACATTACATGAGGTTGCTCTGCAAGTTGCTGCCCTGCAAAGCCACTTTGGTTACCCACTTAAAGGCTTAGTAATTGATTTACGTGATAACCCAGGGGGTACATTACAAAGCGCAGTAGCGGTATCAGACCTATTTTTACAAAGTGGCACTATAGTGACTACTAAAGGACGTTTTTACGATGCCAACCAAGCATTTTATGCAAAGCGTGGAGACATTCTAAAAAATGCCCCCATTGTTGTGCTTATAAACGAAAACTCAGCCTCTGCAGCCGAAATACTTGCAGCAGCGCTAAAAGATAATAAACGAGCAACCGTTGTTGGCAGTCAATCTTTTGGGAAGGGTTCTGTACAATCGCTCATTCCTCTAGGTGACGGCAACACTGCATTAAAGCTCACCACAGCTAAATACTTCACACCGTTAGGTAAATCGATTGATGGTATAGGAATAACCCCAGATGTGGCGGTTAATCAAACAAACCTTTCACAAAGTAATAAAGCCGTTATAATAAAAAATGAACACACTAACAGTAAAGCGCAATTACTTACTGGTAACTTAGCAGATTTACAATTAGTTAAAGCAAAACAATTACTCAGCATGCAATAGCTTGTATAAGCTGTTAAACAAAGCTAAAAAGATAATAAAAACTATAAACGTGAAAATAATAAAATGGCTAATATTAGCTATTTGTTTTAGCTCAACAACAATTAGCGCTAAACAAATAGCAATAGTGATAGACGATATAGGCTATCATCAACGGGACTTAGAGTTCCTTTCCTTACCAGGGCAATTGTCGTATTCAATTTTGCCCCATACTCCTTATTCGCAAATTTTTGCAACGCTTGCTAGTCAATCAAATAAAGAGTTATTACTTCATGTACCTATGCAGGCACTTAACGGTAAAGAACTCGGACCTGGCGCGCTTACTTTAAATATGAATAAAGAGCAGCTTCAGCAAACTCTAGGAACAGCTCTCGCTAGTTTACCGCAAGTAAAGGGCGTTAATAACCACATGGGCTCAGCGCTTACGCAAAAAAGCCAAGCTATGAAGTGGACAATGGAAGTACTTAAAAAGCGCCATTTATATTTTTTAGATAGCCGTACAACCGAGTTAAGCCAAGCACAAAATGCTGCTAACTTTTTAGGTGTTGCTAATATTAGTCGCCAAGTGTTCTTAGACAATATAACTACACCAGAACAACTCCAGCTGAGGCTTGAAGAATTAAAACAACTAGCCACCATCCATAATTCCGCTATTGCAATTGCTCATCCCTACCCAGAAACAATCGAATTTTTACGTCATGCCTTACCCGAGCTAACTAAGCAAGGTTTTGAGCTCGTGCCGGTTTCGCAGCTGGTTGAGCGTAAATACATTCAGTTGGCGCAAGCTGAGGGAAAAGAGATTAGTGCTCGGTGATATAAGCTTTAAATAAAGCTATATCCGAATGATAAACTAACCATTCAATATGCAGCGCATCGGTATTACTTGATTAGATATTTTATCGTTGGGTTTCGCTTCGCTCAAACCAACCTACGCGAAAGCAAAAAGCCCCGCATTTTAATGCAGGGCTTTTAAATTTGCTGCTTGAGCAATATTAGCTCATAGCGCTTTGTAACTTTTTCATCGCTGTTTTTTCAAGCTGGCGAACACGTTCAGCAGATACACTGTACTTTTGTGCAAGCTCTTGAAGAGTCGCCTTATCATCAGACAACCAACGTGCGCTAACAATATCTTGTGAACGCTCGTCTAGTGTTTTAAGTGCGCTAAATAAACGAGTATGCGCTTGCTCTTTCCACTGCTCTTGTTCAACGTCGTCAGCTAAATCAGCTGCGCCATCTGTTAAATATTGTACTGGAGAGTACGTGCTTGTTGGTGCGTCGTCGTTATCGTCGCCCGTTAGGTCAAAGCCCATGTCTTGGCCGCTCATGCGCGATTCCATTTCACGTACTTCTTTTTCACTCACACCTAGCTCGCTAGCAACGGTACTAACCTCAGCTTGATTAAACCAACCTAAACGCTTTTTATTTTTACGAAGATTAAAAAACAATTTACGTTGCGCTTTAGTGGTTGCAACTTTAACTATGCGCCAATTTTTAAGCACAAACTCGTGAATTTCGGCTTTAATCCAATGCACTGCAAACGATACTAAACGCACACCCACAGTAGGGTCGAAACGCTTAACCGCTTTCATCAGGCCTATATTACCTTCTTGAATAAGGTCAGCTTGTGGTAAGCCGTATCCCGAGTAGCCTTTAGCAATATGCGCTACAAAGCGTAAATGCGACATAATGAGTTGCTTGGCAGCACTAAGATCGCCTTCTTCCTGAAGTTTTTTAGCAAGTTCTTGCTCTTGTTCAACTTTAAGCATAGGAATAGTGCTTACCGCTTGAAGGTAACCGTCCATGCTTGCGCTTTGTTGTCCGACTGTAAGTGCCATTGCGTATAAATCTTTACTCATTTTTCACCTCGGTGATAAACATTTGAAACTATCTTAGCACTCTTTCTTTAAGAGTGCTAACCCCAATTTAAAACTTTTTTAAAGTATAAATCAAGCAGTTTTTAGTATGTGTTTAGTCTACTACAAGCGACTGAATAAGTGATGAATTGAGGGGCTGCAGCAGGTTAACCTCGCTGCATCACCTTATTTACAACTCATTACTTCATGGGAGGATAGTACATAAATATGACAGTTTTAATAACAGGAGGTACAACCCAGTTCGGTACGATACGCATATCAAGCTGGGTTGGTTCACTTATAGTTTGCAGGATTTTTTATACTTTATCGGGTTCTATTTCTTTAATATATCGATTTACAGAAAGGTACGAGCCTACAAATCCTAAGCTTGTTGCAAGTAACACTAAAAAGCCGAGCTCATTAAGCGATAATCCAATTAACGAGAAGCTTGTTTGATACACACCCGCTACACTGCTCACAGCGCTTGAAAGCCACCACATCATTAGTCCTACGCATATAAAGGCAAATAAACCACCTATTACACCATACCAAATACCGGTCCACAAAAATGGGGCATGTATAAAGGTGTTAGTTGCGCCGACTAGCTTCATTACTTGTATTTCTTCTTTTTTATCCATGATCGACAAACGGATGGTGTTACCAATAATAAGCGTCACTGAGGTAAGCAGTAATAATGCGATGGTTATTACACTTTCTTTCAGTAAATCTAGTAATGCATTTAAACGCTCTAGCCACGCTATATCGAGCTTACCAAAATCAACTTCACGTTCACTTTCTAATTTAGTTAGCAGTACTTTAGCGGCATTTGGGTGTCTGTGACGTTTTGTAGGAGTAACAAGTACCACATCAGGTAATGGGTTTTTATCTAAGTACTCTAAAGCTTGCCCAAAGCCAGATACGTCTTTAAATTCAGTTAATGCTTTTTGCTTTGATATAAATTCAACGCTTTCCACTTCTGGATAAAGTGCTAAACGCTTTACTAATGTTTGCGTTTCTTGCTCGTTCATACTTTCTTTTACAAACAACGATATTTCACTCGCTTCTTCAAAACCACTACTTACTTGCTGGACGTTTTTAACAACGAGATAAAGTGTTGCAGGTAACGTTAGGCTCAAACCAAGTACAGCAATAGTCATCATAGATGCAAGCGGCGTACGCCACATTTCACCTAAGCTATGAACACCTTGGCGAAAAATATTAATAATGAAAAAATAACCGCCAGCTAATACTGATTTTTTTTGCTTGTCGTTACTATTTTGACGACTTTTAAAAAGTAAACTCATAGTGCTCCCTCAGCGAGCGGATCTTGAAGCATGCGGCCATCTTTTAAGGTTAGACTGCGGTACTTCATACGTGCAACCAAACCTAAGTCATGCGTCGCTATAAGAACAGTGGTGCCGTGTTTATTAAAGTCCTCAAACAGCTTTAGGATTTCCATTGAAAGCTCAGGGTCTAGGTTACCTGTAGGCTCATCGGCTAACAGAATTGGCGGGGAATTTACGATTGCTCTGGCAATACCAACACGTTGCTGCTCGCCTCCAGAGAGCATAGACGGATGACATTTTATTTTGTCTATCAGGCCTACTTTATCAAGCGCACCATGAACACGTTTAGCTATTTGCTTATGGTGAGTACCCTCAATAATAAGAGGCAGTGCCACGTTATCAAAAATAGTATAGCGCTCTAGTAAACGGTGGTTTTGAAAAATAATACCTATATCACGGCGAGCATAAGGAATTTGACGCGAGTTTACTTTATTTAAATCAACACCGTTGATAAATACACTGCCTGCCGATGGACGTTCCATTAAGCTAATTAACTTAAGCAACGTACTTTTACCCGCACCACTGTGGCCGGTTAAAAAGGCAAGTTCACCCGGTTTAACATGAAAATTAACTTTTTCGAGGGCGCGGTGCCCTCCAGGATAAGTCTTACTTACTTGCTGAAAATTTATCATCTTTTTATTATGCCAATTCAATTAGTTTACTAATAAAATTGGTATTCCTCGCAATTAAAAAGGGAGCAAGCTCCCTCTTTTGGTAAATTAAACGTCGTCCTCATCTTGGCTAAATAACGCATCAATAAAGTCATCGCTTTTAAAAGCGCGTAAATCATCAATACCTTCACCAACACCAATGTAACGAATTGGAATATTAAACTTATCTGCAACCGCAAAAATAACACCACCCTTTGCAGTTCCATCAAGTTTTGAAAGCGTAATACCAGTTAAGCCAACGCATTGATTAAATAAGTTCACTTGGCTAATTGCATTTTGACCTGTGCCAGCATCAATGGTTAACATCACTTCGTGCGGCGCATCAGGATCAATTTTTTTCATAACACGAGCTATTTTTTCAAGCTCTTGCATTAAGTTATCTTTATTTTGCAAGCGACCCGCTGTATCTGCAATTAACACATCTATATTACGTGCTTTTGCAGCTTGGAATGCATCAAAAACAACCGATGCACTATCTGCACCCGTATGCTGTGCAATAACAGGAATGCTGTTACGTTCACCCCAAACCTGAAGTTGCTCAACAGCAGCCGCTCTAAACGTATCGCCAGCAGCCAGCATAACCGACTTACCTTCGCTTTGAAATTGCTTAGCCATCTTACCAATAGTCGTTGTTTTACCAACGCCATTTACGCCCACCATTAAAATAACAAATGGCTTTTTATCTTTGGTAATTACTAAAGGCTGTTCAGCCGTTTTTAGCATCGCCGCCATTTCTTGTTTCATTAACTCATAAAGCGCATCACCATCTTTTAACTGCTTACGGTTTGCAGCATCAGTTAAGCTATCAATCAACTTCATGGTGGTATCAACGCCTAAATCGGCGGTGAGCAGCTGTGTTTCAAGATCTTCAAATAATTCGTCATCTATTTTTTTACCACTAAAAATAGATGCAAAACCAGAACCTATATTAACGCGAGTTTTTAACAAGCCCTTTTTAAGACGAGAGAAAAACCCTTCTTTTTTCGGCTTTTCTGCTTTTTTAGCTTCTTCAATTGCAAGCTCTGCTGTTATACGTTCTTGTTCTAAACGCTCGTTTTCTGCTTTTCCCGCTGCAATGCGCTCTTGCTCTAAACGCTCATTTTCTAATTTTTCAGCAGCAATGCGCTCTTGATCTAAACGTTCATTTTCTGCTTTTTCAGCCGCAATACGTTCTTGTTCTAAACGTTCATTTTCAACTTTGTCAGCCGCAATGCGCTCTTGCTCTAAAAGCTCGTTTTTTGCTTTCTCAGCCGCAATGCGCTCTTGCTCTAAGCGCTCGTTCTGAGCTTTTTCAGCAGCAATACGTTCTTGCTCTAAACGCTCATTTTCTACTTTTTCAGCAGTAATGCGTTCTTGCTCTAAACGCTCACTCTGAGTTTTTTCAGCCGCAATACGTTCTTGTTCTAAGCGCTCGCTTTCTGCTTTATCAGCAGCAATGCGCTCCTGCTCTAAACGCATTTGCGCTTCTTGTTCTGCTAAACGTTTTGCTTGATCTTGTCTTTGTGCTTCAGCATCTGCTTGTTCTTTTGCTAATAACTCAGCATTCGCTTGCTCTATTGCAAGCTTTTCAGCCTTTACAGCTTCATCCTTTTTTTCAAGGCGTATTTGATCTAGTCGCTCAGTCTCTACTTTTTCTGCAGCCAATCGCTCTTGCTCTAATTGCATCTGCGTTTCTTGATCGGCTAAACGTTGTGCATATTCTTGTCTTTGCGCTTCTGCATCAGCTTGTTGTTTTGCAAGTAATTCAGCATTGGCCTGCTCAATTGCAATCTTTTCTGCGTTTTCAGCACGCTCCTGCTCTAAGCGCTCTGTTTCGGCCTCTGCTTTTAAACGTTCAGCTTCAGCTTGCTCCTGTGCTAGCTTTTCTTGCTCTAAACGTTTAGCTTCAATTTGTTCAGCAGCAATACGCTCCTGCTCTAAGCGCTCTGTTTCGGCCTCTGCTTTTAAACGTTCAGCTTCAGCTTGCTCCTGTGCTAGCGTTTCTTGCTCTAAACGTTTAGCTTCAATTTGTTCAGCAGCAATACGCTCCTGCTCTAAGCGCTCTGTTTCGGCTTCTGCTTTTAAACATTCAGCTTCAGCTTGCTCCTGTGCTAGCTTTTCTTGCTCTAAACGTTTAGCTTCAATTTGTTCAGCAGCAATACGCTCCTGCTCTAAGCGCTCTGCTTCGGCTTCTGCTTGTAAGCGTTCAGTTTCAGCCTGCTGCGCAAGCTTTTCTTGCTCTAGCTTCTGCGCTTCTTCTTGCGCTAATGCTTGTTGTTTATCAGCGGCTGCTTTTTGCTCTGCTTCTTTTTTATCTGACTTGCCAAAACCGAGCCACGACATGAATTTACTTTTTTTTGTCATACTTGCTAATAACCACTTATAAAAATCTGATAAACTAAAATTTGAAATAGCTTGGCAATGCCCAGCAATAGTTGCTAATAAATACAACCATTCAAAACGTAAGTGTTCAATAGTAACACTTTTAATACGGTTGAAAAATGAAGCTACACGTAATCACCCATAATATTATCTGAGCTAGATACCATATACCATTTTTTAGTGAGCTAAATGAGAAAAAAAACAATGCAAAATAAAGCTACTAACAAGCCCAGTGATGGCTTTATTAGAGTGATTAGTGGCCAATTTCGAGGCCGAAAACTCCCTGTTAAAAATGTAGAAGGCTTAAGACCTACTACCGATCGAATTAAAGAAACTGTATTTAATTGGCTAATGCAAGATACGCGTGACACAAATGTACTTGATTGTTTTGCAGGTTCTGGTGGGTTAGGATTTGAAGCGCTATCTCGATTTGCAAAAAACGCCACATTTATCGAGCTCGACTCGTCAGCTGCCAAGCAATTAGAACAAAACATTAGCACTTTAAAGCTCGACAACGCATACGTTAAACATACTAATTCACTCTCCTTTTTAGAGCAAAAAAACACAAACGAAGCGTTTAATCTTGTATTTGTTGACCCACCATTTCGTAAAGATTTAGCGCAAACAACCTGCGATTTATTAGAAAAAAACCAATGGTTAAGCGATGATGCATTAATTTATGTTGAAGTAGAAACAGAGTTAACCACCTTCAAGAACCCGAGCAACTGGTTGTTAATTAAAGAAAAAAAGGCAGGCCAAGTGTTTTGCAAACTCTACCAGCGCCAAGCAAATTAATACTGTTTTACATGATGCGTTTCTGTTAATATTGTCCTTTACATGTGGTGTTGCTTCGGATTACAATACCGCACCATTTTTGAACCACTTGATCAATGTTTGATCAACTTGAGCAACGCTCATAATTTAGGTAGGTGAATTTTTAATGCCAGTAATTAAAGTAAGAGAGAACGAACCGTTTGACGTAGCACTTCGTCGCTTCAAGCGTTCATGTGAAAAAGCAGGAATCCTTTCAGAAGTTCGTCGTCGCGAGCACTATGAAAAACCAACAGCTGAGCGTAAGCGTAAAAAAGCTGCTGCAGTAAAACGTCACATGAAAAAACTTTCTCGTGATAACGCACGTCGCGTTAAATTATACTAATATATTAGGTCTTGTATAAATGAGCCTTTTAATAACGCTAAAAGATGCGCAAAAAGATGCGATGAGAGCTAAAGACAAACAACGTCTTAACCCTATTCGTATGGTACTTGCTGCAATCAAGCAACGTGAAATTGACGAGCGCATAGAACTAGACGACGCAGGTATTACCTCCGTTATAGTGAAGCTTGTTAAACAACGTCGTGACTCTTACACTCAGTACAAAGATGCTGGGCGTGATGATTTAGCTGATATTGAAGCCAATGAAATAGTGGCGCTTGAAACTTTCTTACCTCAAAAATTGAGTGAAGAAGAAATCATTGCTCTCATTGATGCGGCTATTGCTGATACTAACGCAGCAGGTATGCAAGACATGGGTAAAGTAATGGGTATAATCAAAAGCAAAGCCGAAGGTCGTGCCGATATGGGCAAAATCTCTGGTTTAATTAAGCAACGATTAACTGCCTAATACTCCCACATACATTAAAGTATGATTGAAGTGAACCGAGCCTTGCGCTCGGTTTCTTTGTTTTTAACTTTAATAAAAAGTACACCTACTAGGTTACTTTAAAATGAAATTTTTTATAGCTTCCCTATTTATTTTGTTATCATTTTGGTAAGTTAAAGCACTTTATACTCTGCATCAAGCAAGTATAAAAAAGTAAATTTCATATTCGTTATTCTTCTTATTATTTCAGGACTGTATTTTACTAATGGCTGGAAAGATCCCACGTAACTTTATAGACGATTTACTTGCCAGAACCGATATTGTCGACCTGATAGACTCAAAAGTAGGTCTAAAAAAAGCAGGTAAGGATTATCAAGCTTGTTGCCCATTTCATAACGAAAAATCGCCCTCATTTACCGTATCGCAAGACAAACAGTTCTATCATTGCTTTGGTTGTGGCGCTAATGGTAATGCTATTTCGTTTGTAATGGAGTATGAAAAGCTTGAGTTTGTAGATGCTATTGAAGAAATAGCAAGCATGCTTAACTTAGAAGTACCTCGAGAACAAGGCACAAACTCAGCACCAGAACGTACTGCTGCGCAAAAGCGCTCTGATTACGATTTAATGCTTCATACTGCGCGCTTTTATCAGCACCAATTAAAACACCACAGTAATTCTGCCGCCGTTATTGAATATGTAAAAGGCCGTGGTTTAAGTGGTGAAACAGTTAAAAAGTTTATGATTGGCTACGCCCCCAGCGAATGGGATGGATTATGTCTTCAGCTTGGCCGTAATAAAGAACAAAAAGAGCAATTAGTTGAATTAAAGCTAGCTTCAGAAAAAACACCAGGCAGACAATTTGATTTTTTCCGCGACCGATTAATGTTCCCTATTCGCGATAAACGCGGACGCGTTATTGCATTTGGTGGGCGTGTAATGCAAGCCGACCAAGGGCCAAAATATTTAAACTCGCCAGAGACCCGAATTTTTCATAAAGGCTTTGAGCTTTACGGACTTTATGAAGCAAAGCAAGCCCATAAAAAACTTGAGCATGTAATGGTTGTGGAAGGTTACATGGATGTTGTTGCCTTAGCCGAGCAAGGGATTGAATATGCCGTTGCATCACTAGGTACCGCAACAACAAGCGAGCACATGCATACGCTGTTTAGAACAACAGATAAAGTAATCTGTTGTTACGATGGCGACAGAGCTGGCCGTGATGCAGCTTGGAGGGCGCTTGAAAACGCACTTCCTTATTTAAATGACGGTAAAGCACTGCAATTTACTTTTTTACCCGATGGCGAAGACCCTGACTCTCTTGTACAAAAAGAAGGTAAGGAGCAATTCGAATCGCGCCTAAGCCAAGCAGATGACTTTACCAAAGTATTGTTTAATAAATTAAGCCAAGAAGTTGATTTAACACTCGACTCAGGAAAAGCTAAATTACTCAGTGCAGCACTTCCACTCATTGAAAAAATCCCAAGTGAATTTTATCAAGAAAACATTCTTGAACAATTAGGGCGTTTAATCGGAAGAACACGTGAGCAATTAAATAACCGTTTAAAAACCCCAAAGCAACAGCATTCGATTGAACGTAAGTTTAAAATAACACCAATGCGTCAAGCGATTGGTATTTTAATTCAACATCCTAATTTGGCTAAAAATGTGCCATATTTGCCTGAACTCGCACAAATGAATATTGCTGGTATAGGGCTATTATTACGCTTACAAGAGCAAGCTTTAGAAAAAGAAAGCATTACCACAGCGCAACTACTCGAATTTTTTAGAGGAACTGAAGATTACGAGCCCTTAATCAAGCTTGCAACGTGGCAACACGACATAAATGAAGAGCGTTTAGAGACGGTTTTTAAAAATACTTTCAAGTTTATTGAAGATCAGTGTTTAAATTATCGACTCGAGACCCTATTAATAAAGGACAAGACTCAAGGCCTTAGTAGCGACGAAAGACTTGAGTGTCATTTGTTAATGACAGCGTTAAAAGCCACTAACAGTTAGGGTCTGTTTATCTTTCGAGGTTAAGTTTACAGCAGTGTGTTTGGTATTTAGACAAGGCAGAGCCTATGTAGTGTGGTTATTCCACATAAATAGGCGATAACGCAGCATAAATGCCAAACACGCGCTGCCCTTTGGGTTCGACCCAAGGGAGGTTTACTCTTTGTTGCTCGGTTTTTACTTAGCCCACTAGGTTACAAACCTCGCGCCGCGATTAAACCACCCTTGGATAGAACAAACTTTAATCCTGAAAGACCAACAGACCCTAGTCAAAATTGATTTAAACTGTTATACTGTGCTATTCACTGCGTCACATTATTCTAGTTGGCTTTAATGCAAACTACATGATGGCGCCTGTTGTATCAACTTATCAGAGTGGAAGAAACAATCTCTATGGATCCAACTCCTCAGTCACAATTAAAACTTCTGATTCAAAAAGGTAAAGAGCAAGGCTACTTAACTTTTGCAGAAGTAAATGATCACCTTCCACAAGACATTATAGACTCAGATCAAGTAGAAGATATCATAAGCATGATTAATGATATGGGTATCAAGGTTAGCGAAAACGCGCCTGATGCTGATGAATTAATGATGCAAGAAACAACGACAGACGAAGACGCAGCTGAAGCTGCCGCTGCAGCCCTTGCGACTGTAGAAAAAGAAATCGGCCGTACAACGGATCCGGTTCGCATGTACATGCGTGAAATGGGTACTGTTGAACTTCTTACACGTGAAGGCGAAATTGTAATCGCTAAACGTATCGAAGAAGGCATTAACCAAGTACAGATTTCTGTTGCAGAGTACCCTGAAGCAATCACTTACCTGCTAGAGCAGTGGGATAAGTTTGAAGCTGAAGAAATGCGTTTAAGCGATATCATCGTTGGATTTATCGATCCTAATGAAGATACAGCGCCAATTTCAGCAACTAATATCGGTTCAGAATTAAGTGCTAAGCAACTTGATGACGATAAAGATGACAAAGATGATGCTGATAGCGATGACGAAGATGAAGAAGAAGTAGACACAGGGCCAGATCCTGAAGAAGCGCGCATTCATTTTGAAAATTTACGTGATTTATACAATAAAGCACGTGATACGTTTGAAGCTAAAGGTCGTTCGCATCCTGAATCACAAGCCGCCATTTTTGAAATTGGTGAGCTTTTCAGAACCTTTAAATTAATACCTAAACAGTTTGACCGCATGGTAAATAACATGCGTGAAATGATGGATCGTGTTCGCGTTCAAGAACGTCTAATCATGAAACAAGCTGTACAAATTGCTAAATTACCGAAGAAAACATTCGTTAAGCATTTTGCTAACAACGAAACTGACGCTTCATGGGTAGATTTAGAAATTTCAGGTAACGAAAAGTATTCAGCTAAACTTGAAGAAGTTAAGCCAGAAATCATTCGTAGCATTAATAAACTATCTGTTATTGAACAAACAACAGGTTTAAGCATTGAGCGTATTAAAGACATTAACCGTCGAATGAGCATTGGTGAAGCGAAAGCACGCCGTGCAAAAAAAGAAATGGTTGAAGCTAACTTACGTCTTGTAATCTCAATAGCTAAAAAATATACAAACCGTGGCTTACAATTCTTGGATTTAATTCAAGAAGGTAACATTGGTCTGATGAAAGCAGTTGATAAGTTTGAATATCGCCGTGGTTATAAGTTCTCTACTTATGCTACGTGGTGGATACGTCAAGCAATCACTCGCTCTATTGCTGACCAAGCAAGAACAATCCGTATTCCAGTACATATGATTGAAACGATTAATAAACTTAACCGTATTTCTCGTCAAATGTTACAAGAAATGGGTCGTGAGCCAAATCCAGAAGAATTAGCAGAACGCATGATGATGCCTGAGGATAAAATCCGTAAGGTACTTAAGATTGCTAAAGAGCCAATTTCAATGGAAACACCAATCGGTGATGATGAAGATTCTCACTTAGGTGACTTTATCGAAGATACAACTATTGATTCGCCAATTGATTCGGCAACAATGGAGTCTCTTCGTGGCGCGACTAACGATGTACTTGCAGGCCTAACAGCCCGTGAAGCTAAAGTACTACGTATGCGTTTTGGTATTGATATGAATACCGACCACACCTTAGAAGAAGTAGGTAAACAGTTTGACGTAACACGTGAACGTATTCGTCAAATAGAAGCGAAAGCGCTGCGTAAATTACGCCACCCTTCTCGCTCAGATTTACTGAAAAGCTTTTTAGACGCTAAATAATTTAGCGCTACTATATAAACTAAAAAGGCCGCTATAGCGGCCTTTTTTCTATTTGAAGGAAATAATCATGGCTTGGATCCAAATTCGTATTAACGCCAATGCTGCAACAGCAGATGCAGTAAGTGACCTATTAATGGAAGCGGGTAGTGCTTCAGTAACCTTTATTGACGCAAAAGACACCCCTATTTACGAACCCAAAATTGGCACCGTTGTATTTTGGGCTGATACAACAGTAATTGGCTTGTTTGAAGCTAATCACGATATGAATGAAGTCGTTGCGTTATTGAAACGCCATGATGAACTAAAAGACAATTTAGTATACAAAATAGAGCAGCTTGAGGATAAAGACTGGGAACGTGAATGGATGGATAACTTCCACCCTATTCAATTTGGTGAAAGGCTATGGATTTGTCCAAGCTGGCGCGACATTCCAGATCCTGATGCAGTAAATGTACTGCTTGACCCTGGCCTTGCCTTTGGTACGGGCACACATGCAACAACGGCCTTATGTCTTAAGTGGTTAGAAAGCCAAGATCTAACAGGTAAAACGGTTGTTGATTTTGGTTGTGGCTCAGGCATTTTAGGTATTGCAGCTATAAAACTAGGCGCAGAGCGCATGATTGGGATTGATATTGATCCTCAAGCGCTTGAGGCAAGCCTCGATAATGCTAACCGTAATGGCGTTGCAGACAAACTTGAAGTATACCTTCCAGAAAACCAACCTGAGTTTACCGCCGACATAGTAGTGGCAAATATATTAGCCCAGCCACTTCGCGAATTGCACAGTGTAATTTTAGGTTTATTAAAGCCAGGTGGAAAAATTGCCATGTCGGGTATTTTAGAAGAACAAGCACAATCAGTTGCTGATATTTATGCACCGTTTATTGAACTAGATGACATTGCCGTTGAAGGTGATTGGACTCGAGTAAGTGGCACTAAAAAAGCGTAATAAACTGCACAACCAAATTTAGAGCATTAACTCAAAACCTGCATGTAAAGCCTGTATTTAACAGGCTTTACTATTTTTTTACATATTAAAAGTTTTCTGATTATTGTGTAAAAAATAAAACTTGTATAAATTTCAAACAAATCAACCTACTTGTCATGTGGTTATCAAATGTCAATACGAAAAGGGCAAAAAAAAGTTACTTTTGTTCAATTTATAGCCTTTGATTTTTGTGAAAAAAACCGTAAACTTAGCGCCCCTTGAAAAGAGGCCTATTGAATATAGTGCGTATCGGTAAATACCAACTTGAGAATAATGTAATTGTCGCGCCAATGGCTGGCATTACAGACAGACCATTTAGACAACTTTGCCGTCGTTTAGGCGCAGGGCTAGCTGTTTCTGAAATGCTATCGTCTAATCCTAAGGTTTGGAAAACGGAAAAGTCGATGAACCGTATGGATCACAGCGGTGAGTCGGGTATACGCGCTGTGCAAATTGCAGGAGCAGATCCTGAGCTTATGGCGCAGGCCGCACAATTCAATGTTGCTAACGGTGCACAGATCATAGATATCAATATGGGGTGCCCAGCAAAAAAAGTGAACAAGAAACTCGCAGGCTCTGCCTTATTACAGTTTCCTGAACTTGTGGAAGAGATTATTGATGCAGTCGTTAATGCTGTTGATATACCTGTGACACTTAAAATCCGTACAGGATGGGATCCGGATAACCGTAATGGTGTAGAGATTGCGAGAATAGCTGAACGTTATGGCATTGCATCACTTGCTGTACATGGGCGTACGCGCGCATGTATGTACAAAGGTGATGCTGAGTACGCCACGATTAGGGATATAAAACGTTCAGTGTCGATCCCTGTTGTTGCCAATGGTGATATTACATCACCAGAAAAAGCAAAACAGGTTTTAGACTATACGGGTGCAGATGCCATTATGATTGGCCGAGCCGCCCAAGGTCGCCCTTGGATATTTAGGGAGATAGACCACTATTTGCGAACTGGGGAACACTTACAGCCGCCTGCTATTGCAGAGGTGCGCAGTATTTTAATGGAGCATTTAACAAACCTCCATCTGTTTTACGGTGAGCCAATGGGAGCGCGAATTGCTCGCAAACATGTATCTTGGTATTTGCAAACCCATGACAGTGATGGTCAGTTTAGGCGAGTATTTAATGCGCTCGACAACCCACAAGCACAGGTCGTCGCATTAGAGCAATACTTTAAAACACTAGCAGCTAACTAAGAAAGAAAGAGACTTAATAATGTTCGAACAAAACGTGACTTCTCCATTTATCACTAACCCTCATGTTCAGTCACACGAGAAACCGCAGCCATTGCGTGATGCAGTAAAAAAAGCTGTTCACCACTATTTAAAGCAGCTTAACGGTCAAGATGTGCAAGACGTTTACGACCTTGTTCTTTCAGAGCTAGAAGCGCCATTACTTGAAGAAGTGATGACATATACACGTGGTAACCAAACTCGTGCAGCAATTTTACTAGGTATCAACCGTGGTACTTTACGTAAAAAGCTTAAAAAATACGGCATGAACTAATATGCTGGCTGTGATTTATCACAGCTAATTATTAAAAAAGCACCCTAGGGTGCTTTTTTTATGCCCGTAGTTTAATAGCCGTGTTGCAAAATGCTCACCCTCATCGGCGCTTTATAAGTCGTTTTTTGAGTTGTAATCAGTTAAAATGCCCGCTTCTAAGCTAGCTCATTAACTGAGGAAATCAAACTACAATGGATACTCATCGTCCCATTCGTCGCGCACTATTAAGTGTGTCTGATAAAACCGGTATTGTTGAATTTGCCCGCGCACTAGAAGCGCAAGGCGTTGATATATTATCAACTGGCGGCACATGTAAACTACTTGCTGATAACGGCATAAAAGTGACTGAAGTATCAGATCACACAGGCCACCCTGAAATCATGGATGGTCGCGTAAAAACTCTTCACCCAAAAATTCACGGCGGCATATTAGCCCGTCGCGGACAAGATGAAAGCGTAATGGCAGATAACAACATTTCTGCTATCGACATAGTTGTAGTTAACTTATACCCCTTTGCGAATACAGTCGCTCAAGAAAACTGCAGCCTTGAAGATGCTATTGAAAATATTGATATTGGCGGCCCTACAATGGTTCGTGCAGCCGCTAAAAACCACAAAGACGTAACAATCGTGGTAAACGCGAGCGACTACGACCGTGTTATTAGCGAAATGCAAAACAACAATGGCTCTACTACGTATAAAACACGTTTTGACTTAGCGATTGCGGCTTACGAGCACACTGCCGCATACGATGGCATGATTGCTAACTACTTCGGTAAAATGGTTCCTGATTACACCGAGGAAGCTGCTGTAGAGACTAAATTCCCACGTACTATCAATATGCAGTTCACTAAAAAGCAAGATATGCGTTACGGTGAAAACTCACATCAAGATGCTGCTTTTTATGTTGAAAGTGACATTGCTGAAGCATCAGTTGCAACAGCAACTCAATTGCAAGGTAAGGCCCTTTCGTTTAACAACATTGCAGATACCGATGCAGCACTTGAATGTGTTAAAGAATTTGACGTACCTGCGTGCGTAATTGTAAAACATGCTAACCCGTGTGGTGTTTCAATTGGGGACAATATTCTACAAGCATACGAGCGCGCTTTTAAAACAGACCCTACATCAGCATTTGGTGGCATTATTGCCTTTAACCGAGAGCTAGATGCAGCAACTGCACAAGCAATTGTTGATCGTCAGTTTGTTGAAGTCATTATCGCACCTAGTATTTCGAGCGACGCTGCAAAAATTGTTGAAGCTAAAAAGAACGTTCGTTTATTAGAATGTGGACAGTGGACAGGTAAAGCAGCTGGCCAAGATATTAAACGCGTTAACGGCGGTATTTTAGTTCAAGACCGCGATTTAGGCATGGTAACGCAAGGCGACTTAAAAGTTGTTTCTAAGCGCCAGCCTACAGAGCAAGAACTTAAAGATTTACTATTTTGTTGGAAAGTAGCTAAGTTTGTTAAATCAAACGCAATTGTTTATGCCCGTGACGGTATGACCATTGGTGTAGGCGCAGGCCAAATGAGCCGCGTATACTCAGCTAAAATTGCAGGCATAAAAGCTGCAGACGAAAACCTTGAAGTTAAAGGCTCAGTTATGGCGTCTGATGCGTTCTTCCCATTCCGTGATGGAATTGACGCAGCAGCAGCCGCAGGTATTACTGCGGTAATTCAGCCAGGTGGCTCAATGCGTGATGAAGAAGTGATTGCAGCTGCTGATGAAGCTGGCATGGCAATGGTACTTACTGGTATGCGCCATTTCCGCCACTAATCACACAAAGGGTTAAACGTTGGTTTAACCCTTTTTGTTTGCTATAAATTCACGTATTCTGATTATTCAATAACCTATTTAAAATTATAATGTGAAGGAACAAACAATGAAATTTGCGCTAAAATCGCTACTTGTAGCCACACTAACGATGACATCGACTATGGCGCTTAGCCATAACCACGAATCGAGCCTTGAGCATGCACTTCAATCAAGCGAACGTAGCGCTAAAAACAGCGTTCGTGACGAATATCGTCACCCAGCTCAAACACTTGCATTTTTTGGCTTTAAACCAACTATGACAGTTGTTGAAATTGCGCCAGGCGGTGGTTGGTATAGTGAAATTTTAGCGCCAGCACTAAAAGAGCAAGGCACTTATTATGCCGCGCACTTTCCTGCTGATTCATCAGTTGGCTACTACCAACGCTCTCTTGCGGGCTTTAAACAAAAAGTAGCTGAAGATGAGCGCTTTAGTAGCGTTAAAATTACTGAGTTTGCACCTGTAACACATTTAGATATTGCGCCAGCTGGCAGTGCCGATATGGTTTTAACTTTCCGTAATGTGCATAACTGGTATATGGGCAAAGATAAAAGCGGTGCATTAAGTGCATTCCAAGCTTTTTATAAAGCCCTTAAACCAGGTGGTACATTAGGTTTAGTTGAACACCGTTTAGCTGAAGAGCGTGCTGACGAAGATCAAAAAACATCAGGTTATATGAAGCAGAGCTACGTAGTAGACCTTGCTGAGCAAGCTGGGTTTGAATTAGTAGCAAGCAATGAAATAAATGCAAATCCAAAAGATACAGCCGATCACCCTAAAGGTGTATGGACGCTACCACCAAGCTTAAGACTCGGCGAACAAGATGCTGACAAATATAAAGCCATTGGTGAAAGCGACCGCATGACGCTGAAATTTAAGAAACCGCTTTAAATAGGAATTTTCGCCATGAATGTTTTAGTCATTGGCAGCGGCGGCCGCGAACACGCACTTGCGTTTAAAGCCGCTCAAAACACCAAAGTAAATACTGTATTTGTAGCCCCTGGTAATGCAGGTACTGCACTTGAACCAAAACTTGAAAACGTAGCAATAAACGTTGACGACTTAGAGGGTTTACTTAGTTTTGCACAGCAAAACAAGGTAGAGCTTACTATTGTAGGTCCAGAAATACCGTTAGTACTGGGTGTTGTTGATAAGTTTCGTGAACATAACATGGCTATTTTTGGCCCAACGGCAGGCGCAGCCCAGCTTGAAGGCTCTAAATCGTTTACTAAAGATTTTTTAGCGCGCCACAATATCCCATCAGGCGATTATCAAACGTTTGAACAAATTGACCCAGCCCTAGCTTATTTAAAAGAAAAAGGCGCGCCAATTGTTGTAAAAGCAGATGGTTTAGCTGCAGGTAAAGGCGTAATTGTAGCAATGACGGAAGCCGATGCCGAAGATGCTATTCGCGATATGCTTGCGGGTAATGCTTTTGGCGATGCGGGAAGCCGTGTTGTTATTGAAGAATTTTTAGAGGGTGAAGAAGCGTCTTTCATTGTAATGGTTGATGGCAAAAACGTATTACCTTTTGCAACAAGCCAAGATCATAAACGTGCATATAATGGTGATGCAGGTCCTAATACTGGCGGCATGGGTGCATATTCACCAGCGCCAGTTGTTACGGATGAAATCCACCAGCGTATTATGAACGAAGTGATCTACCCTACGGTAGAAAGCATGGCAAGCGAAGGCCATCCGTACACCGGCTTTTTATACGCAGGTTTGATGATTGACGAAACAGGTACCCCTAAAGTAATTGAGTACAACTGTCGCTTTGGCGACCCTGAAACTCAACCAATGATGCTACGTTTACAATCAGACCTAGTTGAATTGATTGAAGCTGCTAACCGTGTAGAACTTGATAAAACAACGATTAAGTTTGACCCACGCGCAGCCGTTGGTATTGTACTTGCAGCTAAAGGTTACCCTGGTGATTACCCTAAAGGTGATGTAATTTCGGGGCTAAAAGTTGATTACCCTGCGGGTGAAAAAGTGTTTCATGCGGGTACTAAGCAAAGTGGCAATGACGTTGTAACCGCAGGCGGTCGCGTATTATGCGCAACAGCACTTGGTAACACTGTTACAGAAGCGCAGCAGCGCGCCTATGAGCTTGTTAAACAAATTAGCTGGGATGGTATGGAATATCGTACTGATATAGCTTACCGTGCTATTGCACGTGAGCAATAGCCTGTAATACCTATTCATTGGTATAACCAGTTAATTTAACTACAAAAGCGCAGTTTATCTGCGCTTTTTTAGTGCTACACTAATTAAAAGGTTTTTTAAAAGTAAATTAACGTTGGAACTAAGAACTTTACGTTACCATGCAATTGCTGTTGCCATACTGATATTTATATTTTTTATAATCAGTACATTGGCATCAAACCTTGTCGTGCCTACACGATATACAATTGATAAAACGGCTCCAATGTACCTCGATTACGCCTACTATATTGACGAAACCAAAACTAAAACATTCGATACCATCATTAACCAACCTGAATTACTTACTCATCAACCATTTTCAGATGTTCCATGGAGTTTTAGCCAGCAAAACTATTGGTTGTTTCTTGATTTAGAAAATAAAAGCCTTAACAAGCAAAATGTTGTGGCACATTTTGACAACCCTATGGTCGATCACCTTACGGTTTATCGCCTCGATAAAAACAACAAACTAATTGAAACATACAAACTCGGCGATAAAGAAGAAGCCCTCTCTTTGTTTGAATACAGCGTACCGCATATTCGTTTTTTAGTAGAAAGAAAATCGTCACAGCGCCTAGTAATGAAAATAGACACAGTCGGCATAAGTAAAACACCAGTAAACTTATATCGTGATAAAGAGTTTATTGACTTAGTGCGCTCTCAAACTGGGATCTGGGGTATTTTTGTAGGCGTGCTATTGATGGCTGCGCTTTATAACTTGGTGCTTTATTTTGGCATAAAAGACCGTGTTTATTTAATTTATATTGGCTATATCATTAGTGCGTTAACCTTATTGGGTGCAGTGCTTGGTTTTGGATTTTATTTATGGCCAGTGCAATGGCAGTTATATATTCACGAAAAAGTCATATTTTTTAACTACGCAATATCATTTTTCACTCTCGCCTTTTGTACTATGTTTTTACGCTATCACAAGGACAATTGCTGGCGATACAAAATGAGCGTAAAACTGCTTTTGTTTATGTCAGTAATGGCTATAGCTAGTTTATTTATTCCTGAGTACATTGCAGCCCCGTTGTTTTTTTGTGTAATGGCACTTTTATACGTTGTTTGTATTATTTTAATTTATAACAAGCTACGTAGCGGCTTTAGGTGGGCTAAGTTTTATGTACTCTCGTGGATACCGCTGATATTTGGTGCGGTAATACAGCCTATGGAGCTCACCGGCTTTTTGGCTTATAGCTTTACCTCCCGCCATGCCTTTTTAATGGCTATTTTGTGCGAAGTTATTTTAATGGCAATGGCGTTAGCTGACCGAGTAAGGTATCAGCGCGAACGTGCGCTTTACCATGCCACGCACACACAACAAACAAAGTTACTTAATAGCTCCAAGCTAAAACAAGCATTTATGGCGCTACAAAGCCAAAACCGCTCAACAACTTTATGTTTAATAAAAATACGTCACTTTAATTCGCTCAATACAATTATTACCTCTTCTCAGGGCTACACACTTATAAAGCATGTAGCCAAAGAGCTTGAATTAGAACTCAGCCATGAACGCGAATTTACAAACCTCGAAACAGATTTAAACACCAGCCCACGCTTAGCCGATTTAAGCAGTGGCGTATTTGCCTGTATTTCTACTAAAACACAAAACCAAGAAATGCTAGAAGCACTACTGACTAAAATAATTAGCAGCCTACCAAAACAATATGAAATTAAAGGGCTAAACCTGCAGCTTAGTTACAGTATAGGTATTAGTAGTGCAGGTAAGAGTAACGACTTTGAATATTGGTTAAAGCGTGGATATTTAGCGCTTAAAAAAGCAAAAGGTAGCGTTAATCAAGTTGGGTCATCGTCAAACGGTAATAATCTAATGATGGACGTTGCTCTAGCCGCTAAGCTGCAACAAGCCATCAAAACAAATCAACTGGCACTTTATTACCAACCTCAAATAAACTTATTAAGTAACCACGTAAGTGGTGCTGAAGCTTTATTACGTTGGCCCGACCCAACTTACAGCAACTTATCAATTGAAGAACTAATAATACTTGCTGAGCACACAGGCATTATTAACGAGCTAACACTGTGGGTAATAGAGCAAGCCTGTAAAGACATAGTCAAGCTTACAAAAAATGGCTATAACGAGCACACAATTAGCGTAAATTTAAGCGCTAAAAACTTAACTATAAATAACTTAGCCGAAAAAGTAGAAAATATTTTAATTAAATACCAAGTGCCGGCACAGTTACTTAAATTTGAACTAACCGAATCAGCCTTCGTAGATAGCCAAGATGCACTTATAAAGTTAGTTGATGAGCTAACCGCATTAGGTATTAAAGTAGTACTGGATGACTTTGGGACAGGCTATGCGTCACTTAGCTACTTAGTCAATTATCACTTTAGTGAACTTAAAATAGATAAGTCATTTGTTTTTGATTTACCTAATAACCCTACTCACCAGGTTATTGTACAAACAGCCATTGATATGGCGCATAACCTCAATTTATCAATAACAATTGAGGGGGTAGAAACCCAGGAAATCCATCACTTACTCAAAGATATGAACGCTGACTACGCCCAAGGTTATTTATACGCAAAAGCACTGCCTTACACCGACTATTTACACTTCTTAAAAAGCCAATATAGCTTAAAAATGTTAGACTCCTCTTTTTAACATCTTTAGGGGCCAAGTAAAGATGCAAGGCACACTGCGTAAATTAAAATCGAGCTTAACCGAACCAGTACAATATCACTTACCTGTAGGTGAACACCTAGTAGACTTAAATGCATTTATAGGTAAGGAGCTTACGCTTACCTTTAGTGGCACTATTTTATGTTCTAACTGCGGTAAAAAAACCAAAAAAAGCTATTCTCAAGGTCACTGTTTTGTATGCATGCGCAAGCTCGCTAGTTGCGATATGTGTATTATGAAACCAGAAACCTGCCACTACGACCAAGGCACGTGCCGAGAGCCACAGTGGGGTGAAGAAAACTGCATGATTCCGCACTATGTATATCTCGCTAACACCTCTGGGTTAAAAGTAGGTATTACCCGCCACACACAAATACCGACTCGTTGGGTTGATCAAGGCGCGACTCAGGCATTACCTATTTTTAAAGTGCAAACTCGCCTGCAATCAGGTTTAGTGGAAGTTGCATTGGCTGAATTTATTGCCGATAAAACGAATTGGCGCAATATGCTAAAAGGTCAAAACGAAGCAATTGACTTAAAAGCAGCTGCAGCCGAGCTGATCCCACAAATTAGTGAAAAGCTAAACGAGCTCAGTGAATTATTTGGCGCAACAGCAATAGAACAACTTGATGAAGATGTAGTTGATTTAAACTTTCCAGTAACCGAATACCCAACAAAAATCAGCTCATTTAACTTTGATAAAGACCCTGTTGTAAGTGGTGTTTTACAAGGTATTAAAGGCCAGTACTTAATTTTTGAAAAAGGCGTTATTAATATTCGTAAATTTACGTCTTATGAAGTAACCGTAGGTTAACGGGCTATGTTAAACAGCTATCCACAGTTATTGGTTATTTATAATGAGCTTGAGATAGCCCATAACCAACAAGAGCAACAAGAGTGCTTACACAGCGTTATGCAAAGTGAACTAAGCGATGTGCGAGTACTTAATAAGCAAGGTGACTACCTTAATTTACAAGGCACTGCTTGCCCTGAATTGAATGGCGAGCAACTAGCACAGCTTGTTACAGCTTACTTATTAAATGAAGGACAATGCTGCCTTGGTAAAATCAAAACCCTAAGCACAGCCCAGGCGTTTGATTTATTAGGGCTATAAGCACTCTCTTTATTTAGATATCAGTAAGCACTTTTATATGCGCTACAGCACTGCGACCTAAAGCTGATAGCGCATAGCCACCTTCTAAATACGAAATAACACCTTTGCAGCCGCCCTCTTTAGCAACACCACATAGTTGCTCGGTAAGCCAAATGTAGTCATCCTCTACAAACTTTAAGCTCGCCATATCATCTTCTAGGTGTGCATCAAACCCTGCGCTTATAAAAAGTAATTCAGGCTTAAACGCTTTTAATTTTGGTAACCATTGCCCAGTAAATACCTCTTTTAGGTCATCGCCATTGCTGGCAATTGGCAAAGGAGAATTAACTATATGGCTATTATTTTTAACCGCTGTATTTGGGTAAAACGGATACTGAAATAACGAACAAAGCAGTACGTTTTCGTCATCAATAAAAATGTCTTGTGTGCCATTACCATGGTGTACATCAAAGTCAGCAATCGCAATCCGCTTAATCCCTTTGCTTTGTGCGTACTTAACGGCAATAGCTAAGTTATTAAACACACAAAACCCAGATGATGAATCTTTATTAGCATGATGCCCTGGCGGGCGTACTGAGCAAAAAGCAGCATCGAGTTTATCGGCAAGTATTTCATCAACAGCTAACAACCCGGCACCTACTGCCCGCTCAATCGCTTTAAACGAATCGGGGCACAACCACGTATCGCCATCTAAATTAGCGAGTCCTTCGGTTGGTAGTGTAGTTTCTACGTGTTTAACTAAAGCCTCATCGTGAGCAAGTAAATAATGCTCACGCTCGGCCTTAGGTGCCTGCAGGTGTGTTAAGCCAACATCTACACCGCTGGCTAATAACCTGTCGGTAATTGCATCTAAGCGCTCTGGGCACTCAGGATGGTCGTCTATCATTTTATGTTTACGGCAATGAGGGTGTGAAATAACTGCAGTACGCATAAAATGCTCCTAGCCAAAGTAAATTGAGTGTTTAATATAACAAAGCCACCTAATGGTGGCTTTGCGACTTTGGTGTATATCGACACTTTAAATATCGACACTTTAAATATCGATACCTTGAATATCAATGTTATTAGCTATTTTGCTTTTAAATGTAGGTTTCTAAAATCAAAGCTAAAGTCGGTAACTTGTGTTGATACTGCACGCATTTTAGCGCTGTTTACACGGTTTTGTGAGCTCATTTCAAAACGAATAAACGCATCCGCCTCAAGTAGCTTTTCATCCCACTTAACTATAAATGTATTTCCAGTGTAATGCTCAAGTGTCCCCTTTAAGCGCTTAGTATGCGTAAAATCAATATGCAATTTACTATCAAGTTGTTCAATAATTACATCGCCATACCAATCATCGTGTAATGTACCGGTGTAATTAATGTTTGGTAATTGTGGTTGGTAGTCAGCGGGGGCTTCTGGTTTTGCATTAGCGTACGCCTGTTGTTTACCTTCAAAATGACTTTTAGCTAAATCCTCTACCCAGTCTTTATCTTCGAGCTCAAGTGCATCTTCAAGTACTTCATGGGTTACTGCCGAAAGTGCACCGAAAGCTTGTTGATTAGATAAAATAACAATACCGAGTTTTTTCTCAGGCAATAAAGTAACTTGCGATACCATCCCTAAAATACCACCGCCATGACCTAGCTTTTTAAAGCCGTGGTAGTCTTCAATACTCCAACCTAACCCATAACCCCTAAACTGCTGATGATACGATTCAAACGCACTTTTAGACGCCATAGACGTAATATGTGGGTGCCACATTTGCGCTTGTTGCTTTTCGCTAAACAGCTGCTCGCCACTTGGCATTTTACCGCCTGCTAATTGCGTACGAAGCCATTGGCTCATATCGCTTACACTTGAAGCAATGGCACCTGCACCTCTAAAATCTTCTAAGTAATTCACAAAAAATGGATGAAGCGTGCCATCCATAGGAATATGACCTGTCGCCCAGTTTTTATTACTTTTTGGAATACGTGAAAATCCCGCGCGTGAGTTATCCATGTGCAGCGGCTGTAATATATTTTTTTCGATGTAATCGTTCCAGCTGATACCCGACACACGTGCAACCACCTCACCAGCGGTAACAAACATCAAGTTGTTATAAGCGTATTTACTACGAAAACTGCTCGCTGGTTTTAAATACTGTAATCCCGCTAAAATTTCATCAACTGACTTATCGGTACTTGGCCAAATCATTAAATCGCCCTGCCCTAGCCCCAGCCCACTGCGGTGACTTAATAAATCACGAATACGCATTTCGCGTGTTACGTATGAGTCGTATAATCTAAACTCTGGTAAATGATCAATTACGCGGTCATCCCAGCTTAACTTCCCCTCATCAACCAACTTGGCTAGCGCTGCTGTTGTAAACGCTTTCGTGTTTGAAGCAATACCAAACAAGGTGTCTTTGTTTACTTTTTTGTTGGTATCGAGATTAGTTACACCAAAGCCTTTAGCAAATATTACTTTATCGTTTTCAACAATGGCGACTGCCATACCGGGTACGTCAAAACGTGCCATTGACGCTTTAATAATGTCATCAATTTTGTTGGTATCAACTTGTGCCCAGCTACTAAACGTAGTGCCTGCTAGTAGTGCAATTGCGGCAAGTTTGGTTAATTTCATATCAATCCTATTTTATTATTTTTGATGAACTGCAAATTCAATTGCTGCGCGCTCTTGATTGGTATCGCTTTTTTGTGCGCGATTTAATATCGCATCACTGTATTCTTTTGGTACGCCCGCTTCAAGTGATCCGCGATGAACGTGTTTTATGTACCAATCGTATGGGAGTACATCGCTGTCATGGGTATTAGCTATATAACAATGTGCAGTTACAGTCTCACCCGTTAGAAGCGTTGGGGCTATATCTACGCAGTCGTAACCTACGCCCTCAATACCATCTAAAATAACTTTTTCATCTTCATTAAGCTCATAAATAATGCCGTAAACCAGCGCGCCTTCTTTATCGCTTGGGCAAATACTGCATTTGCCAGAGCCATCTTTAAATAGCATATCAAAAGTTAGCTCGTAACCTTTAAGTACCGCTGTTCCTACACGCTTTACATTAGGTAAGCGCGCTAACAAACGATTAGATGACATATTAGAGCCAAACGAAAAATTATATAACGGCATTTTATCTCCTGTACTTTTTAAATAAGTTAAATAACAACACGTACTGCAAGGGCAATTAAAATAACGCCAATTCCACGGTCAAACCAATAACCGCGTTGTTGGAAAAAACCCCTTACATTATTTCTGGAAAGTATTATTGAAAGCATTGAAAACCACGCCCAAGTAGCCAATGCCATGTACACACCGTAACCGACCTGTACGCTAGTCGGTGTTGTTGGGCTAATCACGAGTGTAAATAACGACATAAAAAATAACGTGGCTTTTGGGTTTAATGCATTTGTGAAAAAGCCGCGCCTAAAAGCAAGCCAAACGGATTCTTCTTGGACGGTTTTGTTTTCAACATCTTTTGCAGCCTCGCCTTCATTACTTGCTGGAGGTTTTGCAGCTCTGAGTGCTTGTACGCCTAAATAAGCTAAATATGCACCGGCAAGATACTTAAGTGCCATAAATAAGCTAGGCGATTGCGTTAAAATAAGCGCAACACCTAAAACGCAATAGGCAACGTGCAGTAAAATAGCAGCGCCAACACCGGCGCTTGTCCACAATGCATTGCGCCTACCTTGCTGCACGCTTTGCTTAAGTACTACGGCAAAGTCAGGCCCGGGGCTTGCTACTGCAAAAAAATGAGCAATAACAATCAGTAAAAATTCATCTAAGTATTCCACGCAGGTCCTTGCTAGTTTGGCGAATAAGCTAATAACAGCGGGTTGGCCGAGTTATTTACCAATGCTTTAATTTCTTTTTGTGCTTTTTTAAACTGACCACGTAAATGCGGCTTTAAATGCTTTTTAGACACTTTATCGTTTTTAAAGTAGCTAATCAGGGCATGCATAAATACCGTATGTGTTTCACTTAACTTAGCTTCACGGTTAGCGTATGGATTATAACAAGAGCCACAACCGCCTTTAAACTGATACACCGTGTTACTCATCATCACACCAAATCCTAAAAAACAAGCAAGCGCATCGGCAGCTTGTGGTAAATACTCCCTACCGCCTGGCGGTAGAACCCCAACGTGATGAATAAGTATGGTGGCCAGAGTACCCGCATAACTTGCCACTAAATCTTGTGGCTGATTAATCTGATTAGGATTAAAAGAGATACTGACCTTATGGCTTGGCGGCACAATTAAATGGCTGCCTTCGCCACGTATTTCATCACTAAATTCAAAGTGCGGAAAAACTTGCGGTTGTAACTGCTGAGGTGCGACTAATTGAATAGGCCATGCATTCATACCCGCGTAATTAGTAACGCGGGTAAAGACATTGGTTGCCATTTCCTCAATGCTCGATACCGAATCGGGGAAAAAAGTGGCCGTTGGCAGTATTATTTGAGTGTGCTTTGTAAAAAACTCAGCATCAAAATTTTCTACAGCCCAAATAAATGTATCAATAAGCCATTGCTGCTCTTGATCTTCCAATAAAGGTGCCGATTTAAATAAAGCTAACATAAGGTGCTCTTATAAGTTTTAGTGCTAGTTTAGTTTTTTTGTGTAAGCGCCCAATCCCACGCTTGAGTATTGTATAGCGGCACTGTTGATAGTGCATGGTGGTGGCTACCACTGGATTCTTTAGTTGAATACGATAAGTACAATAAAGTACGATTCTCAGCATCGTAAATACGGCGCACTTTTAGTGATTTAAATAATATACTTTTAGATGATTTGAATATCACTTCACCTGATTTACTGCGGTCTATTTTTTGTAGCTGCTGCGCTGTAATAGGACCCGTTTGACGACATGCTATAGACATATCAGAGGGATCAGAAAAGTCCAAATTAGCCTCTATATGACTAATATGACAAGTAACGCCTTCAAGGATTGGATCTTGCTGCGAATTAACCACAACATCTTTAGTTGTAAATAATCCCAGACTTACCGATGCAACATCGTCAGAGCAAGCACTTAATGTAACAACTGCACCTGTAAGTAAAGCTAAACGTTTAAATTTTTGTGGTAATTTCATACTTATCCTCAATTAATATATAAGTAACTTAGCACCTACGTTACTAAGCGAAGGTTCACCTGTTTGTTTTTATACTAACATCAAAAATAAATACGACTAAATTAGTTTAAAGTAAAGATTTTAGATAGCTCAGGGTTTAGTGAACCCTGTTGTATTTGATACAATTAACTCTCGCTCATGCAGTAACTCATAATAGGAAACGCCTAAATGCCGCACATTATTATTGAACACTCAGAAGACCTCCCTGTTTTACCACAAGTACTGGTAGAAAAAATTCACACTACCGCTTTCGAAAGTAACTTATTTGAATTAGAAACCATCAAAACACGCGCTATTGCTTATCAGCAATATCAACTTGGCGCAGGAAAATCAGGGTTTATACATATCGCGGTACATATTTTAGCGGGACGCTCAATTGAGCAAAAACAAATGTTAAGCGAACTGCTACTTTCATGCTTAAAAACATACTGCAGAGCATCAGACAGTTTAAGCGTAAATATTTACGATATTGAGCATGAGATATACCGTAAAAATTAGTTAACTCTTGTAGTTTTGAGCAATAGAAGTAAACACTAGTAAGTAAAAAGCCCCAATAGGGGCTTTTTTTGTATTCTGAAATCAGATGCAGCTCATTATTATTTACAAGACAGAGCATGAATAGCGTCCGATCTAATGCTGGAATTTAATAGTGCATTCGCACTCTTTCAAATTTAAGAAAGCTTAGCTTAATCTATGGATTAACTTTATTTAAATTATATTTATTATTAGGGGTAGATAAAGAATAATAAATTACACGATATTAAATTCATGTAGCATTAAATAATTTGAGTAGGTATTTTTTTGGAAAGTTTGTAAAAGTGGTGGCCCCTCCCAGACTCGAACTGGGGACCTAACGATTATGAGTCGTGTGCTCTAACCAACTGAGCTAAGGGGCCAACTTTTATATAACTGCTAGGCAGTTAATTTTTGAAGCGTTCAGTCACAGAGCGACTAAAGCGGGTTGCAGTATAAAAACTTTTTAGGTGCTTGTCACTACCAAACACCTTTATTTTAACAATCAGTAAGCTAACTGCTTAAATAGTAATCTTTTGGGTGGGTATAAGCATAAAATACAAGATATTTCCCATGATATTCTCTGCATTAAATTATAAAACCCTCCTCCCACATGTAGTCTTTTATATTTAACGCTCTACTTTTTTAAGTAAAGCTAACATATATGTGTAGGCATACAAGGCTGTAAAAAATATGCTTGGGGCTACTGTAAGTGCCAAATTAGGTGTCTGATTAATTACATTCACCATAATCACTAAGCTCGATTGAACAGTAATCGGAATAATAGGCGCAAAAAGTACACCTGCTATTTTTTTGTTACCTAAATACGAGGCGCTAGAGTTAATTGCATTATTGAAGCTTTGTCGTATTGCTACGTTTTGTGGTGTTTTAGAATGAAACATACAAATAATTGGAGTTACGAACGCAAGCGTTACATAACTAGACTTATACTTGTTGACGACCTTTTCTAAAATAAAAGTAAAAAACAGCGTTACAAATCCACTATACAAACCTTGTACTAATGCAGCTTGAAGCGTGACCGATTTAGCAATATCTGCCGAACTGTTCGCCCAGTAGGCCCAGCTAAAATAAAAAACGAATGACACAACGCCTGACAGTATAAGTCGAATATTCAATTAGCTACCTCAATATGCGTAAAAGCTTGGTGTAATGATAACACTAGAAGTGATGGTAATATTGTCACTAAATAATAGAGTAATTAATCGCGTATTGTAGATATATAAACAAACTAATGTTAAAGATTTCCTAACTGGCATCAATACAGAATCAGAACACTGCGGTTAGTTAGAAAGCTTAATTGAAGTAAACAATACTTTGGCTGAGGGAATTTTGGGAGTGAGTTACAAGAAATAAATCACTTAGTTTGAGTAAATTAAAAATTAGATTTTGATAAAAAATATTTACTTTAAAAACTAATATTGTGAGCCGAACAGTACTGGGGCACTTGTATCATTAGGCCTCAGTAGTCGGCTTACACAATATATAATCTGTCATTATTTTTTCGCAATAATGTAGATTGCATGTATTAACCCTGGGAAATAACCTAGCAGTGTTAATAAAATATTTAACCAAAAATGCATACCTAAGCCAACTTGCAAAAACACACCTAATGGCGGTAATAAAACCGAAAGTATTATACGAATAATATCCATGACTAAACTCCATTTAAATTAAGCATTAAAAAGACGTAAAGCCCAGTGTTAGTGGGCCTTAACTATACTATATTATTCAGCAACAATAGCTAGTTTATCAACTACGTCACGAACATCTTCAGCATTTTTAGCAATTTTAACTGCTAGTTGTTTTTCAGCTTCAGACTCTACTGAACCGTTCAGAGTTACAATACCATTGTCGGTATCAACATCGATGTCTGTACCACCAACTTCTGAGTCAAACAGGAAGCGAGTTGTGATTACAGTGGTGATTTTAGCGTCCGTTAGGTCGTTATCATCATCGTCCATCATGTCGTTGCTTTTATCTTTGGTATCCATGCTTTTAACAACAGTAAGGCTGTTATCAACATCAGATACACCATCTAGGCTAAGTACAAGTTCTTCTGCTAGCTCTTTATCAAGCTCGCTATTAACTTTACCTGTAAGTACTACTTTGCCATTTTTTACATCAGTGTTAATGTCAAAGTTGTTTAGATTAGTGTTCATAAGTAGAACTGTTTCTGCCTTACCATCAATCCAAGCATCTTTACTTTCGTTTTCCCAGCTGTTTGCTTGGGCACCCATAGCCGTAGTACCAAGAACTAGAGCTGCGATAATAGACTTGTTAAATGTTTTCATAATCTTTCTCCTTTTGATTAAAGACACTTTAACTAATGCGAGCTTTGGGCCAACTTTATTTATACTTACATTTCAATAGGTTGAGTTTATTTTGGAGTGAGGCATTATCTATAGTTGTGTAACTATTTACAGGCTACTCGGTAAAACTTTCTCAAATAGTGAAAATAGCTAGATAATTGCATTTTTGGTTAATCTATCGTTAATATAACAAAATAAAAAACATCATTATAAATTAACCTACTGATAATTAGGGTGATTATATTTGGTGCGTGCTTTGCATATAAACATCAAGAGCAGTATCAATAGTAAATATAATAAGGAATGCCCCATGTCTGTAAAAGTTGAAGACCGCCCAATAGAGCAAGTACGCGAACAAGTAATTGACCAATTAATTTATAATTACAGTCATGGGGTTATTTCTGTTGATGCATTTGAGAGACGACTCGATAGCGCGATGGATGCACCTAATAACGACGCTCTTTTAGCCTTAGTAGAAGACTTAACACTTAATACCGATCAGCAATATAAAGCAGAAAAACAATCGCAATTTAAACCACATTATAGTGCACAGCAAAACAGTGATGATGATTTTACATTACGTAGTATTTTAGGCTCTAACGAACGAAGCGGTCAGTGGGTCGTGCCAAAAAATATATATTTAAGTAACTTTATGGGATCGGTGGTACTTGATTTTACTGATGCCATTTTTGCGCATCAAAATGTAACTATTCACGTTAACTGTATTTTTGGTAGCGATGAGATTTACGTACCAGAGCATGTAAATGTAGTGTCTAAAATGTTTTGTATTTTAAGTAGTCTTGAAAATAAATCGGTGTCGCTTAACAAACGCCAAGGTCCTACTATTCATATTGAAGGAAAGGCAGTTATGGGATCGGTTGAAGTAAAAATAAAGCGCACAATTAAAGAAAAATTTATGAGCTTTGCAAATGAGCTAAAAACCCAGTTTGGCACGGGTAATAATAGCCGCTAACTATAATTGAGTAGCAGCACTTTAGCGTGCTGCTTGGTATTTTATTATAAATCGTTATTTCGCTCGCTTGGTATGTCACTTAAATACTCTACAAATTCCACCTCAAACCCGGCGGGATCAATAAAGTAAACATTCTTTCTGAAAGGATTCTCGCTACCTTGCTTGCCTACTGTAAAACCCACTTTATTTAAGCGCATTACTACTGCGCTTAAATTATTAGTTACATAAGCAAAGTGTGCAAAACCAATTTGATGGCCCGATAAGTTTCTGTTTTCACCCTCACCATGGTCGCTTATCGCAATGTAATGCGTGTCATCTCCAAAGTGTACCCAGCGTCTTGGTTTTCCATGCCAATCGCCTCTGCCCTCACTTCTAATCGACCAATGTGGAAATACAGCGCGATAAAATTTAAGCATGCTGCCTATATCACTCGCGACTAAGTTTACGTGCTCTAAATACATAATGTTGTCCTATCAATTAAGTTAGGATCACGATAAAACCTCAAGCTAACTTTAGGTAAAGCGTTATTTAAAATTAATTAAATTTAATTAACACACAAAGGAACATAATGACTTATTAATTGCTCATTATTATTTTTTAAAAATATAGACACTTTTCAATCTTGTATAAAAAACAAACATAAGTATTTGGGGTTTATTGTTTACTTTATGTCAAAAGTCGCTAAAATACGCCGGCTGAAATATATAAACGTTCTTTTACAACCCAAAGGTAATACCATGCATCCAATGTTAAACATTGCGGTTCGCGCTGCGCGCAACGCAGGCAAAATTTTACTTCGCGCAAGTGAAGATTTATCAAAAGTTGAAGTGCAACAAAAAGGCGCTAACGACTTAGTAACTAACATTGATAAAGAAGCCGAAGCCGTAATTCGTGACACTATTTTACAGTCTTACCCTACTCACTCTATTGTTGGTGAAGAATTAGGTGAGCATAAAGGCAAGGATGATGATTACCAATGGATTGTAGATCCTATCGATGGAACAACTAACTTCATCAAAGGTATCCCTCATTACGCGGTTTCTATCGCACTTAAAGTTAAAGGTCGTTTAGACCAAGCTGTTATTTATGATCCAATTCGTGGTGAGCTTTTCACTGCATCTCGCGGTCAAGGCACTCAGTTAAACAGCAAACGTCTACGTGTTAGCAAAACTACGGTTCTTGCAGGCACTGTACTTGCTACTGGTTTCCCTTTCAAAAACAAAAACCACATGGATGCATACACTGAAGCGTTTAAAGCATTATTTGTACACACTGCAGACATTCGCCGCGCAGGTTGTTCTGCTTTAGATATGGCATACGTTGCAGCTGGCCGTGTTGATGGATTTTTTGAAATTGGTTTAAAACCTTGGAACTCTGCTGCAGGCGAACTTATGGTTAAAGAAGCGGGCGGTATGGTTGTAGATTTCGCTGGTGGTAATAACTATAACCACAGCGGCAATATTATCTGTGGTTCACCAAAATTGACTCAAGCAATTATTCGTGAAATTCGTCCAGTACTAACTGAGTCGTTACTTCGCTAATTTGATGCTATTAATAGCATGCTAAAAAGGAGCTCAGGCTCCTTTTTTTGTGCCTAAAAATAAGGGTTATCGAGCTTAATCTCTATCGTTTTGCCTTTTGTATAAGGTAGTGTATTTAAATCCTTTGCGAAGTATTCATTAAATAATGCGTCAAACTCACCGCTTTCCTGCATCATTATTAATCCCTCTTCAACAGCCTTTGCTAATTCAGGTTTACTCTTAGTCACAAAGTAATAAATACCGGTTGGATAACTTATGTATAAATTAGGCACGATTACTAAATTACTTTGTTTGTTTTCAATAAGTTCAGAGTTAACCTCAATAAACGAGCGAGGAAAGTAATCTATTCGACCACGGCTCGTTAAAGTGAACATCGCTTGGTAGTTAGTAAGCGGCCTTACATGTAATCCGTTATAGGACATTATTCTTGTATCTGGCCAGTTGTGCCCTTGTACAGCCGAAAACGTAGCTAGCTGCTCAATATTTTTTACCTTTTTAAAGCGCGCCAAGTTTTGCTTATTAGTTAATAAAGCTCGCTTACCTATATAGCCTTTAAATAGTGGTATTTTTATCGCCAAAGCAAGCGCCTCTCGCTCTGGACTGCTCATACTCCAATACATATCTAATTCGTTATCATCTAGGTTTATTAACTTACGCTTTTGCAGTTCTGATATGGGGGTCATTCGGATAACACCGGGGTAGTTAACACTTTCAAGTGCGCGTACTAATAACTCATTGAGGTACTCTTCTCGTGCGTTTTGGGTATCTTGCTTTTGAGCAACATTAATTATTTGCTCTTGCGCCATGAGTGAAAAACTTACAAACAAACTAAATACACTGATAGAAACTTTTATTGGTAACATAATAATTACCTGCTTTGTTTAAATTACCTATTATTGGCTGAAAGGCTAAACACTTCTAAAGCATCCCTTGAGCACATGAATAAATAGATAACTAGAGCGATAACACTTGGCTTATTTTAGCCTCAGTGGCCGGTGTCTTAACCTGTGGCGATTTATATATTATTGCAAAAAGGTCCTACCGATTCACACTACAAAGTTAGCACTGTTTTCGTAAGCTTGCACTGTTACATCCGCTAATGAAAACTTAGACGCCTGAACAATTAATAAATTGCAGGTATAAAAAAACCGCTCATAGGAGTAACACCGATCAGTTAAGGTATTTTTGATCGGTTGACCGATCTTTTGGTTGCTTCACAATACCCTTATCATCTTTTGATTATGAGGGTATTTTTATGCTTAGTCATTGGTTACTTGATACGGATATATTCGCCACTCCTGACTCTTTATCTACATTTCAGAAACATATCCCTCTTGAGTGGATTTCTAATGTGCTCGAGCAGACCGATAAAGCAAGTATTCGCAAACGTAAGTTACCTGCTGAGCTTGTCGTCTGGCTTATCATTGCAATGGGTCTTTTTCGCGACCGCTCTATTAGTGACGTTGTTGAGAAGTTAGATTTAACACTCACTGATACCCTGGGCGATACGGTTGCTCCAAGTGCTATTCCTCAAGCGAGACAGCGCCTGAGTAGCGACCCCCTCCAAGCCTTATTTCACCTATGTGCGGCCCATTGGACACAAGAAGAAGATGCTGATGATACGTGGTATGGACTCCGGTTATTTTCTGTCGATGGAACGCAATTTCGTGCACCTGATACACCTGCTCTTGCTGAGCACTTTCACTATATTAAGCACAGTAAAAACCGTCATACAGAATATCCTATTGTACGCCTATGCGCCTTAAGCTCCTTGCGTAGCCGGTTGATACACCACGTTGCCTTCGGGCCCAGTTATCAAGGTGAGGTGAACTACGCAAAGCAGTTATTTAGTCATGTAAGTGATAACAGTCTAACTATTTTTGACCGATGTTATCTCAGCGCTGAGCTACTGATTAATTGGCGTAAGCAACACCCACAGTCGCACTGGATGGTCCCGATTAAAAGCAACACGCAATACACCGTCATTGAATCTTACTCTGAGCATGACTTCAAAGTAGAAATGAGTGTATCTGCGCATGCCAGAAAACAAGACCCTTCGCTTCCTGAGTGCTGGCAGGCCAGACTGGTTCTTTATCCTGAGCCAATGGGGCCTGGAAAAATAAAAGGTCTGCTGTGCTCTTTGGATGATAAACAGGCTTTTGGTGCGCAGGCCATTCTTGATGTCTATTTCGAACGCTGGGAAATTGAAAATAGCTATGGAGAAATAAAACACCAGATGCTTGAGGATAGTATTCTTTTGCGTAGTCAGACTGTGGATGGAGTCAATCAAGAGTTATGGGGTATATTGCTAGCCTACAATTTAATTCGAGTAGAGATAAGTCGAATAGCCAAAGAGGCTAAAGTCTCCCCGCTGAGAATTAGTTTTGTCATGGCTTTGCGGGATATACAGGATGAAATACTCTGGTGTGCCATCGCTTCGCCAGGTTCAATTCCAAAGAAATTAAGGGCAATGCGAGAACGAGTGAAACGTTATATTCTTCCAGAAAAAAGAAAACGGCCCAAAAGTAGGACCGTTCGAATTTCAAAAACTCGGTACACCATTAAGTCAAAGCATGCTTAACTGAATGGTGTTAGCTCATAGGAGCGGTTTTTATTTAATGAGACTCTACTACGGCATTGCGTCTAGGTCTGCACCTTCTTTTTCAATTACTTCTGGTATTAAGTCTTCTTTGCTTACGCCCATTGCTATAGCAACAGAACTCGCAACATAAATCGAAGAATAAGTACCAATAAACACACCAAACAGCAATGCAGTTGCAAAGCCATGAATGGTTTGTCCGCCCCATGCAAACAAAGCAATCAATACTAAAATAGTCGTGATTGAGGTTACAAGTGTACGGTTAAGTGTTTGCGTAAGTGAAATATCAATAATTTCTACAGTATCGTCAATGCGCACTTTACGGAAGTTTTCACGAATACGGTCAGATACAACAATCGTATCGTTAAGTGAATAACCTATTACCGCAAGAATTGCCGCTAATATAGTTAAATCAAACTCTAAACCTAATATCGAAAATAAACCCACAGTAATAATAACATCGTGTAGTAGTGCACCTACCGCACCCACAGCAAAGCGCCATTCAAAACGAAATGCAACGTAGATTAAGATACAAATAAGTGCAGTTAACATGGCAAGGCCACCCTGCTCTTTTAAGTCTTCACCTACACTTGGGCCCACAAACTCAATACGGCGCATTACTACGCTGTCATCAGCTTTTTTAAGCGCATCGATTACTTGGTTACCAATTACTTCAGCTTTAACATCACTACCGCGCGGTGCTAAACGAACTAAAATCTCTTGGCTTGAACCAAATAGTTGTACTGATGCATCAGCAAAACCATTATCAGCTAGCGCAGCACGTACTTTTTTAAGGTCTGCTGGCTGTGAAAAACCAACTTCTACCGCAGTACCGCCGGTAAAATCTAAACCAAAATTTAGACCTTTAACAAAAACTGATGCAAACGACGCTAAAATTAATAACGTCGAAAAACCCATAGCCACTTTGCGAAGAGACATGAAACGAAGGGTTCTACTACCCAAACTTAAAATTTGCATGTCAGCTCCTTAAATCGAAAGTTTATCAATACGTTTACCACCAACAAATAAGTTGATTACCGCACGGGTACCAACAATGGCTGTAAACATTGAAGTTAAAATACCAATCGCAAGTGTCACTGCAAAGCCCGCAATCGGACCTGTGCCTACTGCAAACAGTATAATGGCAGCGATTAACGTGGTGATGTTAGCATCAAATATAGTGCTAAATGCGCTATCGTAACCGAAATGAATCGCTTGTTGAGGGCTGCGGCCATCGGCCAGCTCTTCACGAATACGTTCAAAAATAAGTACGTTAGCATCAACTGCCATACCTACGGTTAATACAATACCTGCAATACCAGGTAGCGTAAGTGTCGCGCCTGGAATTAAAGACATAACACCAACAATCAGTACTAAGTTAGCCGCAAGCGCAAGGTTTGCAACCATACCAAAGCCTTTGTAGTACACAAGCATAAACACAAGTACAAACGCAAAACCAAGTGCAACCGCAGTCATACCCGCTTCAATATTTTCTTGACCTAAACTTGGACCTACTGTGCGTTCTTCAACAATTTGAATTGGCGCTACAAGCGCACCTGCACGAAGTAGTAAACTTAAGTTATGCGCTTCAGCAGGGTTATCGATACCTGTAATACGGAACGAGCGATCAAGGCGAGCTTGAATTGTTGCTACGTTTATTACTTCTTCTACCTTAATAGGTGGAAGTGCTTTACCGTCTGCATCTTTTTTACCTGATGGTTTATATTCAATAAATACCGTTGCCATACGCTTACCAATAGCACGTTTGGTAAAGGCATTCATTTTTGCCCCACCTTTGCTATCTAGCGTAATACTCACTTGCGGGCGTTGGTATTCATCAGCGCCAGATTGCGCGCCAGTTATATGGCTGCCTTCTAGAATAATACGCTTTTTAAGTACAACAGGGTAACCGTCGCGGCTCATAATCATTTCAGTACCCGCAGGGATACGACCTTGAGCAGCAGCGCTAATATCAGCGTTTTCGTCTACTTCACGAAATTCAAGTGTTGCTGTTGCGCCTAAAATTTCTTTAGCGCGTGCTGTGTCTTGAATACCAGGTAGTTGAACAATAATACGCTCAGCGCCTTGGCGTTGTACGTTAGGTTCTGCAACACCAATTTGGTTGATACGGTTACGAATAATCGTTTCATTTTGCTTGATAGCGTAGTCACGAATTTCTTTGAGTTTTTGCTCACTCATTGTCGCAAAAAATGCTTTATCGTTACTGCTGTCATCAATGTAGACATTTAGCGGGTAGCGAGTTTCTAAGAAGCTCTCTGCTGCGTCTTTATCTGCTTCGGTACGCATTTCTACACGCATACGATCGGAGCCTGCTACGCGGCGAACACTACGGTAACGTAGTTTTTCTTCGCGCAGGTCGCTACGAAAATCTTGTTCCATTTGCTCAAGCTGGTTATCAACCGCTGTTGCCATGTCGATTTCCATGGTGAAATGTACGCCACCACTTAAATCAAGACCTAGCTTCATAGGGTTACCACCAACCGCTTTTAACCAAGCTGGTTGAGCAGGTGCCATATTAATAGCGGAAATGTAATCGTCGCTCAGCGAATCACGCAGTAAGTCATGCGCTTTAAGCTGTTCTTCAACATTTTTTAAACGAACTAAAATTTGCCCATCTTCAAGTATTGTCGATTTAGCGGTTACATTATTTTTTTCAAGGATTGCGTTTACTTTGTCTACAACACTGAGATCGACATCAGCGCCTTTAGCACCTGAAACTTGTATAGCCGGATCGCGACCATACAAGTTTGGAGAGGCATATAAAAGGCCAATGGCTACCACAGCTAAAACAAGTAAATACTTCCAAACTGGAAACTTGTTTAACACGGGGTCGTCCTTATTATTTTTATAGCGACTTCATTGTGCCTTTTGGCAATACTGCAGATACTGCAGATTTTTGTACTGTTACTTCTGCCTGCTCGTTTAAAGAGATAACGATGAAATCTTTCTCTTCAGAAATCTTCACAATTTTACCCACTAAACCGCCTTGGGTAAGTACTTCATCGCCTTTGGCCATCATACTCATTAAGCTTTTGTGCTCTTTAACGCGCTTAGCTTGCGGGCGGTAGATTAAAAAGTAAAAAACCAAACCGAAAATAGCTAACATTATTAGCATTTCCCAACCACCGCTTGCCGCAGGTTGACCAGCTGCTGCGTGTGCATTTGAAATAAATAAACTCATGATACTTCCTCTTTAATTTTAAAGTTTAATTTTTTATATCTACTAGCTCTGGCACGTCTTGGCCTCGGCGAGCATAAAAATCTTGTACAAATTCTTCTAATTTACCTTCGCTAATTGCATTACGTAAACCTTCCATAACACGTTGATAGTAACGTAAGTTATGAATTGTGTTTAGTCGCGCACCTAAAATTTCGTTACATTTATCAAGGTGATGCAAATAAGCTCGTGAATAGTTTCCACACGTATGACAATCACACTCAGGGTCAAGTGGCCCTGTGTCTGTTTTATGTACTGCGTTACGTATTTTTACTACACCCGTGGTAATGAATAAATGGCCGTTACGCGCATTACGTGTTGGCATAACACAGTCAAACATATCAATACCACGGCGAACAGACTCAACTAAATCTTCTGGCTTACCAACACCCATTAGATAGCGTGGTTTGTCTTCTGGCATTTTAAACGCGCAATGATCAAGAATATTCATCATTTCGTTTTTAGGTTCACCTACCGATAAGCCACCTAATGCATAACCATCAAAACCAATTTCTTCAAGACCAGCTTGCGATTGTGCACGTAATTCTGGGTACATACCACCTTGAATAATACCAAACAAAGCAGATGGATTGTCGCCATGCCCTTCTTTTGAGCGCTTAGCCCAACGAAGAGATAACTCCATAGAATCTTTAGCTTCTTTTTCAGTTGCTGGATATGGCGTACACTCATCAAAAATCATAACAATATCTGAGCCTAAGTCGCGCTGTACTTCCATCGACTTTTCAGGCGACATCATAATTTCATCACCATTTACTGGAGATTGAAATAACACGCCTTCTTCAGTGATTTTACGCATTGCGCCTAAGCTAAATACTTGAAAACCGCCTGAGTCAGTTAAAATTGGGAAATCCCAATTCATAAAGTCGTGTAAATCACCATGTTGTTTAATGATTTCAGTACCTGGGCGAAGCATTAAATGAAAGGTATTACCTAAACATATTTGCGCACCAGTGGCTTTTACTTCATCTGGCGTCATACCTTTTACAGTACCGTAAGTACCAACTGGCATAAATGCAGGTGTTTCTATTACACCGCGGTCAAAAATTAAGCGGCCGCGGCGCGCTTTTCCGTCAGTACAATCTAATTCAAATTTCATATCATCCTCAATGTCAGAAAAACAGTCCAACAAGCTATAATTTAACCGCTCGATTCTACCCTTTTTGCCTCATTAATACTATTAGCTGCGATAAATTCAGGTTTGCTTATTATGCTAAACAAAAACCCCAGCTTCGTTGCTGGGGTTTTTAGTGTTTTTTACTGAGTATTAAATAATAAATGGTTACTTACGTGTTAAAAACATCGCATCACCGTAACTAAAAAATCGGTACTTTTGTTCAATTGCCGTATTGTATGCACCCATAATATTGTCTTGTCCGCTAAAAGCGCTGACTAACATTATAAGCGTTGATTCTGGTAAGTGAAAATTAGTGACCATGGCGTCAACAACATTAAATTGGTAACCCGGAAAAATAAATATATCGGTATCACCAAAATACGTATCTAATTTGCCGCCGTGAACTTTAGCTGCCGACTCTAATGAGCGTACTGAAGTTGTGCCAACCGCAATTACGCGCCCGCCACTTGCTTTGGTTTGTGCAACGGCAGCAACTACATCATCGGGTACTTCAATATACTCGGAATGCATTACATGCTCATCAACACTATCCACTCGTACTGGCTGAAAAGTTCCTGCACCAACGTGTAAAGTAACAAAGGCCATGTTTACACCTTTATCTTTTAGTGCCGTCATTAACTTATCGTCAAAATGTAAGCCCGCTGTTGGCGCAGCAACTGCACCTGGCTTTTCTCCATAAACAGTTTGGTAACGCTCGCGATCAGCTTCGGTATCAGGTCGGTCAATATAAGGAGGCAGTGGCATATGACCAATATCATTAAGTATATCTAGCACATTTTGGCTATGATCAAACTCAAGCTCAAATAATGTATCGTGGCGTGCAACCATTATTGCCTTGGCTTTGCCCTCTAAAATAACTTCGTTACCAACCTTAAGCGACTTGCTCGCGCGTACGTGCGCAAGTACGCGATGTTCATCTAGCACTCGCTCTACAAGCACTTCAACTTTGCCGCCAGAGGCTTTTTGACCAAACATACGTGCTGGAATTACGCGTGTATTGTTAAAGACTAACAAATCGCCTTCGTTTACTAAATCAAGTATGTCGCTAAACACTTTATGTTCTAGAGTTCCGCTTGGGCCATCTAAAGTAAGTAAACGGCTGCTAGTTCTGTCCGCTTTAGGAAAACGAGCTATTAATTCATCAGGTAAGTCAAAGCTAAAGTCAGCCACGCGCATAATTAGTAATCCACATCATTTAAAATCGCGCCAAGTGTATATGTATCGGATATTAAGCTCAAGAAATCAGCCAAACTTATAATATCTTGTTTGCGTGTTTCTCATTAAATTTTCTTGTTCTTATGGTTAAATGTCACTATTCTTGTTCGGCTGAATTATTATAAGTTACATTAGGGGTGTTCAACACGTGCCAAACCAGCTTAAATTGCTAATATTAAACGCAAGTAGTGCTGAACGTCGCGCGATTAAAGGCACTTTAGATAGCTTAAATGTATTTACCTTTATTGATGCGCAAGATAGCCAACAAGCTTTAAAGCTTTTAAAACAACACCCTGTTGATATTATAATAACGGGCATTAATGTTGGAAAAATTGACGGCTGGCGCTTTTCGAGGATGATCCGCTCAGGATTATTAAAAACACCAAAAAACACCCCAATTTTACTTATTCCGCCAATTTACTGTGAGCGTATTGCCGAAACAACAGCCAGAAGCTACGGAATAGATGCTGTACTGCCGTTTGAACATAAAGACATGCTTCCTCAAGTGCTTGCGAATGTTTTATCTACGCACTTAGAAAAAAGTAGCCGACTAAATTTATTGCTATTAGAGCCGCTTCAAAATACGGCCGACAAAATTAGTGAACAGTTAAAGTTAAACTTTGCTATTACTCACGTTACCTCAGCCAAAGCAGCACTAAACGCTTACAACCAACAGCAGTTTTCAATTGTGCTACTCGATGCCACTACATCAAGTGCAGAGAGCTCGAGTGTACTCGTTGAAGAAATCCTACAGCACAATTCTAAACAAGCTATTGTTACGATTATAGAAAGTGATGATGCTGATTACGCTGAGCAGCTTTTGCTGTCTGGTGTTACCGATTTTATTAGAGCCCCATACGACCCTTCATTTTTAAATAAAGTGTGTGACCACGCCGCACGACGTGAAGATTTTATGGTGAGTTATGCTGAGTTTGCTTACAAAGTAGAGCAGCTAAGCGTGAGCGAAGTGCGTTACAAAGAGTTATTTTCGGCTCATCAGCGTATTTTATTGCATTTGAATACGGTTGTTTTAGAGCTTGATCAGCAAGGGCATATTCGTTTTATTAACCCTGCATGGGAGGCATTGAGCGGTTTTGGTGTTAAATCATCGCTACAAACCCCATTAAGCGCTTATTGTAATAACGAAGATAAAGGAAGACTAAATTATACTATTAATGACATTTTACATGGTGGCGAGCAACAGCAACAAATAGAAGTAAAGCTCACCCATAAAAATGGCAATTTAATTTGGGTCGAATGCAGATTACAGCTAATCAAAAATAGTCGTAATAACGCGACCATAACTGCCACTATCGACAACATACATGAACGTAAACAAGCAGAGATCCAACTACGTCATTTAGCACACCATGACCCACTAACTGGTTTACATAACCGTTATTACTTTGATCAACAGCTTAATAAAATATGCCAAGATAAATACACGTATGATGGTATAGAGCATGCTGTTATTTATATTGACCTCGATCACTTTAAAATAATAAACGACAGCAAAGGTCACCACCAAGGTGACATAGTATTAAAAGAAGTGGCGCAATTATTTAAAGCAAATATTGGCGAAGACCATTTGGTGTGCCGAATAGGCGGCGATGAGTTTGCAGTCATACTTACCGATATGAATTTACTGGATGCACACCTTATTGCTGAAGGTGTGTGCAGCGCAATAGAAAAACATGCTTTTAAATCAGAAGATCAGATATACACAATTAGCTGCTCTATCGGTTTAACTCAAATTACGACACAAAACAATGATCCTAATGAATGTTTAAAACAAGCCGATATTGCTTTGTATATTGCCAAAAATTTAGGGCGTAACTTAGTACATTGCTACTCAAAAGAGGACGCTCAAAACAATACGCTTCAAACTGGGCTCGAATGGGGTCACGAAATTCGCCAAGCATTGCAGCAAGATAATATTGAACTGCATTACCAACCTATTTGGGATTTTAAAGAGTGTAAAGTTGCTTATTTTGAAGCGCTCTTACGCTTAAAACTCAAAGGTGAACTTGTGTACCCAAATCAATTTATTCCCTCTTTAGAGATGCTTAACGACACATTTTTGATGGATCAATGCGTTATACGTAATGCCGTTGCTTGTGTGTCTAAGCACCCAGAGTTAAACCAAGTTGCTATTAATTTGTCAGCACAATCATTCTTAGATGAACGCTTATTGCCATTAATTGAATCAAACCTTGAAAAGTATAACGTGCCCCCTTCGCGGATAATTTTTGAAATAACTGAATCAGCAAGTATTAACAACTTAAAAGCGACTCGTAAAATGATTGAGAAGCTTAATAGCTTAGGCTGTCATTTTTCTATTGACGATTTTGGAACTGGCTTTAGTACATTTAACTATTTAAAGCAGCTTCCGGCACAGCATGTAAAAATTGATGGCTCATTTGTAAGCGACATGCTTAATGACCCTATAGACTTAGCGTTAGTAAAAGCAATAAATGACATTAGTCGGTCTCTCGGTAAGCTTTCTGTAGCTGAGTACGTTGAAAACGAAAAGATATTTTTTGCACTAAAAGAGATAGGTGTTGATTATGGACAAGGCTACTTTATTGCACGCCCAGTACCTGTTGAAAAAGTAAAAAGTGAACTTGAAAAAATTTCAAAAAATAAAACGTTTTACCAACAACAAGCTAGCCCAAAATAAACAAAATTAAACAATTTGTTACTACCAATATTACCTTTCTTGCCTATACTTTCAGTATCAAATAAAAAATGTCGCGCGTTTTAATGCATTTCACTTTAAAAACATGACATTACCTTTTGGCGGCGTAGTACTGATATTTATAGTGGGTTTCAAAGCTATTTAAGCTTTTAAGGAGAAAGGTATGACACAGCTAGTTATGTTATTACTGATTATACATTTTGCAATCGCGTATCAGTGTTATCGTTACGCAAATATTAAAGGCTACCCAGTTAAGGTTTTTACTGTATTAGGTTGCGTGCCTTACTTTAACTTGGTGGTATGGATTTATTTACTATTTTTACCCGAACTTGAGCCTTTTGAAAGCCATCTTCAAAATCAAAAGCAGCCTTTATAGGCTGCTTTCATTCATTTCCTATTCTTATTTAGAAAAATCTAAACTACATTGGCGCTTTAAAAATATCTCAAGCTGTTGACTAAATAACTTAAAGTCGCGGATCCGCCCCGTAGTTTTACGCCACAATATGCCAATATCTCTATATGCATCGCTTTGTGATGGTGTCGCCACCATATTTTTATTATCTAAAATTCCGGCGTTAATCGCCATTTGTGGTAAAAAAGTCACCCCGAGCTGATGCTCAACCATACTCAATAATGTATGCAAGCTTGCTGCTTCAAATGGGTTAATACAACTAGCACGGTTTAAATGACATGCACTAAGCGCATGGCCTGTCATACAGTGCTCACGCTCGAGTAAGAATACGCTAGCCTCTGGTAATAGATTAAAGTCGACTACGCCCTTTGCAGCGCTGTAGTCCTTATGGTGCACTAAACTAAACTGATCTTTTGCCAATACTTGTGTATGAAATTTATCGGTTTCGTATGGCAGTGCAAGTAGCGCTAAATCAATATGCCCATGCTCAAGTTTATCCAGTAGCTTATCACTCGTATCTTCTATTAATACCAGCTCTAAATCACAAAAGGTTTCTTTACAAAAGTGATACAGAGGAGCCGCTATAAAGCTAGCAATTGTAGGTATAACACCCACCGTTAATTTACCACTCAGTGGTGTTAAAAAGCTTTTAGTGAGCTCTTTTAAACTAATTGTATCGTTAATTATTTTACGAGAGCGCTCAACAACCTCTTCACCAATACTGGTAAACATAAGGCTGCGATTTTCGCGTTCAATAAGCTGGCAACCCAACGTTTCTTCAAGATTTTGAATAGCACTGCTTAAAGTAGATTGCCCAATAAAACAGGCACTGGCAGCTCTGCCAAAGTGCTGATGTTGATGAACAGCTAATAAATACTGTAGCTGTTTGATACTTGGAAGATTGGTCATTTTTTCTTTCCACAAATAAAAAGACCCCAACACCTAGGGCATTGAGATCTTTTCAAGCTAAAAGTCTTTGAGTACTTTTTTGTTAAACCCCAAATGCGGTTCTTAGTACGTAGAAAATAACAATAGCAAGGGCAGCGCCAACTGGCAATGTAATTACCCAAGAAACTACAATGTTTCTGATAACACCCATGTTAAGTGCACCAATTCCACGTGCCATACCTACACCTAATACCGCACCTACTAAGGTTTGAGTAGTAGAGATTGGCATACCAGTACCTGATGCAATAACAACGGTAGAAGCAGCGGCTAGTTCAGCAGCAAAACCACGACTAGGCGTTAAATGTGTAATGCCTTCACCAATCGTTTTAATTACTTTTTTGCCCAAAATAGCAAGACCCGCAACAATACCAAAACCACCTAGAGGTAGAATCCACCAAGCAATAGCCGCTTTTTTAGCAATTTCACCATTGTTTTCAACAATATTTACAACAGCAGCTAGTGGACCGATTGCATTAGCAACATCGTTAGAACCATGTGCAAAGGCCATACAACATGCTGTTAATACCATAAGAACAGCAAACACTTTTTCAACATTGTTGAATTGCATTTGTTTATCTGCTTTTGGATCGATATTTAAACGAGAAATAGCAATTTTACCAATTATAGCAACGACAACTGCTACAGCTATTGCTAAGGCGTACCCTTCGGCTGCACCTAAATCAACACCAACATGCTTTAAGCCTTTTTTAATTGTAACCAAGGCCATTATAAAACCGGCTAAACCCATATAAAGTGGTACATAGCGTTTAGCATTTTTTAGTGGTGCATCTGTATTAAAAATAAGTTTTTGTGCACTCATAAATATTAAGTATGCAATAAAGCCTGATATGGCGGGCGTTATAATCCAACTACCAACAATACCACCTACTTTATCCCATTGAATCGCCTCAGTACCAACAGCAACTAACGCAAAACCAATGATTGCACCAATGATTGAGTGAGTCGTTGATACTGGCCAACCCAAGAACGAGGCCATTAATAACCAAGCACCCGCTGCAAATAAAGACGAAATCATACCCAGAACCATAAGTTCAGGAATGTCTGCAAATGGTGCGGCATCGATAATTCCTTTACGAATTGTTGATGTAACCTCACCACCTGCTAAGTAAGCGCCTGCAAATTCAAAAATCATCGCTATAAAAATAGCTTGTTTGATTGTTAGCGCTTTTGAACCTACAGATGTACCCATGGCGTTCGCTACGTCGTTCGCGCCAATACCATAAGCCATAAAAAAGCCGACTGCTGCGGCAATTAAAATTAATACCGTGCCGTAAGATGCAATGATATCCATTGTAAAACCTTAATCTTTCGTGTTTGAACTGATTTTAAATTAACGAGCTAACATCAGCTCAAGACGTGATCCTACGCGCTCTGCAATATCTGCAAGCTCGCCAACCCATTCAATGATTTTGTACAAAAACATAACATCAATTGGATTTAACTCACCCTCTACATCACGTAGCTGGCGGCGTACTTTTATCTGCATTTCGTCCGTGTCTTGTTCTATGGCATCCAATTCAACTAACATTTTTTCTACTAAGGTGACTTCTCGACCTTTAAAACCCGTTTCTAGCAATTCTTCTAATTCGTTAATTGCTTTAGATGCTTGTTTAGTCGCATCTACACAACGGGTTAAGTAAGCTAAGAAATCAGCTTGCATAACTTTTGGAATGGTCATTTCACGACCAATCACTCGCCCTGCAATATCTTTTGCTTTATTGGCAATTTTATCTTGTTGAGTTACTAGTTCGAGAAGATCTGTACGCTCTACCGGCATGAATAAACCACGCGGTAATTGTAAACGTATATCTCTTTTCATATCATCAGCTTCACGTTCTAAATTGCGAATAGTGATGCGAAGCTCTTCTGCTTGTACCCACTCTTCTTTAAATACGTGATTAAAAAAAGGTATCAAAGCTTTACTTGCTTGATGAACCTTCTTGATGTGTTCTTCCATTGGTTTGATAGGAGATTTTGCAAATACTCCTAAAAACGCGTTTGTAGGCATAACTGACCCTTTAATCAAATTGATATGCTTTGCAGCATGAATTTTACAGTATTAACCAAGATTGTGAACGCTTTTTATTACTTCACTAAAGCTTGCAATACACAAAGCGACACTAAGCCGCTTTAATAGAAAAGCATGATGGGTAAAAAATCATAGTGATTTTTCTATATCTTCTTGAGATGTATGGCGAATATCTTTGCCATTAACAAAATAAATAATGTATTCAGCAATGTTCTGACAGCGATCACCAATACGCTCTAATGAGCGAACAGACCAGACTAAGTCCATGATTTTAGGTATTGAGCGTGGATCTTCCATCATGTAAGTCATTATTTGACGTGTGATGGCTTCATATTCGCGGTCAACCTTTGCATCTTCTTTATGTACTTGAAATGCACGTTGCACATCCATACGGGCAAATGCATCTAGTACGTCGTGTAGCATTTTTAAAACCTGGCGGCCCATGTTTTCAATATTTACTAATAAATCTTGCTGATCTTTGGTAAATGAGTCTAGTGCAACTTTAGCAATTCGCTCAGCTTCATCGCCAATACGTTCTAAATCAGCAATTGTTTTAGCAATTGCAATCACTAAACGCAGGTCACTTGCTGCAGGCTGACGACGAGCAATAATACGCGTACACTCTTCATCAATGCTTACTTCCATTGCATTCACTTTATAATCGTTCTGACGTACCTTTTGAGCAAGCTCTGCATCGTTACGACTCACCGCATCAAGCGCACTGTTTAACTGCTGCTCAACTAAGCCACCCATACTTAATACATGATTACGTACATTTTCTAGTTCTTGGTTAAAACGCCCAGAAATATGTTTATTAATATTATGTTCCATAGTTACCTTCTCTCTTAATCTTGCACAACACGCTACAACGGGCTAATTAACCGTAACGACCGGTAATATAATCTTCGGTCTTTTTCTTCGTTGGTGTAGTAAATAAGGTATTTGTGTCTGAGTACTCAATCAATTCGCCCATATACATAAAGGCTGTTTGATCAGATACACGTGCTGCTTGTTGCATGTTATGTGTAACAATAACAACGGTAAATTGGTTTTTTAAATCGTTTATTAGCTCTTCGATTACCAAAGTAGAAATAGGGTCAAGTGCTGATGTAGGTTCATCTAATAAAAGAACTTCTGGCTCAATTGCAATTGAGCGAGCAATCACTAAACGCTGTTGCTGACCACCCGATAAGCCAAACGCGCTATCGTGTAATCTATCTTTTACTTCATCCCATAAAGCAGCACCACGAAGTGATTGCTCTACCACTTCGTCTAACTTACGCTTCTCTTTAATGCCTTGTAAGCGTAGGCCATAAACCACATTTTCATAAATTGATTTAGGAAATGGGTTAGGACGCTGAAACACCATACCTACATTACGACGAAGTGCTGCTACATCTACGCTCTTATCGTAAATATTTTGACCGTGAAGTAATATTTCACCTTCAATACGACAAATATCTACCAAATCGTTCATGCGGTTAATACAACGTAATAGAGTTGATTTACCACAGCCCGATGGTCCTATAAACGCAGTTACTTGGCCTTTTGGAATGTTCATATTTACTTTATTAAGCGCTTGCTTATCACCGTAGTAAAGATCGAGATCTTTAATCTCTAGCGCTTTTTGGTCATCCGTTAAATTTTCTAGGTCTAACTTCTGGCCTATATTAGCTTGGTTTACTTTTGGAGCGACTGTAATCATTTTTGTTACCTATAAAATCTTTACTAATTAGTGTTCAAGCGATCTGTACTTTTCACGTAAATGGTTACGTATACCAATGGCCGTTATGTTTAGGGTAATAATCACCGACACCAATAAAAAGGCCGTTGCGTATACCAGCGGGCGTGCCGCTTCAACATTAGGGCTTTGGAAGCCAACATCGTATATATGAAAGCCTAAGTGCATGAACTTTCTATCTAAGTGAAAATACGGGAAGTTGCCATCAAGTGGTAATGTAGGGGCCATTTTTACAACGCCTACTAGCATTAACGGTGCAACTTCACCTGCAGCACGTGCAACTGCCAGTATTAAACCTGTCATAATTGCAGGGCTTGCCATTGGAATAATTATGCGCCATAACGTTTCAACTTTTGTTGCGCCAAGCGCTAGTGAACCATCACGTACGGTACTTGGAATACGAGATAAACCTTCTTCAGTCGATACAATAACAACTGGCAGCGTTAGTATGGCGAGCGTTAATGCAGACCACATTACACCTGGCGTACCAAATACTGGCGTTGGCGACGATTCTGGATAAAATAATTGGTCTAAGCTACCACCTAACATGTATACAAAAAAGCCGAGGCCAAATACACCGTATACAATTGAAGGAACACCGGCCAAGTTAATCACTGCGATACGAATCATTTTAGTGATTGCATTTTTTGCGGCGTACTCGTGTAAGTAAATTGCAGCAACAACGCCAAACGGCGTCACAATTACAGCCATCAGCATAACCATAAATACAGTACCAAATATAGCAGGGAAAACACCGCCTTCTGTATTTGCTTCACGTGGATCATCGGATACAAACTTACCTAGTTGCACAAAGTAGTGGCCTAGCTTTGCAAAAAAGCCCATATCGTTTGGAAACCAAACATCAAGTACTTGATACATAGGAATTGTAACAACTTCACCGCGCATATCTTTTACAGTTACGTGGTCACGTTTAGCTTGTTTGCGTAGTGCAAATAAATCTTTTTCAAGTACACCATACTCTGCACGTAATTCAGCACGTGCTTGAGCAAGCTCAGCAACACGTTCATCAGTGAGAGCGTTATCAAGTAAGTAGCCTTTTTCTTTTAAACGTAAGCGTTCAAGTGCGTAGTTAATATGCCCAATGTCGCCATTTTGCAAATCAAGTGCTTCGTCGTTCAAATCAACCGCACGCTCAACAAGCTCATGTAGTGCTTCTATTTTGTCGCCATTAACCGGTTGACCGTCTTTAATAACGTTTTGCACATAACCATAAAAGTTACCGTTTTTACTACGCTCAAATACTGCAAGCGCCGCTGGTGCTGTTTTATTTGTTATGTCGGTTTCTAATATCCAACGAAAATCTAAATCTACATATTCGCGGTTACCTGTTTTAATAAGTAAGCGCTCTATTTCTTCTTTTTCAAACCCGCTAACATCAATACCTGTCGCGGCTAAACGCGTTTTTGGTACTAATTCACGGTCGTAAACTTCGCCAATAACGGTTTGCTTTGCAATCGACCCTTCAAGTTCAAACTGTACAACTTCTGAAGGCCAGAAAAAGCTTAACCCTTTCCAGGCTATCATTGCTAATAAGCCTAAAACTGAAATCAAACTGATGCTCACTGCACCACCGGTCATCCAAATCCAAGGAGAACCAGACTTAAACCACTGCTTTACCATGTCATGTCTCTCCGCTTACATTGAGCTGTATTTTTCACGCAGTTGCTGGCGAACAAACTCAGCGACTGTGTTAAAAATGAATGTGAATATGAATAATACAAAGGCCGCTAAGAACAATATTCTATAGTGCGAACTACCTACTTCTGACTCTGGCATTTCAACTGCAATATTTGCTGCAAGCGTACGCATACCTTGGAAAATGCTCCAATCCATAATCGGTGTATTACCGGTTGCCATAAGTACAATCATGGTTTCGCCAACTGCTCGGCCAAGCCCCATCATTACCGCAGAGAAAATACCTGGGCTTGCTGTTAGTAACACAACACGTATTAGTGTTTGCCACTGCGTCGCACCTAATGCTAATGAGCCATTTGATAAATGCTTTGGAACACTAAATACCGCGTCTTCTGCAATTGAGAATATAGTAGGAATAACCGCAAAACCCATCGCAATACCTACAACAAGCGAGTTACGTTGATCGAATGTCATACCTAGCTCATTTGTTAAGTACTGACGCACATTGCCGTCAAACATCCAAAGTTCAACAAATTCGCTCATAGCAAACGAAAACCAACCAATAAGTAAAACGACCGGAATAAGGATGATTGAATGCGAACCATCAGGAATTCTATGGCGTATTTTTGTTGGTAATTTAGTCCAGGCTAAACCTGTCGCTAACATACCTAAAGGTAATAATATGAGTAACCCAACAATGGCAGGTAAGTGCTCTTCTATTAATGGGGCTAACCAAAGACCCGCTAAAAAACCTAAAATAACCGTTGGTAATGCTTCCATTATTTCTACGGTAGGCTTAACCACTTTACGTAATTTGCTCGACATAAAGTATGCCGTGTAAATAGCCGCCGAAAGCGCGATTGGTACAGCAAACAACATCGCATAAAGTGCTGCTTTTAATGTACCGAACGAAATTGGCACAAGTGAAAACTTAGATTCAAAGTCGTCACTGGCTGATGTTGACTGCCAAATATAACCTGGCTCTGGGTAACCTTCGTACCACACTTCTTGCCAAAGTGCTGACCAAGTAACTTCTGGGTGCTCGTTATGAATGTCTAATACTGTTAGCTTATTATCCGCTAAAATTAACGCAGCATTTGAACGTGGTGCAATTGCAAAGTTTTCTATTGCGCCTTCACTTACTTTTCCCTGCCAAAGTTTTGCTTCGCTGGTTGTGTAGTACACACCTAGCTCACCATTATCGCCGGTAGTAAAAAAAGTACGACGGTAAAACTCAGTAAATACATTTAATTTACTTTGCTTAGTTGTTTCAAATGAGCGAATTTTTTGATATTCACGGCCTGTGTCAGTGTTTACTTCAAACCACTGCGAAACCTCACCGTTATCATTAGCAAGCATGAGTGAATTTGCGCCCGCTAGCAGTTGTGCAGATACAATATTTGCATTTTCTTCGTTAGCCGAAAGCAACTGAATTTGCTCTACATCACTTGGGTCACGCGTATCGTATACATACACTTGATTAGCAGAACGTACAAAAGTACGTGTTGTATCTGGCGACATTAATAATTCGTCTACACGTCCATTAACATCAAGTTCTGTACGCTCAACAACCCACTCTACTTCACCGGTAAACATATTCTCTTCAGCAATAAAGCTGCTAAATAATACACGCTTATCTTCTGTAAGAGCTACAACCGCTGTTTTGTCTTCATAGTGACTAAATGCAAAGCGTTTAATAGCTGCACCTTGTTCATCTACTTCTAAAGCCATTTCCCCTAGAGGAAAACCTAAGCGAGGTGTTAATTTACGCTCGTTATTTGGAAAGGTAACTAAAAATTTAGGTGCAACAACCATTACGGTGCCATCTTCTAAACCAAACGCATAATGCCCTTGAAAAGGCGCGCTTGTTGCAAAGCTTGTTGCATCACTTGGTAAATCTGCATTAAGTGTTTTGAGTTTTTTACCAAAACTACCTGACTCAACACTGTAAAAATCAACCTGACCTTGCTGACTTAGTAAATAAGCAACTTCAGTTTGCTCTTCTACACCTAAGCCTGCTATTTGCTGTGAATTAGCAACATGAAAGCTATCGCGTTTTTCTACTTTTGCTGATTCAAAAATTGGCTGTACTACATAAAGAAGGTAAAAGAATATTAATAGCAGTGCTACCAATACCATTATCCCACCTGCGGTTATGCCAAACTTGGCAAACCGATCTTTAAATAGACGGCTTCGATCCGTATTAAAAGTCGGCTTATTCGGATTTGAAGTCATCAAAACACCCTTAAATCTTAACGTTGCATAAATTATATTTCATCAAGATGACAGTAATGTTACAGCAGTAATAATAAGCACTCTAAAACAGTTTTAAATAAAACTAACGAGGGAAAAGTCTAAATTAGCTTCAAATAGGTGATTTATAAGTGAACTAAATTATAAAATAATTGGACAAAGTATTTATCGAGGTCAATACTAAAAGAGTACTTAGTAAATAATAATGACTATTAATACTGCGTATAGTCAACACAACTATATCCATTTTTTTAATTTATAATCAAAGATTTATAAAAAAGTGCAACAACACACAATTTAAATTAGACAACATACTTAATGCCTATGCATTTACTTTCTTTGGGCTTAAAAAGAGAATTATTTATGAAGCAGTTGGTTATAACTATTTTAGGGAAAGATCGCCCTGGTTTAGTACAGAGCATCTCATCAGTCGTATTACAAAATCATGGCAACTGGCTTAGTAGTAACTTAAGCCATTTATTAGGTCATTTTGCAGGTATTATTCAACTTGAAGTTGCTGAGGAGCATTTTCAATCATTACAAAGTGCTTTAAATAAGTTACCTAAGTTAGACGTTCGTATTGAAACCGGAAACACAGAGATTGAACCATCAACACTAGAGCAAATTAATCTAGTTATAACAGGTAACGACCGTCCTGGTATTGTTCAAGAACTGGCAAGTGTAATACGTCATAAAGGCGCTAATATTACTCACTTAAATTCAAGACAACAAAGTGCACCTAATTGGGGAGTGCCTATTTTTAGCGCTGTTGCTACCGTTACTTTGCCAAATGGTATGGATAAAGACGAAGTTATTGAAGCATTGGAATCAATTACAAGTGATTTAATTGTAGATACGGAAGAAGTTTAACCTCCATTTATGCGTGCCATACAACTGACACGCATACCATTTTAGTCCATCAAAATGCTCTGCAGATTATTTAACGCAGACATAAAATAAGCCGATGCAAGCATCAGCTATTTTAAATAATCACCTTAAAGCTAATAAGAGCGAGATAAACTCAGTAATCCCGCTCTTTTATAAAGCTACATATCCATATGACGATTAGTACTTTGCATGATTTGCTTTATACCTTGCTTTTCAAGCTCTAGTATTTGTTGAAGCTTTTCTTGCCCACTTTGAGTTTCGGCGCGTTCAAGTAAGTATTCATATAACTCAATCACTTTTTGATGTTGCTGTGCTAAATAGCCTTGGATGACTTCTTCATCGAATTGCTGATCTTTACTAATGTCTTCAAAAGTAATTAGCTCAGGATTTTTAGCAAAGTATTCATAACTGTACGTATCGAGCGTATTTATTTCAGTTATCGCTTTAAACCCGACTAAATCTTCGGCGAGTTTTTTTTCGTAATTTAGGTAGTAGTCCACCAGCATTGCATTATGTTCATCGAGTAAATCCTTTACGCTATAAAAATTAGCCGCCATTTGCGTATGAAACAAAACGGTCCAATCGTATACCTCTTTAATTGTTTTAACTTGCATGTGCATTCCTTACTTAGTTGACTGTATAGGTAATACACTGCGTAAAGCGTGCCAATTAAAAAGCTATTTAAAAACAGTTAGTTAATTTAAACATGAGTAATAACTCGCTATTTAATAGAACAACTTACAAATTATAGGTAATTTTTATAGAGCAATGCGTGAGTAGTAACAGCATTGCTTTATCGTCTTGTTGTTTTATATTATTTAAGTCCTTGTTTGCGCCACAGCAAGTAAACAGCAGGAATAACAAGTAAGGTGAGTACAATTGCACTGCCCATACCGCCAACCATAGGCGCTGCTATTCGGCTCATTACTTCGCTTCCGGTGCCTGTACCATAAAGTACAGGTAATAAACCGATAATAATTGTCGCGACAGTCATCATAACCGGGCGTACTCGAAGCCCTGCTCCTTCAATAATAGCTTGCTGTAATTGCACTAAGCTAAGCGGTTTTCCGGCTTGCTCTGCTTCGAGGCATTTTTCTTGATAGGCTTGGTTTAAATACACCAACATAATGACCCCTATTTCTACCGCAACACCGGCTAAGGCAATAAAGCCCACACCTACTGCAACTGAAAAGTTAAAGCCCTCTAAATACATTAGCCATACGCCACCAATCATTGCCAGTGGCAACGTAGCCATAATAATAGTGACCTCAGCAAAGCTTCTAAAATTAAGGTAAAGCAATACAATAATAATCGCTAATGTAAGAGGTAATACATAAGTCAGTTTGTCTTTAGCGCGCTGCATGTATTCATACTGCCCAGCCCACGTAATTGAGTAGCCAGCAGGTAGTATTAGGTCTTTATCGAGCACTTGCTGAGCGTGCTCAACGTAAGTACCAATATCAACGCCATCTATATCAATAAAACTCCAACCGTTTAAACGTGCATTTTCGCTTTTTATACCAGGCGGTCCATCTTCAATAAATACATCGGCTACATCACCAAGTGCTATACGCTGCCCTGTAGGAGTTACAATAGGTAACAACATTAACTCTTCTGGCGAGTCTCTATATGCTTGCGGATAACGTAAATTAACAGGGTAACGCTCTTGCCCCTCTACAGTTTGTGTTACGTTTGTACCACCTATTGCAGTAGATACAACTTGCTGTACGTCGCTAATGTTTAAGCTATAACGCGCGGCTTTTTCACGATTTATATCTACTTTTATATAACGTCCACCGGCTACTCGCTCTGAGTAAACCGATGCGGTGCCTTGAACATCTTTTAAAAGCACTTCTATTTGTTGACCAATTTTTTGAATTTCACTCAACTTTGGTCCCGCAACTTTAATGCCCACGGGAGTTTTAATACCGGTTGCGAGCATATCAATACGTGTTTTAATTGGCATTACCCACGCATTCGTCAACCCCGGAAACTTAACCAAACCGTCGAGTTCTTTTTTAAGTTTTTCAAGAGTCATACCCTCGCGCCATTCGTCTTTTGGCTTTAGCTGAATAAACGTCTCTATCATTGTAAGAGGTGCAGGATCTGTTGCAGTTTCTGCTCGCCCAACTTTACCAAATACTGTTTTAACCTCGGGTACTGTGGCAATTAACTTGTCGGTTTGCTGTAGTATTTCGCGCGCTTTACCTACCGATAAACCAGGATACGTTGTGGGCATATACATTAAGTCGCCCTCATCAAGTGGCGGAATAAATTCACTGCCTATTTTGTTTACTGGATAAAAGCCAATAACAGAAACAACCACCGCGAGTACCAATGTCATTTTTGGAAATTTAAGCACCCAGTTAAGTAGTGGACGATACGCTGCGACGAGTAATCGGTTAACTGGATTTTTTTGCTCCGAAATGACTTTACCTCTAATAAAGTAACCCATTAATACCGGCACTAAGGTAATCGCAAGCCCAGCAGACGCTGCCATAGCATAGGTTTTAGTGTAAGCCAGTGGCGCAAACATACGTCCTTCTTGCGCTTCTAAAATAAATACCGGCATAAAGCTGACGGTAATAATTAATAAACTAAAAAATAATGCAGGACCCACTTCACTCGCCGATTTAGCCACAACTTCCCAGCGATTTTCGTTGGTAAGGGGCGTTTTTTCCATATGTTTGTGCATATTTTCAATCATGACGATAGCGCCGTCGGTCATTGCGCCTATCGCTATTGCAATTCCTCCTAAAGACATAATATTGGCGTTAATCCCCTGCCAATACATAATTATAAATGCCGTTAAAATTCCAAGCGGTAATGTAATAATCGCCACCAGCGATGAGCGCACATGAAACAAAAACACCACACACACTAAGGCAACTACAATAAGCTCTTCAATTAGCTTACTTGTTAAATTATCTACCGCGTTATTTATTAAGTTGGAGCGATCGTACACAGGGACTATCTCAACGCCCTCTGGCAATCCCTTTTTAAGCGATTCTAATTTTGCTTTTACGAGCTCAATGGTTTTTTGTGCATTTTCGCCATAGCGCATAATAACAATGCCGCCGGTTACCTCGCCTTCACCATTCAGTTCTGCAATACCACGGCGCATTTGCGGTCCGACTCTAATATCGGCTACATCACGTAATTGCAGCGCAGTACCGTTGGCGTTTACACCAAGCGGAATAGCTTCCAAGTCGGCAACACTCTTAATGTAGCCTGTGCTTGTTACCATGTATTCTGCTTCAGCCATTTCAACTACTGAGGCGCCCATCTCTTGGTTGCCTTGTTGAATAGCGGTTTGAATGAGGCTAAGCGGGATACCATAAGCACGTAATTTATCGGGCTCTACATTGACTTGGTATTGCTTAACCATGCCACCAACAGCAGCCACTTCAGATACACCGGGCACAGTTTGTAGCTCAAACTTTAAAAACCAATCTTGTAAGCTTCGTAGCTGACTAATATCGTGTTTATTTGTTTTATCAATTAGTGCGTATAAGTAAATCCAACCTACGCCTGTTGCATCAGGGCCAAGCTCTGGCGTAGCGCTATCGGGTAATCTACTCGCTACTTGGCTTAGGTATTCTTGTACTCGGCTACGCGCCCAATACAAATCGGTTTTTTCGTCAAAAATAACGTAAACGTACGAGTCTCCAAAAAACGAAAAACCCCTTACAGTTTGTGCACCCGGCACAGAAAGCATTGCTGTGGTGAGCGGAAATGTAACTTGGTCTTGCACTACTTGCGGCGCTTGCCCCGGGTAAGTGGTTTTTATAATGACCTGAACATCAGATAAGTCAGGCAAGGCATCCACTGGAGTATTTTTTACAGCAAACAACCCTCCACCCAGTAAAATTAATGTAAGCAACAACACAAAAAAGCGATTGCTAACAGACCAGCGAATAATGGCAGTTATCATAATGGCTCCTAGTGAGAACTATGTTGCATAGTAGAATGATCAATCGGCTCTGCGTTTTGCGCTTTAGTAATTACAAATTCATCGTTAATAATGCTAAAAGTAAAATTAATATACTGGGCATTTTCAAACTTAGTAACATCAATATCTGGCGCTAATACAAAGTCCATTGTGGCGGGTTCTCGATTCCATTTTTCAATGGCTTCTCGGCTAATATTAATAATGCGATTTTGTATATCTATGGCATTAATAGTGCCGTTAACCGTGGCGTTTTGTGGCTGCATATCCATGTTCATATTTGAGTCTGAACCAGAATCCGAACTCATACCTGAGCTAATACTAGAACTAGGCATTTCCATTCGTTTAAAGTCGGAGCTTTTACTCGATTCAGAGTCTATTAAAAATTGCGCTGAAGTCACTACCGTGTCACCTGTCATTACACCTGACAAAATGACCGCTTCATTACTATTAATTTGCCCAACTTCAACTTCTATTGATTTAAAACGACCCTCACCTAATGCAATAACCACGCGGTTTTGATGCTGCGTGCGGATTACCGCTTCTTTAGGGACTGTAAATTGCGCCTTACTCGCTTTAGCGTGAATGCTCACTTGTGCAAACATATTTGGTTTTAACCGATGATCTGCATTTTCAAACCTAAGCCTTACACGCAGAGTCCGGTTTTTAGCATCAAGCGCGGGGTAAATGTAATCAACCTTACCTTCCCACTTTTGACCTTTTAAGTAATCAAGCGTCATTGTAACGGGCAACCCAACACTCACTTGTTCTGATTGGCGCTCGAACACTTCCGCCTCTACCCAAATTTCATCAAGCTGGGCAATACTCATCATTGATGTGCCTGGTTTAACGTAAAAGCCTTCTCGTACTGTTAGCTCATCTACCACACCACTTTGCTTTGCGTAAAAAGTAATATTTTGCATTATCTTTTTATTTTTTTGTAAGCGCTCGATAAATCCATCAGACACATTTAACGACTCTAAACGCGCCTTTGCAGCGCGAATTAACACGGTATTATTACGATTAACTGCCAATAAAAGCTCTTCCTGTGCGTTCACCAATTGTGGTGAATACAATGTATATAAAGGCTCACCGGCTTTAACTTCTGCGCCTTGTGCTTTAACATATAAACTTTCAATCCAGCCTTCTACACGCGGATGAATGTGAATAAGTTGGTCTTGGTTATATTGCACATAACCCACAGTATTTATATCGCTGTGAAGTGTTTTAAGCTCTACTTTGGCAGTTCTTACACCAAAGTTATTAACTACTGCAGGCGAAATAGTTACAGCACCTGGTCCATCCTGAGCGTTGCTAGCGTTTTCATACACAGGTACTAAATCCATTCCCATTGGCGAAAGCCCTGGCGCGTCACGCCTGTAATTACTATCCATAGGGGCTACCCAATATAAGGGCTGTTTGTCAGCGATTTGTTGTTCATTCATTGCCGAGTTGCTAGGTAAAAACTGCATTACTAAGCCGCCTATTAACCCAAAGGCGCCTGCGCCAACTAAGGCGGCAACAAGTAACTTTAAATTAGTATTCATTGTGTAATTCTCCAGTTTGCTCGCTCATTACTTGGGGGTCTAAGCTACTTGCATAATAATTAAGGCGGGCGGTAATAATATGTTGATCTACTTGAATATTCAGTGCATCAATTTTGGCATTAAGTTCACCAATGCGCGCGCGCATCACGTCAGAAAAATCCCCGTCGTCGCGTGTATAAGCATTAAGTGTTGCTTGAGATTGCTCTGACATTTGCGGTAATAACGTATTTTGATAAAGCGCATCGCGTTTTTGCAAGCGAGCGAGTTGGCTAAACTCCTTAAAGTACATGCCTTTGAGTTTTTGAAGCGCCACCAGCTTTTGTGTTTTAGTAGCTTCTGCACTAGCAATAGCCGATTTAACCTGTTGATCTTGTCTGTTATCAGTAAACAATGGCAAATCAATACTAAACCCTACAGAGAGTAAATCAGCTCGCGACTCACCCATCGGGGTATCATCTCGGTAACCATAACCCACATTAACGCCCATTTGAGGTTTGTAGCTTTGCTTAGCGAGCGCAACTTCGGTTTGCTTTGCCGTTACGGTTTTATCTATCGCAATAATTGCGGGATGCGCCATAAGCAACTGTATTAGCTCATCAAATTCAAGGCTCGCAAAATCAACCAGCCCTGCGGTTTTAGTAAACTCAGTATTTAAAGGCTGCATAAGCATATTCATAGGTAACCACTGTGCTAAACGGTTTTTAGCACTTTCAAATTGCTGCTCAAGCATAACCAGCTTATCTTCCAGACGGGTGAGTTCTAATTGCGCACGAATAATATCTTGCTGACGTGTTTTACCTAAGGTGCTTGCGTAGCTTGCTTCGGTAATGTCAATAAGTTGAGTAAATAGCCCTTTATCTTGCTCAATTAAAGCAATACTTCGCTGAGCACGATACGCGTTTAACCACGACTCAATCACAATTGCTTTTACTTGTGCTAAGCGATCGGCGCGCTGCCAAGGGTATTGTTGAGCAGACTGTGCTAATGCTTTTTGTCTAAGCGCTAAACTATTCCCTCGGCTAAACTTTTGGCTCAAATCAACTTTAAGCTGCGTCATCCCTTCTTGATCAAACGCATAACCGTTAGTAGGTAAGTTGAGTAAGCCAACCGTTAAAACAGGATAGGGTAAGGTGCCTGCAGCAATGCTTTGCGCTATTGCTGCATCTTCTTGGTAGCCACTCGCTTTTAGCCATGGCTCATGCGTTAGCGCATAATTAAGCGCTTGCGTTAAGCTAAGCGTTTGCTCATTACTAGTTTGCTTTAGTATTTCGGTATTTAGGTTATTTTGCGCATTAACAGCGGTGCTAAATAACACAACACTACATAATACGACTTTAATACTTACAGCGTGGTTCATCACCTGCTCCATCTAAAAATAAAAGAAAATCTTAAATTAGGAAGCAAAAAAGGTGTTTAGGAGTTACCAATAAGCGGGGTTACCGCAATTTTTACATACACCTATCCTGCTATTAAGCAGACATAGGAGGGCGATAGAGTGAACGAGGTATATTAATTTGTGTAGTAAATACACGTACATTTACTTTTTCAGATTCAAGTAAAGTAACGCTAAATAAAGTATCAACATTAAGCATTGAGTTAGCAGCGCAGCCACTCATAGGGCATTTACAGTCATTTTGTGGCGTACTTTCGTCGTCGCAACAATCCATCTGCATCATATTTTCAGACATGCTAACGACAGCTGTTGCATCACTACTTTGTGTCATTGGCATTTGGGCATGCGTTGCTGTTTTAGTTGGCATATGTGGCATTTCGCATACCATAGCTACAGACGCAACTGCCTGACCCACAAAAGTGAGCAGTAAAGTTATCATGAGTAAACTAGAGTAAAAACGTTGCAACATTATGCCTTTTAATAAACTTTAAAATGATTGTAAGGTAACCTAACGGCAACCACAAATACTTTAATTATGTAGACTGCGGTTTATCAGGTGTTTTAATTAAGTTACTCGCGATAATTGCAAATATACAATATGCGCTAAAATACCAAAACCCTTCACCAAATTGTGCATTCATAACAAGTAGCTCACCACTTTTACCATGGGCGTTACCTGCTAAGTAAGTCACTATTAATGCAATAACAAATACATCAACCATGCTCCACTTACTTAATGCACAAATAACCAGACCGAGCTTTTGCTTAAACCCATTCAAAGGTAGGCAACAATAAAGCAATTGTAATAGCAGCTTCAAGCTTGGAATAACAATAGAAAACAACCCCACTAAAGCGGCTACAAATAAATTATTATTGCTAGCAAGCTCTTTAACTGTGCCTAAAATACTTTGTGTTTTGTTATAGGCGCTAATCTCACCTTCTAACTTATCAAGCCCTAGCATGTTCGAGAACATCATTAGCATACTGCGAGTTCGACCATCGCCCTCTTCAGCCAGCATTTCAATACCCGCTTGCGCTAGTTTTGATTTATCTATGTTGCCCTCTATTGTTAATACTGGTTTTGTAATACCAGGAAACAATAAACAAAGAGCAACCACTACACTTATAACCGACAACCAATTACGCATATTTATTCTGCTATTGCCTCAATAATATCGTCACTGTATAAAACAGCATCCAGTAAAAAATTAAATATATCGCCAATGTGTAGCTCTGAGTTTATGTTGGCCAAATGGACCATAGCTTCATCTACATTATCTAATTCAAATTCTTTTATAAGCGATAAACAGTTTCCTAAAATGCCGCTCTCTAATAGTAACGCATCAGATATAGCTGCATCTAAGGTAAACTCTTTAACTATGTCTTTTAAATCAGCATCTAAAATGGCATCAAGCACCGAGAACAAACCCACTAGATACCCTTGCTCGGTCAGCTTTTTATTATTTTGCTCTAAAATAAGCGACATAAATTGAGCCCGCGTTAAAGCAAGCTTAGTTAATTCGGTTGGTTTTTCGACCCCCAACTCACTAATTGCTAATACACGAACAAATTGCCTTATTGTATCTTCACCTAAATAAATAACCGCTTGTGAAATAGACGTAATGACTAAATTTGCTTTTCCTGAACGCGCGTTAGCCAGCTTTAAAACCCTGGCTGTTATGGCTACATCTCTGGCCACTCGTTGATGAACTTCTTTAAAGCAAAGTTTTTGTTTTGCTGTAAAACGCAATAGATCAAAAACAGTTAACTTTGAAGGCTCTACACCTTTATACGTAATCATTTCTGGGCGAGAGAAAAAGAACCCCTGAAATAAATCACAGCCTGCCAATTTTAATATATTAAATTGTTCATGCGTCTCTATTCGTTCAACAATTATTTTTGCATGTGGATTTGCGCGTTTTATTTTTTTAATGCGCATATTGGTTTTAATAACCGGATCATCTATCTCAATTTTTATGTAATCAACATGTGCTAATAGTGGCTCCCATTTTGGATCGCCATCGTAATCATCAAGTGCAAAAACATACCCTTCTTTTTTAAGTTCTTGCACACGCTCAGCAACCGCAGGAATATTGCCCGTGCGCTCTACTATTTCAATAACACTATTTTCTGGCAATAAAAGTTTGGGAAAGTTATCGAGAATAGTTTCTGATGACAAGTTTATAAAAGCTAAATGATGCGCGGTAAGTCTATCTAAACCTACCAACATTAATGCATTAAAAAACAGGCGGCTTGTCGCATGCACATCAGAAGTGCCCACAGGAAACGCATTGTTGGCTGAGTCTCGATAAAGCAGTTCGTACGAGAAAACATTCTGGTCTATATCAAAAATAGGTTGCCGCGCGACAAACTGAGTTATTTTTTGTACCTCATCAGGTATGTTATTTAATTTCACTTGGCTCTAAACCTATAAATAAGAGATGGCAAAACAGCCAATAATATGTGTACTTTAATGCAACTCGCATAAGATAAACATAGTCGTCATTGCAAAAATGTTAAAATTACACAACACTAATATAAAAATATTAATATAAAAGGTGGAGATTTGGCTAACTTTATTCGGTTATTAGTACTGAGCCCTCTGCTATTTGTATTTTTTAGCTATGCCAGCATTAACCCTACTCCCCTCAAATACAATGTTAGCGCGTCAGGTAGTCATTATCCATATTATACAAATGATCCAGAAAAGCCTGGTGTATTACCCGAAATTATTGAAAAAGCACTCGATGATGCAAATATTGCAGCTTCTCATATCGACCTACCCACAAAGCGTATTACCAAATATTTACAAGATGAAATAATCGATTTTGATGTTATTTCATTAGAATGGCTCCCAAAGGATGAGAGAAATGACTCTCGTTATGTTTTTTCAGAGCCCCTTATTTATGCCACAGAAATGATTGTTACCTTGCCTCAAAATGCCCAGAACTGGCAAAACGCTGATAGCTTAAAGGGCAAAAATATAGGAACGGTACTAGGTTACTATTACTTTAATGACAACACCTTTGAGCGTGTTGACTTTCCATCCGAGAAAGAACTTATGACCGCTCTATCAAGAAACCGTGTAGAAGCAGCGCTAATAGGTAAGTTAACTGCGCTCTATTGGGCAGAGCAGTTAGAGATAAACATTGCCTTTGGCGCACAGCATTCCCATGGTTTTTTAAGAATTCGCTTATTGAGCAAACATAAAGAATTATTGCCCCAAATAAACCTAGCAATTAAAAACCTTCACGCTCAAGGATATATAAAAAGTATTGAAGATAAGTATATGAGTAATATACCCACACAAAATTAAGGGACTAATGGCGCAGAGCTCGTGTTTTGGAGTATAATAGCAGCAAATGTTAACTCGACCAGAATCAGAAATAGCCCCATGAGTATTGAAAAAGCCTTAATCGAACGTAGTAATAATCAATGTGAATTGTGTGCAGCCACCGAGAACTTATCTGTTTATGAAGTACCACCGGTAACTGAAACCCACTCAGATAAATGTATTTACACGTGTCAAACATGTAAAGATCAAATCGAGAATAACAGCGAAATAACGCCTACACATTGGCACTGTTTAAACGATAGCATGTGGAGCCAAACTCCTGCAGTACAAGTTGTAGCTTACAGAATGCTTTCGCGTTTAGCGCCTGATAATGGCTGGGCACAAGATGCGCTAGACATGATTTACCTTGAAGAAGACACGCTAACCTGGGCTAAAAAAGCACTTGCCGAAGATGACGATTTAAAGCATGTAGATAGCAACGGTGTAGTACTTCAAGCAGGCGATACTGTTACCCTAATTAAAGACTTAGACGTTAAAGGCAGTAGCCTTACCGCTAAACGTGGAACAGCTGTTCGTAATATTGGCCTAACCAGCAACCCTGAACATATTGAAGGGCGAGTTGACGGCCAGCGCATTGTTATTTTAACTAAGTTTGTTAAAAAATAATCGTTTGTTTTTAATTATTAAAGGCGCTAATGCGCCTTTTTTTATGTTTAAAATAAGTTAAGGAATGATTAAGTAACTAGGTAATACACTAAGGACATAATATTGAGTAAGGATAACCAACATGGAAAAGCATCAAGCAGTATCTTCGCGTAAAAAGGCAGTTGCAGGGATTGGCTTATTGGCGCTTAGCGCTTTTGCAGTAACTGGCTGCGGTGAGCAAACTAAATCGACTGAAAACACAGAAATTGCAGAAGCAATAACCAGCCTAACTATCCAAGCTAGCTACAAAGATCGCAGTATGCTTCGCCCTGGCTCGCAATTAATAGTTACGCTTTCCAATGTATCTAAAATGGATGTAAAAGCCGATATAATCACACAAGAAGTGATTGATGTAACCCAAGCCCCGCCATTTACCGTTGAGCTAATTTATGATGCCAGCAAAATTAGCGATAAACATCGCTATAGCCTAAGCGCCAGAATTATAAATAAAGACAAAGTGCTTTACACAAGTACAACAAATCATGACCCGTTTGCAGAATCACAGTTAACTACCCCCTATAAAATTGAGCTTTCAAAAGTGTCGACTCAAAAACCCGATGTAACACTCACAAATACTTACTGGAAAGCAATAACAATAAATGCTCAAACTGTGAATGTTACAACTAAAGAACCATTCATTCAGTTCAATAAAGACCACCGCGTTAATGGCTTTTTAGGCTGTAATAATTTTAGCGGAAGCTATAGTACCGAGCAGCAAACAATTACACTTAGTCAGCTAGCAAGTACAAAAAAGATGTGCTCGGATAATATGAGCCAAGAAGCGACTATGTCTGACGTACTTAGCAAAACTTCAAAGTGGGAAATAACAGGTGAATCACTAAAACTTAAAAACAGTCGCGGTAATACACTTGCTACTTTTAGTGCGGTTTATTTTAATTAATATTTAGCTCCCTTATATAAATATTACCTAACACATTCGTATTGGTTTTAAATAAAATGCCCAGCAAAGCTGGGCATTTTATTATTCGTTATAAGCGCTATTTAAAGTTACTCATCAACGAGTTGTTCACTTCTGTAAAAACCACTTGGCTCACTTAACAAACTAACAAGTTCAGGCATTATTGCATCCATTGTTTGCTTTAGCTTCCATGGAGGATTAATTACAATCATGCCCGATGCTGTCATACCGTGTACATCAGTATCGGCTTCAGTGCCTAATTCAAATAACTGAATGTTGCGCATTCCTGAATCAATTAAGCCCTGCTCCATATTATCAATGCGTTCTCTATCAACAACCGGATACCAAATCATGTAAGTACCTGTAGCAAAACGCTGATGAGCTTTAACTAAGGTTTTTACAACCGTTTCGTAGTCATCTTTAATTTCGTATGGAGGGTCAATTAACACACACGCTCTGCGAGATGCTGGTGGTAATAAACCAACTAAACCTGCAAAACCATCCTCTCCACGTACACGAATAGATCGCTTACCTTGCATGTTTTCTTCAAGTAATAATAAATCGCGAGGGTGCAGTTCAAAAAACCAACCCTTATCTTGGCGGCGTAAGTAGTGCTCTGCAATTTTTGGTGAACCTGGATAAAACGCAAGTTCGTCAGTGTCGTTAAATGACTTAATTAATTCAATGTATTCATTAAGCTCAGCATGCTCACTTTTATGATGCCAAAGTTTTTCAATACCATCTTGATACTCTTGCGTTTTTTGCGCATCGGCAGCTGCAAGTTCAAAAAAGCCAGCACCTGAATGTGTGTCTATATAATCAAGCGGTTTATCTTTAATTGTTTGATAATTTAGCACTTGTGCCAGTACTAAGTGTTTAAGTACATCGGCAGGATTACCCGCATGAAATGAGTGTCTGTAACTAAGCATTATTTATTTTCGCCATACGCAATTTAATATCGTAAGTGAACCATAAGCACTAGGCTTTGGCAACTTACACCAAGATAAGAGAGTGTTTAAGTGAACCATTTCTGAATGAAAAAGCCCATATGCTGAATTATCCCTTAACGCAAAAGAAAAATCAGCTAAAACCACCGTAAATGCTGGCAAATCAACACACTTTGCTTTACATTTGCATGACATTAATTACAGTTATATGAGCGCCTTTATGAATAACACTACTCTTCAACAACTCGAACAACTGATCGATTCTTTAATCGAACGTAATAACCAATTACAAACAGATGTTGTTACTTTAAAAGAACAGAACACTAAACTAAGCGATGACAACGAATTGCTACAACTTGAAGCTTTAGAAAATGAAGAAAAGCAAAAAGATGCCAGCACTACTTTATCTGGTCTTCTTGATAAGTTACAAAGCGCACAACAGGCTAGCTAATGTCTGAGCTGCAAAACCAGCGGGTCACTGTTGAGTTGCTAGGTAAAGAGCAGCAATTTGCTTGCCCTGAAGGGCAGGAAGATGCATTAATAGCAGCAGCTAAAAATCTAAATGACTTAGTTGAGCAAATGAAGCAACGCTCAACCGTTAGAAACGATCAAAAAGCCCTACTAATGGCAGCATTAAACTTAAGCCACGAATTGCTAGAAGCAAAAACACAGGCTACAGTTGAGCAACAGCATCAAGACCAAATGATTGATAAACTCAGTCAGCATTTGGCAAATGACCCCAAACACCAAAAATAAAAAGCGCATACTGCGCTTTTTGTTTATTATTAAAGTAATTAAACATCAGCGTAGAGATAATAAATGAAGTTAAAACTTTCAAACATAGCCTCTTTATGTAAGCACTTACTATTAGCATGCACTTTATTATCAATAGTACCTAGCACCTATGCTGCCGTCACTTGGAATACAATAAACCCTCATATTCAGTTTTTAAAGCAACAAGACAAGCTTCGCTTTTACGACTCTAACCAAGTATTAATTGAAGGCGAAAAATGTGCCCTACTTGTTGATACGAGCGCCAATTTTGCTGCAGTTGAACAACTTGCTGAAGATTTAAAGAAACGCCTTAAAACACCCTTATGCTATTTAGTGGCTACCCACTACCATGACGATCACTTGCTAGGTATGGCGGTTATGCAAAATTTTTATCCTGATGCCAAGCTCATTGTTCATCAGCAGGTAAATAAAAATTTTAACCTTTATCAAACAGCATATACCGACAAACTAGACACCTATGAAAAGAGCATTGAGCTGAGCTACCAACGATTAGCGAATGTGCCCAAAGAAGAGCAAGCTAAATGGCGAAATAAGTTAGAGCTTGCAAAAAAACGACTTTTTCGCTGGCAAGAATATCAACTTGGCGAACCGAAAATAACAATAGATAATCGTAAAACTATCGACCTTGGTGGTTTTGAGGTAACGCTTGAGCCGCAGCAAGCCCATACTAACGGTGATTTAACTATTACTACCAATAATGGCAGTGTGCTGATTGGTGGCGATATCGTTGACTGGCTTCCTTACCCTGGACACGGTGAACTTAAAAGTTGGCAAACGTTGCTTAAGCAATATATTAACGACGAAAAGCTCACTATTATTTTACCTGGGCACGGCGGCACATTAACAAAAGAGCAGCTGAAACAGCCACTATCATTTTTAACAGCCATAACAGAGCACGTTAAAAACAATAAAGATCAAAGTATTGAGCAGTTAATGCTATCGTTTCCTGAATCAGTTATTGAGCCTTATAAACAAGAAGCGCTTAATATAAAATCGAGCAACTTCTTTTTACAAGCTGGCCTAAATCGCGCAAAAAGCGCAGAATAACTCAACACAACGGATTGTGTTAAAATAATAAAAGGAATTTACAAAAGTGATCACTATGCGCAGTTTGGTTTTATGTTGTTTGGGTATTTTGTTATTTGGTTGTCAATCAACGGAGCAAGAACCACAAGAAGCTCCACAAATATTTACTCATTTTGAGCCTGACTATTATACTTATGATATTGACGAGGAAGTAGCTCAAACGCCCCAAGTTAGTGAGCACGTTACGCCACTTCAATTCAAAAAAACAATCGTAAAAAAGCGCCCACCAAAAACCACCGATCTGTGGGTGCATATAGCCAACAATCTACACTTTACGGTTTATCAAAATCGCGCGTTAAAAAAGCGTATCAGCTGGTACGCAAAGCAACCTAACTACTTGCAAACTGTGAGTAAACGCGCAGCGCCTTACCTGTATCATATCGTAAAAAAAATTGAGCAAAAGCAACTACCTATGGAGCTCGCTTTACTACCATTTGTAGAAAGCGATTTTAGACCAACGATAGCCTCATCACAGCAAGCTGTTGGTGTTTGGCAGTTAGTTGGCGCAACAGCGCATCACTTTGGAGTTAAGTCAGACCAATGGTACGACGGGCGCCAAGACGTACTTGCTTCAACCGATGCAGCGCTTGATTACTTAAGCTACTTACATAAACGCTTTGATGGTAATTGGCTACATGCTTTGGCTGCTTATAACAGTGGTGAGGGCCGCGTTAAACGCGCAATCGAAAAAAACAAAAAGCGCGGTAAAAGCACCGATTACTGGTCACTCAGTCTGCCAAAAGAAACCGCCGACTACGTACCCAAGTTACTCGCTTTAAGCTATTTAGTTAAGCACCCACAAAAGGGCATTAAACGCCCAAAGCTTGCATATAAGCCATTTACAACACAGATGAATATAGGCCAGCAGTTCGACTTTTCAGTCATCGCTAAGCTCTCTGGTATAGGTTCAAAGCAGTTACACGCGATTAATCAGGGATATTTAAAAAATCAAAGCTCACCTAACGGGCCGCATACTTTACTGCTGCCTATAGGGCAAGAGGCCTTATTAAAAAGTCAGTTTTTTAAATCAAACTTTGCTGGAGAGTACATCGTTAAACAAAACGACACGCTTTACGGTATTGCTAGACGTTTTAGTATGTCGGTAAAAGCTTTAAAACAACTTAATAACAAAAATAATAATTTAATAGGCGTTGGAGAAAAGTTATTAGTTGGACAACCTAAAACCCTGCCAAGCACATTAACAGTTGATTACAAAATTAGCCCTTATTTAGAACACCAAGAGATTGCGATTCCCACCATTGAAATAGATTACGAAGTTAAGTCGGGCGATAGCCTTTGGAGTATAAGTCAGCTTTACGATGTACCCCATAGCGACTTGGCAAAATGGAACAAACTCTCTGCATCGAGCATTTTAAAGCCTGGTACTCAATTAGTACTGTTTATACCACAGGCTGAAAAGCAAAAAGCAGCCCCAACAAAAAAAGATTTTCTGCTAAATTTACAAAAAACACTAAATCAGCCACGTTAAGTTTATAAACAAGTATATTTCGCGTAAAATTGCGCCCTAACATAGTTATTATTTTAAGAGACAAGCATGCAAATTAGCAAAAATTCAGCAGTTGAATTTCATTACACCCTTAGCGAAGCGGGCGAGCAAATTGAAAGTAGCACAAACGAAGCGCCACTTACTTACATTCATGGCAGCGAAGGTATGCTTCCTGGTTTAGAAAAAGCACTTGAAGGCAAAGAAGCTGGCGAAAAATTTAGTGTAACTCTAGAGCCAAGTGAATCATACGGCGAGCGTGTTGATGACTTAATTCAGCGTATCCCGCTTAAGCATCTACAAGGCGATGTTAAAGTATGGAAACCAGGTATGACAGCAATGGTTAGCTCTAACCAAGGTCGTCATCAGGTTACTATTGTTAAGGTTGGTCGTTTTAACGCAGATTGTGATTTAAACCACCCATTTGCTGGTAAAACGCTAACGTTTGACGTTGAAGTTATATCAGTACGTGAAGCAACAAGTGAAGAAGTTTCTCACGGACACGTGCACGCTGAAGGCGGCTGTGGTCACTCTCACTAGTTAGCAATAAAGGAAGTAAGTATGTCTAAAGTTGCAGTCGTTACAGGTGGTACAAAAGGTATTGGCTTAGCCGTAGTTAAGCGTTTGCTAAACAACGGCTATGAAGTACATAACCTTGATATAGAGCTGAGCGAAATCGGTATATTTCATCAGTGTGATGTAAGTGATGTATCGGCGGTACAAAGCTGTATCAACGCTATCTGTGAACAAAGCAAACGTATTGATGTACTTGTTTCTAATGCTGGAAAACACTTAAGCGCAAATATAGAAAGCACCGACGAGCAAACTCTCGATGCACTTTTTGCGCTTAATGTTAAAGGCGCTTATGCCGCAATACAAAGCGTATTGCCAAGCATGAAAGCGCAAAATGGCGGCGCTATTATATTAGTCGCTTCCGATCAGGCAATTATAGGTAAGCAAAACTCTTTTGCGTATAACCTAACAAAACATGCCCTTGCCTCAATGGCTAAAACAACAGCGCTTGATTATGCGGGTTTTAATATTAGAGCAAATGCGGTATGCCCTGGCACAATAGAAACCCCGCTATTTCATAACGCGATAGATGCGTACTGCGCAAAAAGTGGCGCAAACAAAGCTGAAATAGTTGCCGAGGAAGCAAGTCTTCAACCGCTTAACCGATTAGGTCAAGCCGATGAGGTTGCTGCCCTTGTGAGCTTTTTAGCAAGCGACGATGCCAGCTTTATTACTGGCAGCCTACAAAGCATTGACGGTGGCTACACTGCCCAATGAGTAATCTGCAATGAGCCTAAAAATTATTGACCCACACGTACACTTTTTTAATTTAGTAGAAGGTCAATACTCATGGCTACAAGGCGCTAACCCACCAGTGTGGCCAAATTTAGAAAAAATAAAACAGCCAGTAAGTGCACAGCAACTTGTTAAAGGTACTGACTTTGAGCTAGTAGGGCTTGTTCATATAGAAGCCGGGTTTGATAACACCTCCCCTATTAACGAGCTAAACTGGCTAGACTCGCATTTAAAAAGCCTTTCATTTAAGGCTATTAGTTACAACCAAATTGACTCATCGGCTGATCAGTTTATAAACTCGTTAGAAGCTTTAGCTCATCTGAGTTTGTGTGGCATTAGAGATATAACCGAAGGTACTGACGCAAAGCGTTTATTAGATGCTAATAGTTTTAAAAACCTAACAATATTATCAGATACCCAACTGCATTTTGAAGCTCAATTTGATATTGAAAATAGCGAAATAACCAAACAAATAGCTTACTACGCTAAGCAGCTACCGCAGCTTCAAATTATAATTAATCATGCAGGACTGCCAAGTAATTTAAATGACTGGCAACAAGGTGCTGAGTTACTTGCTCAGCATGACAACATAGCAATTAAATTCTCTGGTTTTGAATTACTACAACTCACCAGCGAGCAACAAGCAGCGTGTTTTAGTTTTCTTTTTAATCACTTTGGCCAGCAGCGTATTATGTTTGCTAGCAACTTCCCTGTGTGCCAAATAAATACAAGCTACAACAATCTATGGCACTGCCATAAGGCGTTATGCTCAAACGATAAGACATGGCATGACCTTAGCTATAAAAACGCTAAGCACTACTACCAAGTGTAAGTAAAACTAGTTATATTAAACTCTCTTTTTGTGATAATACGGCCAATTTATGAAAATGTACTTTTTACTAATCGTTGTATTTTCAGCGCTTCTTCTCAATGGCTGCATATCTCAAAACCCAGACCCGACACCTAAGCTGCAACATGCCCTACTGGCAAAGCCAAATAAAACAGCCGTTAGCAAAGCAATTAAAACACTTGTACATATACAAGAGACTCAATTAGCTGATGATGTATTTACTACCAGCAGCACAGTAACCCTTAGCAATGTGGATGGTAATAATATTATCGACACGCAAAGTCGCAATACACCCGATCAGTTTGAATTGATGATTAAAGGCAAGCAATGCTACATACGCCATCTCGATAGCAAAGCAACTATTGAACTTAAAGACGTGGAATGTAAAATCAACGAGTTATAACAAGCTTTACCTCCCCCCGAACAAGTAAAAGCCGGTAAGTGACTAATCACTTACCGGCTTTTTAATGCATAACCTAAAGTTAGGTTAAAAGGCTATTATTTTATTTCTACGCGTTGAGAACGCATAACAATCTCATCGTTTAATTCAATACCTAACCCAGGCTCTTCTGATACTTCAAAGAAACCATTTTTAGGTTGTGGGTCTTGTAAACATAACTCGCGGTTCCACTTTTTAATCGCATAAGTATGGTGCTCATGAATCAAAAAGTTAGGGATAGCCGTTTCTAAGTGCAGTGATGCTGCCGTTGCAACAGGCCCGCCACATACGTGAGCTTGAATACGCACATCAAAAATATCAGCGTAATCACACACTTTTTTGGTTTCGGTAAAACCACCACATAAACCAATATCAGGTTGTAGAACATCAATACTTTGATCTTCTAAATACGGGCGCACACCCCAGCGATTATACAAACGTTCACCACCAGCAATTGGCACATTAACTTTATCTGCTACTTTTGCATGTAATGAGTGGTTTAGGTAGTTAACTGGCTCTTCAAAGTACATACAGTCAAATTCTTCTGCAATTTCACCCAACTGAATGGCTGTTGTCACGCCCGGTAAACTGTGGCATTCAAAAATAATATCCACTTCGTCGCCTACTGCTTCGCGAATAGCTTGCATACGTGCACGGTATAGCTTCATTTCAGTGCGTGAGATTATTTTTGTACGGTCGTAATAAGTATTGCCGTCTTTATCGTACTGAATTGGGTCTACTTTTACTGCATCGTAACCTTCGGCCATCGCCTTTAAAGCCGCTTCTGCATATTCTTGCGGTTGTACTAGCGCTTTAAATTCGCTATCCCAGTCAAACTGTAATTGCGATGCGTACGTACGTAGTTTGTCGTTAACCTTACCGCCTAATAACTGGTATACAGGTAAACCAAGCGCTTTACCTTTTATATCCCAAAGTGCGGTATCAATTGCGCTCATTGCAGCATATACAACTGGTCCGCCGCCTAAACCCCAAAAGCTCTCACGTAACATACGTGACCATAGTTTTTCTGTTTGAAAAGGGTCGTGGCCGATTAAAAAGGCGTCGGCCATTTCTTTAATCATAGCCGCTGCAGCACTGTGACCTAAATCGTATGCAAGGCCCGCTTCGCCAACACCACTAATACCTTCGTCAGTATGAATACGTACAAACACAGGTGTCCAAGAAGGTCTATCAGGACAGTGAATATCAAATACTTCAACGCGATTTACTTTCATTAAAATTCCTTATTAACCGCTATGGGTTATTTTGCAAAACTAGGGTCAAGTCGATACGCTTTACGTAACATCGCAGGCCACGCAAGTTGCCCGCCAGTGCTGCCACTGTGTACTACGTTTGCTTGATTATAAATATTGTCGATTATAGGTTGCGGTACTTCAATCACCTCTTGCGAGCTTGATTGTAGCGCTAATTGAATTTCACACGCTCGCTGTAAATCATAAAAGCGCATAAACGCATCGCCTACCGTTGGCCCTACTGTTAAGCCACCATGATTTACCAATAACATATGGTTAGTACTGCCCAAATCATCTTGCAGCACTTTTCGCTCGTCGTCGTTTACTGCAAGCCCTTCGTAACCATGATAAGAAAGCGATGGCAGTGAAAACATTGAATATTGGCTAAGCGGTAATAAACCATTTTTTTGTGTAGCGACTGCGATTGTTTCTTTAGTATGAAGGTGAATAACACAATGAGCGTCTTCGCGTACCTCATGAATCGCACTATGAATAGTAAAACCAGCTGGATTAATACTAAATGGCGTATCGTCAATAATGTTACCGTCTAAGTCGACCTTCACTAAATTAGAGGCAGTTACTTCATCAAAGGTTAAACCAAAGGCATTCACTAAGTAGTGGTCAGTGCCAGGCAAACGTGCTGATAAATGCGTATAGATTAAATCCCCCCAACGAAAGTGCTCAACCAGTCTATAACATGCGGCTAAATCAACACGAAGTTGCCACTCTTGTGCCGATACTTTATTTTTTAAATCGAGTTGGGGTAAATCAAACATAATAAGCCTTTTAAAAACGTACATTATTAACCTGTACGAACAGATGTTTAGAAGTCTAAAGCAGTCTCTATTTTATAGCAAACACCAAACAAAACAGCCACACTATTGTGTGGCTGTTTGTAAAACTAAAATACCAATTGCATTAAAATGGTATAGCTGCGTAAATTATTTTACGTTAGCTAGGTAATCTGCAATTGCTTCAAACTCTTCATCAGTTACCGTTGCAACCATTGCTTTCATAGCCATGGTCATACCGTTATTACGTGCACCTGACTTAATATCTTTCATTTGCGCTACTAAATAGTCTTTGTTTTGACCGTTTAGTTTAGGGTACATACCCATAATTGGTGCTTTACCTTCAGCGCCATGACAAGTTTGACAATTCTTAGCTGTATAAAGTGCAGCGCCATCGGCAGCAGCTGCATTAAACGAGAAGCTTGCGGCTAAAGTAATGCCCGCGACTAATAGTAGTGTTTTCATCTTGCTCATTGTATTTACTCTTCTTTTTTGACGGTTAGAAAAACTGTTCTATTGATTGTAGTAAACAATCAAATAAAAAGCATACGTACGAAACGACGCTAGACGATCAACTTAACCAAAAACCGCTAACTCGTTTCTGTCTCACTTTTATATACTTTATCAAATAAAAATGAGCTTACCCTTAATGGACTATTACCACACTATATCATCTGGTACTTCAAAGTCTGCGTACGGGTCATCTTCATCTTTTGGTTTGTTTTCTGGCTCTACATGAAAAACAATATACTTTTCGTCAACTTCGGCCACTTTGCGTGCTGGTTCGTCGTCTAATACGTAAAATTGCCCTTCTAGTACACAAATAGCTAAACGACCGCCCGATAACGCTTTTTGCGTTTTCTCGTTCACATCGATATTTTTTACTTTGTTTTGATAAGTAAAATTAAATGTGCGCTCACCACGAATAGCGTCTTGGTTGTGGTGCTCTAAAATTTGTTTAACACGCGCTTCTTGTTCGCGCTGCTTTAAGCTCACTTGGCGTGTTTGGTTAAGCTCTTCAGCTTTTTTTTGCTGCTCTAGCTTGGTTTGTTGAATATGCTTTTGCAGATCACTTGGGTTGCTAGTAGCCCCTTTCTTTTGCTTTTTTTGTTGCTTACGCTTTTCTGATTTAGCAACTTTAGCATTATGCGATGTTGTTAATCCTGCTTGAAGCAATTGGTCTTGTAATGAACCCATGGCTTTGTTCCACTAAAAACTAATATTATCGCTATTTTAATCACCAACGAGTTCAAATAACAGCGCTATCGACATTAATCTAGCAAACTAGTTAAAACAAACCATGATATAGCGCAATGACTATGGTTTTAATTATGAATTAAAAGCAATTTTTAATACAATACCACGCAACCAATCAGCAAATGCACAAGCCATATAATGCGTTTACCTCATCTACTCGTTTGCTCGGTATTTATATTTTTTGTGCTTTATGCACCGCAACCCCTACTTAGCCTTTTTGCGAGCGAATTTAATGTAGCACCTGCGGTAGCTGGCAGCTTAATGACTGCAACTATGCTGCCCTTAGCCATTGCCCCGCTCGTTTATGGTTTATTTTTAGCAAAAATAAATCCACTACTTATATTACGTATTGCAATGGTGCTTTTAGGCCTTAGCTGCTTACTTTTTATTTATGTACCTAGCTTTGAGCTTTTATTATTAGTCAGATTTTTACAAGGTTTAACACTCCCTGCAGCTTTAACAGCAATGACTAGCTATATAGGTATGAGCTATAGCGCTGATACACTTCAAAAAAATATGACCCTATATATTGGTAGCAGTATAGTTGGTGGTTACTTTGGTCGTGTGCTCGCAGCTTTGTTTAGCGACTTATGGAATTGGCAGAGCTTTTATTACGTAATTGCTTTTATGCTTATTTGCTTAGCTTTGACAATTAAGCATTCTCGCTTTACAAACCCAGCTACACCGTCGCAGCTCTCCCCTCTGGATTACATTAAACAACTTAAAGAAGGCGCTATTCTTAAAGTGTACGGTGCCGTCTTTTGTATGTTTTTTTGTTTTGCTGCATTACTTAATTACTTACCGTTTATATTACAAAACACGTTTTTAATTACCAATACTCGTGACATAGGTTTAGTTTACAGTGGTTATTTAGTTGGTGCCCTCGCCTCTATTGCTGCACCTTGGTTACTTAAAAAAGTCCCTTCGCCTTGGCATTTATTAACTGCGGTATTTAGTTTTTATAGTGTGAGTATTATTTTATTAATGAGCCACCAGCTTAGCTTATTTTTAATCGCATTTACTTTGTTTTGTGGTGCTATGTTTGTGATTCATTCAACTGCCGCACCGCTCGTTAATAAAATAAGTAAAGCCCCGCCAAGCGTAACCAATGGCGGATATGTATCGTTTTATTACAGTGGTGGGGCATTAGGGTCGTTATTACCCGGTGTGGTATACCAACATCATGGGCAAACAGCGTTTATGTTTACGCTGCTCGCGGTTTGCTTATGCGGTTTATCGTTAATTATGTGGGCTTATTTTGAGGGTAAAAATACAACGCGCGGTTGATGCTTTGTGTGATTAAAAAATGTTTCTAAATCAGCTTTACTAAGCAACCATGTTTGGGTGTTTTCAAACGGATGACAATGAAACAAATCACCACCCCAAATATCTTGATCGACCCATAAGCTCACTTCGTTTTGCTTATCATTTAAAAGAGCCAACATAGATACACACCCAGGAGCCACTTTTAAATACGTTGCTAAGCGTTCACTCGATGCAAACCCTAAACGCGAAAGCCCTTGTTGCTTTGATAGTGCCTTTAAATCGAGTTGCTTATTGTGCGCTGTAATAACTAAAAAGTGTCGCTTGCCTTCGTTATCGCGTAAAAATAGGTTTTTAAGACGAGTACCTGGACGCTCAATCATAAACTCATCAGCCGCTAAGCTAGTATGTAGCGGCGGATGTTCTATTGCATCGTAAGTAATATCTAGGCGCACTAAAAGCTCTGCTAACTTAGTTTTATCAGCCAACATATTACAAGCAACGTCCTCTTAGCTGTACGCTCAAATCTCGCCATAAAACATCATTAACTTCATGTTTGTTATCGCAATACTCACGCTCTTTTAGCTCTTGATTTAATAATTCAACTGCTTGATCTTCTAGCTGTAACTTTAGAATGCTCGACTCTTCAAAATGCTCTTTCTCTATATACTGCTTAACCTCACCACGGCTTGGTCTATTGTTAGGACCACGGTCTAGGTTAAAGTTTTCACGATGCTTAGCTTTTACCGAAACAACATAAGCAAAAAGCTTATTGCCTTGCTCATCTTGCTTTTCGTGAAATTGTTTATTATTTATTTCAAAAGGCGGCTCATCATTTGAGGCACAGCCAGCGAGTAAAACCATAAGCGCTAGAACACATTTTTTCATTGTTTTTTATCGTTTTAGTTTTGAATTAAGCCGAGTCTAACAAAAATTGACGTAAACAGTGAAAATTTACGAAAAAATACTTGACCAATTTTATAAAAAAACTTAAAGTTCGTCCCGCTTGGAACTCAGCAGTCAAGCAGTTACATTATATGTAACTTAGGAATGTGGGGCTATAGCTCAGCTGGGAGAGCGCCTGCCTTGCACGCAGGAGGTCAGCAGTTCGATCCTGCTTAGCTCCACCACTTTCCTACTCCTTTTCAAATTCGCTCTACTCTTCTATTTTTCCATTGTTTTATTATTTTTTGATACCCTACTATTTTAATTTCTCATTCTATATAATTTTAAATTTATCCATTCAACTTGTGTCTTTACAAGTTCTTAGCTATACATAATGTCACACATTAGTACTTTAGGCTTAACATGGACAACCCTAAGCGTTCGACGCTAAAAAAGCTAGCTGCTATAGGTTTAACAGCTGGTGCAATAACACATGCGCCTTATGTTTTTGCCCGAAAAAAAGTCACATTAAGAGTGCTTGGTACGCATGTAACACTCCAAGAGGCTATCCGCAAACAAGCGATGAGTGACTTGGGTATTAATATAGAATTTACTCCCGCAGGCAGCGCTGCCGTTTTGCAAAAGGCATCAATGGACCCTAGCTCCTTTGATTTATACGAACAATGGTCAAACAGCATTAATGTGCTTTGGGATGCAGGTTCTATACAGCCAATAGAAAAAAAACGACTCACCTACTTTAACGAGATAAATCCACTTACTAAAACGGGAAAATTAACCGAAACTGCAAGTATTGGTGCAGGTGATGCTCCCTATAAATTATTAAATGTTCAACCCGATGGCACATTAAGCGCACAAGAAAGCGATCATATTAGCTTTTTACCTTATGTGCATAATGTTGACTCTTTTGGTTACAACACCGATTTTATTAAGCCCGGTATAGCATACGAAACCGAAAGCTGGAGTTGGCTGCTTGATGACGAGAACAGAGGTAAAGTAGCTATCGTAAATGCGCCTACCATTGGACTCTTTGACCTAGCCCTAGCAGCGCAAAGTAAAGGGCTTATAAAATTTAAAAATATAGGTGCGATGACTCGCCCAGAACTTGATAGATTGTTTATTATATTACTCGACTTTAAACGCCAAGGTCACTTTAGTGGCTATTGGAACTCGGTTCCTGAGTCGATTGAATTTATGAGAAGTAAGCGAGCCCATATAGAAAGTATGTTTTCGCCTGCCGTCTCTGCGTTAAACAGCCAAAATATTAATATTCGTTTTGCCGCGCCAAAAGAAGGCTACCGAGGCTGGCATGGTGTTATGTGTTTATCGTCACAAACACAAAGTAGCGTAAAAGATGCAGCTTACGATTATATGAATTGGTGGCTTTCAGGCTGGCCTGGTGCATTTATTGCTCGCCAAGGTTATTACATTAGTAACCCACAACGCTCTAAACTACTCTTATCGCCGGCCGAATGGGATTACTGGTACGGTGGAAAAGCAACAAACATAGACTTATTAAATACAAATGGCGACGTAGCTATTAAAGCTGGTGCGCAACGTAATGGTGGTAGTTACTATAAACGCTTTAGCAATGTAGCAGTATGGAATACAGTTATGCCAACCTATGACTACAGTCTACAAAAATGGTATGAGTTGATTAGCCGATAATGATAATAAATTCAATTAAATCAAAAATAATATTAGCTTTGTGTTCGCTGATTGGATTACTTCTTTTACAAAGCTATTTGTTTAACTATTCGCAAACGTCCTTACTTAACTTGCAAAAGTCGCAGCATAACGCGCTTATTCAAAGTGAAGCTGTGAATCACTTAGAAAACGATATTATTTCCCTGCAAGGGCATGCAGTTTCATTTATTGACAATGCAAATGAAAATACGATTACCAAATTTAATTTTTATTTAAATAAGGCAAATCTAAATCTCGAGCAGCTAAAAACAAACACTCAAAACCAAACCCCTGAGTATCAAAACTCACTAATACGCCTTGGCGAGTATCTAAATAATTACCAAGATACATTTGGCCAAGTTGTCGTAAACAGACAAAAACGCGAACACCTTTACACTACTCAGTTCAAACAGCCTATTGATGACCTACAGGTAACAATTAGTGATTTAGAAGGGTCTTCAAACAATGATAATAAAGTTATTTTTAACGATGTTTTACTCACAATAAGTAATTTAAAACACGCAATTATAAGCTATCTCTATAAACCTAATTTTGATGAAGCACAAAATGTAAAACAAAACTTAAATCACTTACATAAAAAACTAACGAGCACCTCTGTAATAAATGAATCCCTCTCCAATAAAACAACAAGCTTAAAACAAGCTTATAACCAACTTGTATTACTCACCCGTAGCTACACTTTTTCTGTAAATGTAGTGCTTACAGGCATAGAAAACGAATTGCTGTATTTAACTAATGAAATTAAAAACATAGAAAAAAATAAACTAATCAAAACAGAAGAGCTACTAAGTAGCCACTTAACAAAAAATACAGAACAGGCAAATATATTTGCCGTTTTAATTATGTTAATCATTTTATTTTTAAGCTATTTTATTTTTAGATCGGTTATAAAACCAATTACTCAGCTCACTTTATTACTTAAAGATATGAATAGCGAAAAGCCAGTAACTATTTCAAATAACAGCCAAAATCAAACTGAAATAGCGTCGGTAATAAAAGCAGCTAATGCTTTATATTTAAAAAATAAGCAAACCAAAGAGCTACTCAACGAAACCCGCGTATTAAATTCCCAAATGGAAGCAATGAATGCCGACCTGACGAGTGCTATGGAGCAAACTGATAAAGCCAATAAAACAAAAATAGATTTTGTAGCCAATATGAGTCATGAACTTCGCACCCCAATGAATGGCATATTAGGTATGTTGCAACTCTTACAAAGCAGTGAGCTTCCCTCAAGGCAAAAACACTACGCAGATAAAGCTTTTTCAAGTGCTCAAAATTTATTGCAGATTTTAAATAATATTCTGGATTTTTCTAAACTAGAATCGGAAAAAGTTCAGTTAGAGCAAATCCCTTTTACCTTACATACTATAGTTTCTAACGTTCAAAATTTATTCTCAACAAATGCTAAGCAAAAAGGCTTGTTATTAAACTTTACTTTACACGTTGATGCAGGGCTTGAACTTATTGGCGACCCAATGCACTTAAGCCAAATAATAAATAACTGTGTAGGTAACGCAATTAAGTTTACTGAGCATGGTGAAATATCATTAATTATAGAAGCGACATCTCAACACGAAAAAACAATAAACCTTCGCTTTAGTATAAAAGACACGGGTATTGGGATGACCGAAGAGCAATCAAAAATTATATTCCAGTCTTTCTCGCAAGGTGATTCAAGCACAACAAGAAAGTATGGTGGGACGGGTTTAGGGCTCACTATAAGCAAACAATTAACTAAATTGCTAGGCGGAGATATACAAGTAAGGAGCACGATTAATCAAGGTAGCGAGTTTTTCTTTACTCTACCCTTTACTTTATCTGAGCAACAAAAGCTTAAAAAACACGCCTTATTAATTAGCCCTGATAATGAGCAAATTAAAAAATTAATGGACTTACTAAGTGATATAAATATAACGACAGAAACAACACAAGAACCATTAAGGGCCATTGCAAAAATGTCTCAGCCTAGTAGCCCAT